>JAEUJI010000260.1 GCA_016794805.1 Gemmatimonadota bacterium
GGAGTGACCTGGGCCGGCTCCACACCCCGCGGGATACGGGGGAGGACCTGGGCCTGGAGACGGCGCTCCGGGTCGGCCGCGCCCTGGCCGGGCTGCGTTGACTTTCGAACCGCCCCGCCTAGCTTTAGCCAGAGGATGCACCGGAGCCCCCGCAGGGGGCTTTTTCATTTTCCGGACCTGACCAAGCGGCGGAACCGGCTCCGGCCGAGCCGTGGCACCGCCGTGCCGCCGAGAGACCATGTTCAATCCAAAGACGCACTGCGTCGTTGTCGTCGGGGCCCAGTGGGGTGACGAGGGCAAGGGCAAGCTGGTGGACGTGCTGGCCGAACGGGCCGATTACGTGGTCCGCTACCAGGGCGGCGCCAACGCGGGCCACACCGTGTGGATCGGGGAGGCGCAGTTCATCCTGCACCAGATCCCGTCCGGCATTCTCCACGACCAGACGACCTGCATCGTGGGCAACGGCGTGGTGCTGGACCCCGAGACCTTCTTCACCGAGCTGGACGCGCTGACCGCCAAGGGGGTGAACACCCGGGGCCGGATCGTGCTCTCCGACCGGGCCCACCTGGTGCTCCCCTACCACAAGCTGCTGGACAAGGCCCATGAGAAGAGCCAGAACATCGGCACCACGGGCCGGGGGATCGGGCCGGCGTACGAGGACAAGATCGGCCGGCGCGGGGTGCGGATCGGGGACCTGCGGCACCTCGCGTCCGCCAAGGCCCTGCTCTCCGAGCGGGTGGCGCGGGCCAACCAGCTGCTGGCGATGATGGGGAGCAGTGAACTGGCCTCCGAGCGGGAGCACCACGACCTGCTGGAGCGCATCGCGCCGCGGCTGCTCCCGATGGCCGGCGATGCCGGGTGCATCGTCCACAAGGCCCTCAAGGAGGGGCGGCGGGTGCTGCTCGAGGGGGCGCAGGGCGCCCTGCTCGATGTGGACCATGGGACGTATCCCTTCGTGACCTCCTCCAACACCACCGCCGGCGGCGCCGCGATCGGCGCCGGGGTGGGGCCCACCGCGATCGACGAGGTGCTCGGCGTGGTGAAGGCCTATACCACGCGGGTGGGGAATGGGCCGCTGCCTACCCAGGCGGAGCCGGGGGTTGAGGAGGAGCTGCGCAAGCTGGGCGGGGAGTTCGGCGCCACCACCGGGCGGCCGCGCCGCTGCGGCTGGTTTGACGCCACCGTGGTGCGCTACTCGGTGCGGATCAACGGACTCACCGGGCTCGCGGTGACCAAGCTGGACGTGCTCGACACCTTCGCCGAGATCCCGGTGGGCACCGACTACGCCCTGGACGGCGATCCCTGCCAGGAGATGCCCTCCGACATCCGGACCTTGGAGCGGGTGAAGCCCCGCTATGAACTGCTCCCGGGGTGGCGCAAGCCGACCACCGGCGCCCGGAAGCTGGCGGACCTCCCGCCGGAGGCCCGGGCGTACCTGGACCGCCTGCAGGACCTCTCCGGGGCGCCGATCCGGTTCGTCAGCGTGGGCACCCGCCGCGACCAGATCATCGGCGTCTCCTGAGTGCGCCGGCGTCCGCCGGGGGCCTGCCCCGATGCCTGAGGCAACCGAACTGCTGGTGATCGGCGCCGGCCCCTGCGGGCTCGCCGTCGGTGTCGCCGCCCGGCAGGCGGGCGTCCCCTGCATCCTGCTCGACCGCCGCACCGTGGTCTCCACCATCGAGCGCTATCCCCTCGGCATGACCTTCTTCTCCACGCCCGAGAAGATCGAGATCGGCGGGGTGCCGTTCATCACCGCCCAGGAGAAGCCCACCCGGCGGGACGGACTGCTCTACTACCGCCGGGTGACGGAGCACTTCGGGCTCGATGCCCGGCCGGGCGAGGAAGTCACCGCCGTCCGCGCGCTCCCCGCGGGCGGGTTCGAGGTGCAGGTGCGGCGGCGGCACGAGCAGGCAGTCTACCAGGCGGCCAACGTGGTATTCGCCACCGGCTACTACGACTGGCCCAACCTGCTCGGCGTGCCGGGGGAGGATCTGCCGCACGTCTCGCACTACTTCATGGAGGGGCACCGGCACTGGCACCAGGATGTGATCGTCATCGGGGCGGGGAACAGCGCGGTGGATGCGGCGCTCGAGTGCTGGCGGGCAGGGGCCCGGGTGGCGCTGGTGCACGTGGCGGAGGGGTTCGACCCGGTGGTGAAGCCGTGGGTGCTGCCGGACATCACCAACCGCGTCAAGGAAGGAAGCATCAGGGCCTGGTGGCGGTGCCGGGTCGTCGGCATCACGCCGAGTGAGGTACAGGTGGAATCGCTGGCGGATGGTCGGCGCTTCCCGCTCCCCGCAGACGCGGTGCTCGCCATGACGGGCTACCACGCCGACACCACGCTCTTGGAGCACCTGGGCGTCCCGGTGGATCAGGAGACGGGCGTGGCCGCCCACGATGAGGCCACCATGATGACCCCGGTCCCCGGCTGCTTCCTGGCGGGGGTGATCGCGAGCGGCAAGGACGCCAACCGGCTCTTCATCGAGAACGCGCGGGGGCACGGGGAGCTGATCGTGCGGGAGGTGGTGCGGCGGCGGGGGTAGGCGGTTAGGCGGTTAGGCGGTTAGGCGGTTGGGCGGTTAGGCGGTTGGGCGAATAGGCGATTGG
>JAEUJI010000283.1 GCA_016794805.1 Gemmatimonadota bacterium
TGATGAGGGTCGGTGTCGTGCAGAATCCGGATGGTGGCGCCCGCACTCCCGCCGGACTCCGTGGCTATGCGAACGTCTAGGTGTGCGGCGAGGCCCTCGGCGGCGATCGATAGGGCTCCCTCGAACGGGCCCGGAGATCCGGGGGCATGGCCGAGCAAGGCCTTCAGGCGTCCCATCAGGCGCGAGTGCGCGTCGGCGGGGAGACGCATGCGCTGGGTGAGAGCGCCGTCCTGGTCCCAGAGCACGAGGCCGGAATCGTTGGCGGCTCGGAACTCAAGCGTGTGGGCCCCCGCGCGTATTGCTTCGGATAGGACAAGGTCTAGAAGGCGAATCACCGGACGTGCAGATGCGTCGTCGACGCTCGACAGGGAGAGCTCCCTGGCTGGGAATGGACGCTGGGTCATGGGCCACTCCGCGTGACTGCCGTAAACCAGGTGCTGCTGCCACCTAACGCCCGCGCATGACCTGCGGGGCAGCGGCGCGGTCTGGGAAACTTACGGGACGACGGCCGGTGGTGCCAGCCCTGCGACAACCGACGGCCGCGCCCCGACCGGGTCCATGCGCTTGTTAGGTGGTGCCGCGGGATGGTGGCCGGCCCCCCCCAGCGACCCCGCCCTGGCGGGCCGGGCCGAGGAGCCTGGCGACCACGCGGCTCAGCCCCACCCCGGACCGGCCTGCCACACCCCACGGGGAGCTCAGCGGCGCCCCGACCGAGGCCCGGGCGGCGGCCCTCGTGATCCTGGCCTGCCGTGGTCCGGCCAGCGGGCCGCCGGTCGGGCCGGACCCTGGGCGGGCGAGCGTCCCTCCCGATCGAGGGGAGCGCCTTGGAAACTGGGGCAGGGCGGGCGCGCCGTGGGATGCCAGCCGGTCCACTCCGCGGCCTGGGCCGGCAGCCCGTCCCATATGCCACCAACAAGAACGGCTCGACGGGGATCTCACCCGAAACGAGCCGGTATCAGCCACCTAACGCCCGCGCATGACCAGCGTGGCGCGGCTAGATGTGGAGAACTTACCGCGGCAGGGCCGGTCGTGCCAGCCTGCAACCAGTGGTCGGCCGCGCCACGACTGGTCCATGCGCTTGTTAGGCCACGCTGCTGATCACTCTAGGAGTGAGGCTCGTCGGACTTGGTGTTGGAGCAGGAGGGCGCGCACTGTGTTCCAAGTCCCCCCCACGAGTTGAGGCTGGGGAGGGGGGTCGGTGCCGATCCAGTCGAGGATGCGAATATCGGGAATACTGGCCAGTTCATGAGGGTCGGTGGAGTCAACCACTGCGGCTAGCCCGCGGTACAGCTCATCGGCCGCCTGGAGGTCTGCAGGGGTTGGCGGCGCTTCGGGCGGGGGGGCGGTGGGCTCGGCCATCAAGGCCCAGAGGCTACGAAGTCCGAGCGGGGCGCTCGGTATCACGGAGTCACTGAGCTGCGCCAGCGCACGGAGTTCATGGCTCGGCGGACGAATGCTGAGCGGGGTTGCAACGAGAGACTCGGCCGCCTCGTCTAGGGCGCGGAGTCCAGCGGGCCCGAGCAGGGCAAGCAACCGGTGTCGGGTAGGGGCCTCAGCTAGGGATCCGGTCAAGAGAGAGGCCGCCGATGGGTAGATACCGCGGCGGTGGGCGTCCTGCACCGCGAGGGCCCATGCGTGGGGAGGCGTTGGCATTGATTGTGTGCTGCTAGTGTGGCAGCAGAGTAGCGCGACGAGTGTGACAACGCTTGGGAGTGGTCGCATAGAGTCACGTCGTGGCCTAACGTGCTGCGTATGACTTGCGCCGCGCGGCTCGCGGCGCCTCCTCCAAGCTACCGCCTGGCCGCGCGGCGACAAGTCCATACGCCTGTTAGAGAGCGCCGTCCCGCGGACTCGGACC
>JAEUJI010000212.1 GCA_016794805.1 Gemmatimonadota bacterium
CACCGGGCCGGCCACCCAGGGGACCTTCGTCTCCGCCAAGTCCGATGGCAGCGCCACCGCCTTCTGCGGGAGCTACACCGGCGATGACCAGGGGCTGTGGAACTTCGTGGTGGACGGGAACAAGATCCTGGGACAGGCCATCTCCTCCCTGAGCGGCACCAACCTTCCCCTCGACGGGAGCATCGGCGGCGGCAACATCACCGTGCTCTTCCCCGGCACCCAGCAGGTCCTCGCCACCGGCAGCCGCAACGGGTCCAACGTATCCGGCACCTGGAACGATCCCAACAGCTCCGACCAGGGGACCTGGACCGGGAGTGTCTGTCCGTAGGGAGGGGGATAGACGATTGGGCGATTAGGCGATTAGGCGATTAGCGTTGACCGCCCAATCGCCCAATCGCCCAATCGCCCAATCGCCCAATCGCCCAACCGCCCAACCGCCCAACCGCCCAATCGCCCAATCGCCCAATCGCCTATATTTCCTCCATGCCCATCTACGAATACCACTGTCCCGCCTGCGGCAAGGACTTCGAGCGCCTGGTCCGCGGCGAGACCCGGGTCGCCTGCCCCGGCTGCGACAGCCGCAAGGTCGAGCGCCGGATGTCGGCGCCGGCCCGCCAGGCCAGCGGCCACTCCGATTTCAACCTCTCCACCCTGGGCCCGCCGAAGATCACTGGCGGCGGCGGGGGCGGAGGTTGTGGCGGAGGCGGGTGCGGCTGCCACTGATGTCGCTGCATCTCCGGCTCGCCTCCGCGCTATCGAGCCGGCCGCCGCTCGCAGGGCCCGACGACGACCCCGACCAGCAGCGCGCCGCCGTCGCCGTCATCATCACCCCCAATCCCGATGCCGTCCTCCTGATCCGCCGGGCCGAACGGGCCGGCGACCCCTGGTCGGGCCACCTCGGGCTGCCGGGGGGACGGCTGGACGCGGTGGACGACGCCGATCTCTGCGCCACCGCCATGCGGGAGACCGTCGAGGAAGTCGGCTGCGTGCTGGCGCGGGACCAGCTCATCGGGGTGCTCGATGATGTCTGGCCCCGGACGCCGCTCCCCCGGCTGATCATCGTCCGGCCCTATGTCTTTGCCCTGCCGGAGCGGCCCCCGGTCGCGCCGAGTTCCGAGGTGGCGGAGGCGTTCTGGGTGCCGCTCGCCGAACTGCGCGACCCGACCATCTACCGCGACACCACCCTCTTCCTCCGCGGGGAAGACCGCACCTTTCCCGCCTACCACCTCTCCCAGGGGGTGGTGTGGGGCCTGACCGAGCGGATCCTCACCCCCCTCCTCGAACTGCTCTGACCGGCCACCTCACCCCGCGGCGGCAGCGCCGCCCTTGACATTTCGTATACACGAAATAACTATTTGCTCCAGCCTATCTCCGGAGTGCCCGTGCAGGTTCCCGCTGTGCCGCCGGTCTCGCCCATCGCCGCCCTCGCGGTCTTCTTCGTCCTCGTCGCCGTGGCCGCGGTGCTGCTCTGGCCGCGCCGGGGGGTGATCGCCCGCTGGGTGCGCCTCTACCGGATGACCGAGCGGGTCTGGCTCGAGGATGCCCTCAAGCAGGTGCGGCAGATGGACGAAGGGACCCGGCCCGCCACCGTCGAGAGCCTGGCCGGCGCGCTGGAGGTGGGGCGCGGCCACGCCATGCGACTGGTGGAGCGGCTGGTGGACCAGGGACTGGCCACGAGCGAGGGGGGGCGGCTCTCCCTCACTCCCGCCGGGCGCGAGTACGCCCTGCGCATGGTGCGCACCCACCGGCTGCTGGAGCGCTACCTGGCGGACCAGACCGGGATGGCGCCGGCGGACTGGCATGAGGAGGCGGAGCGGCGGGAGCACGCCATCTCCGCCGCAGAGGCGGAGCGGCTCTCCGCCACCCTGGGCAATCCCCGCTATGACCCCCACGGCGATCCCATCCCCACCAGCACCGGCGAGCTGCCGGCCGCCGATGGCCGCGCGCTCCCGGCCTTCGCCGCGGGCCAGGCGGTGCGGGTCATCCACCTCGAGGACGAGCCCCGCGAGCCCTTCGAGCGGCTGCTGGCGCTCGGCCTCCGGCCCGGCGTGGGACTCCGGGTGCTGGAGAGCGACCCCCAGGGGGTGCGGTTCCGCTTCGATGGCCGGGTGCACGTCCTGCCCCGGGTGGTCGGGGACCAGATCACCGCCGTCCCGCTGGCGCCGGGCGACCAGCTGGACGAGCGGGTGCACGGCACGCTGGCCGGCCTCGCGCCGGGCGAGGCCGCCCAGGTGGTCCGCATCTCCGCCGCCTGCCAGGGGCCGCAGCGCCGCCGCCTGCTCGATCTCGGCGTCGTGCCCGGCACCCTGATCACGGTCGAATACGCGAGCCCCGGCGGCGATCCGGTGGCCTACAACATCCGGGGCGCGCTCATCGCCCTGCGCCGGACCCAGGCGGAGCTGATCCAGGTGGAACCGCGGCTCGCGCAGGCGGCATCCTGAGATGAGCGCTCCCACCCTTCCGCGCCCGGGCAAGGGCCAGCAGCTGGTCCAGCTGCAGAGCCGCGCCGGCCGTCACGACTTCCTGGTGGCGCTGGCCGGCAATCCGAACACCGGCAAGAGCACCGTGTTCAACGCGCTCACCGGGCTCCGGCAGCACACCGGCAACTGGCCGGGCAAGACCGTCTCCCGGGCCGAAGGAGTATTCCAGCACGGCGGCCGGAAGATCCGGCTGGTGGACCTGCCGGGCACCTACAGCCTGCAGGCGGGCAGCACCGACGAGGAGGTGGCGCGCGACTTCCTGCTCTTCGGCGGGCCCGACGTCACGGTGGTGGTGCTCGACGCCACCCGGCTCGAGCGCAACCTGCACCTGACGCTCCAGATCCTCGAGATCACCGATCGGGTGGTCATCTGCCTCAACCTGATGGACGAGGCCCGGCGCCACGGCATCGCGGTTGACCCCGCCAAGCTGGAGCGCGAGCTCGGCGTGCCCGTGGTCGCGGCTTCAGCGCGCAGCGGCGAGGGGATTCCCGCGCTGCTCGATGCCATGCTCGCGGTCGCCAAGGGAGAGCGCGCCACCACCCCGTTCCGGGTGGAGGCCTATCCCCCCGAGGTGGATACGGTGCTCCGGGAAGTCGTCCCGGCGGTCACGGCGGCGTTCCCGGGGCTTCCCAACGCCCGCTGGGTCGCGCTCCGGCTGCTCCAGGGAGACCAGCGGATCGAGTCCGGCATCGCCGAGGGGGTGCTGGGCGATGAGGGCGCGGGGGCGGTGCGGGTGGCCAGCCCGGAGCTGGGCGCGGCGCTGCTGGAGACGGTCAATGCCCTGCGCTGGCGGCTCAAGCCCAGCTTCGAGGACAGCCTGGCGGAGGGACTCTACCGCGCCTCGGAGCAGATTGCGGGGCGGGTGGAGCTCCGCGGCGTACGGCGCGCCAAGTTCGACTTCGACCGGAAGCTGGACCGGCTGCTCACCAGCCGGACCTTCGGCTTCCCGCTGATGCTGCTGATCCTCACGGTGGTCTTCTGGCTCACCATCGCCGGGGCCAACGTCCCCTCCGCCATGCTGGCCGACCTGCTGATCGACCAGGCCCATCCCTGGCTCAAGGGGCTGGGCGCGGCCGTCGGGCTCCCGGGGTGGATCAACGGCTTCCTGTTCGACGGGGTGTACCTCGCCACCGCCTGGGTCATCAGCGTGATGCTGCCCCCGATGGCGATCTTCTTCCCGGTCTTCACCCTGCTCGAGGACTTCGGTTACCTGCCGCGGGTGGCGTTCAACCTGGACGCGATGTTCCGCCGCGCCGGCGCCCACGGCAAGCAGGCGCTCACGATGTGCATGGGCTTCGGCTGCAACGCGGCGGGGGTGGTGGCCACCCGGGTGATCGACAGCCCGCGGGAGCGGCTGGTGGCGATCATCACCAACAACTTCTCCCTCTGCAACGGCCGCTGGCCGACGCAGATTCTCATCGCCTCGATCTTCGTCGGCGCGGTCGCGCCCCCGGCGCTGGCGGGACTCGCCTCCGCCTCGGCGGTGGTGGGCGTGGCGGTGCTCGGCATCCTGATGATGTTCCTCTCCTCCTGGCTCCTCACCCGCACCGTGCTCCGGGGCGAGGCGACGACCTTCAGCCTCGAGCTGCCGCCCTACCGGCCGCCCAGCATCCTCCGCACCCTCTACACCTCGCTGATCGACCGGACGCTCATCGTGCTGTGGCGCGCGGTGGTGTTCGCGGCGCCGGCCGGCGCGGTGATCTGGCTCATCGGCAACGTGCAGGTGGGCGGCCTCAGCCTGGCGGAGCACGCCGTCGGCGCCCTGGATCCGTTCGGCCTGCTCATCGGCCTCAACGGGGTGATCCTGCTGGCGTACGTCGTGGCCATCCCGGCCAACGAGATCGTCATCCCGACGGTGCTCATGCTCACCGTCCTGACCGCGCGGGTGGCGGGGGTCGGCCCCGGGGACGGGGTGATGTTCGAGCTCGACAGCCAGCTGCAGGTGGCCGCCCTGCTCAAGGGCGCCGGGTGGACGGCGCTCACCGGCATCAACCTGATGCTCTTCTCGCTGCTCCATAATCCGTGCAGCACCACCATCTATACCATCTACAAGGAAACCGGCAGTACCCGCTGGACGGTGCTCTCGGTGGCGCTGCCCCTCGTGCTCGGCTTCACCCTCTGCTTCCTGGTGGCGCAGGTCTGGCGGCTGGTGACGTGAGCACCGCGCTCCTCTTCCGGGTCTCGGGCATCGATTGCCCCAGCTGCGCCGCGACCATCAGCCGCACCCTCACCGCCGCCGGCCGGGTGGAGGAGGTGCAGGTGGACGTGCTCAAGGGCGAGGTGCGGGTGCGGCTGCCGGAGAACGGGCCGTCGCGCGGGGAGATCGCCCGGCTGCTCGCCGACGCCGGCTACCCGGTGCGCCCCGACGGCCCGGAGGACACCCGCCCCGTCGGTCCGCTCCGCGCCGCGGTGCTCTCGGGACTGCTGCTCGCCGCCGGGCTCGGGGCCGACTGGTTCGCCGGCGCCCGCCCGCTCTCGATCGGGCTCCTCGCCGCGGCGATGATCGCCGGCGGCTGGTACGTGGTGCCCCGCGGGCTCCGCGCCCTCCGCCGGCTCTCTCCCGACATGCATGCGCTGATGTCCATCGCGGCGCTGGGCGCCGCGCTGATCGGCGAGTGGGGGGAGGGGGCCTCGGCGCTCTTCCTCTTTGCGGTGGCGCTGCTGCTCGAGGAGTGGGCGGTGGGCCGCGCGCGGCGCTCCATCGGCGCGCTGCTGCAGCTTTCCCCGCCGGAGGCCCAGGTGATCCGCCTCGGCGGCGATCAGGTGGTTCCGGTGGCGCAGGTGAAGCTCGGCGAACGGATCCGGGTGCGGCCGGGGGAGCGGGTCGCCCTCGACGGCGTGATCCTCAGCGGGCACTCCGCCCTCAACGAGGCGCCCATCACCGGCGAGTCGGTCCCGGCCGACAAGGGCCCCGGGGCGCGGGTCTTCGCCGGCACCATCAACGGCCACGGCCTGCTCGAGGTGCGCACCACCGCGCGGGCGGAGGACACCACCCTCGCGCGCATCCTGCACGCGGTGGAGGATGCCCAGGCGGCGCGGGCGCCGGTGCAGAGCCTGATCGACCGCTTCGCCCGGGTGTACACCCCGGCGGTCCTGGCGCTGGCGGCCCTGATTGCGGTGATCCCCCCGCTGGCCGGCGCGGGCCCCTGGCAGGAGTGGCTCTACCGCGCGCTCGCCATGGTGGTGATCGCCTGCCCCTGCGCGCTGGTCATCTCCACGCCGGTGACGCTGGTGAGCGCCCTCGCCGGCGCGGCCCGGCGTGGGGTGCTGATCAAGGGCGGCGCCCGGCTCGAGGCGCTGGCGCGGGTGGATGCCATCGCCTTCGACAAGACCGGGACCCTCACCGAGGGCAAGCCCGCCATCACCGAGGTGATTCCGGTGGATGGCCTCGCGGAGGGCGAGCTGCTTCGCCTGGCCGGCTCGGTGGAGCGCCACTCCGAACACCCGGTGGGCCAGGCCATCGCCGCGGCCGCGACGGCGCGGGGCCTCGCCTTTGCCGAGGCGTCCGGGTTCCGGGCGCTGCCCGGCTGGGGCGCGCGGGGCAGCGTCGAGGGCCGGGAGCTGGTGCTGGGGAACCGCCGCCTCTGCGACGAGGTCGGCGCCTGCCGCGATGACGTGCACGCCCTGCTCGATCGCCTCGAGTCGAATGGCCGCACCGCCATCCTCGTGGCCGACGGCACCCGCCCGCTGGGCGTCCTCGCCGTGGCCGATCGGGTGCGCCCCCGGGCCGCGGGCGCGGTCGCGGCGCTCCGCCAGGCGGGGATCGGGAGGATCGTGATGCTCACCGGCGACAGCGAGACCGTCGCCCGCGCCGTCGCCGCGGAGGTGGGGATCACCGAGGTCCGGGCCCGGCTGCTGCCGGAGGAGAAGCACGCGGCGGTGCGGGAGCTCGAGGCCGCCGGGGCCCGGGTGGGCGTCGTGGGAGACGGCGTCAACGACGCCCCCGCGCTGGCCGCCGCCACCGTCGGTATCGCGATGGGCGCCGCCGGCACCCACGCCGCGCTCGAGACCGCGGACATCGCCCTCATGGGCGACGACCTGGGCCTGCTGGCGCCGGCGGTGCGCCACAGCCGGTTCACCCTCGCCCTCATCCGCCAGAACATCGTCTTCGCCCTCGGGCTCAAGGCGGTGTTCCTGGTCCTCGCCCTCCTCGGGCAGGCGACGCTCTGGATGGCCGTCGCCGCCGACATGGGAGCCAGCCTGCTGGTCATCGCCAACGGATTGCGTGCCCTCTCGCCCCGGAGCCCCGCATGACGGCCGACCTCTCGCGTGACACCCTGACCCGCTCCGCCGAGGACTACCTCAAGGCGGTCTACCACCTGACCGCGGATGGCGAGGCGGCGGGCACCAACCAGCTGGCGGAGGCGCTGGACCTGGCTCCCGCCTCGGTCAGCGGGATGATCCGCCGGCTGGCGGAGCAGGGGCTGCTGGATCACGCGCCGTACCGGGGGGTGACCCTCACCGCCGACGGCCGCCGGGTAGCGCTCCGGATGCTCCGCCGTCACCGCCTGATCGAGGCCTACCTCGTGGCCCACCTGGGGTACACCTGGGATACCGTCCACGACGAGGCCGAGCGGCTGGAGCACGCCGTCTCCGACACCCTGGTGGAGCGGATGGCCAAGGTCCTCGGCGACCCGCTCGAGGATCCCCACGGCGATCCGATCCCCGGCCCCGACGGCAGCCTCGCGGAGATGGTCTACGTCCCCCTCGCCGACGTGCCGGTGGGGCAGGAAGCGGAGATCCGGCGGGTCCACACCAGCCAGTCGGACCGGCTGCGCTACCTGAGCGGGGCGGGGCTGGTGCCCGGCGCAAGGGTCAAGGTGGTGGCCCGCGAGCCCTTCGCCGGCCCGGTCCGGCTCCGGATCGGGAAGCGGGACCAGGTGATCGCCAACGAACTCGCCCTCATGCTCCTCTGCTCGCTGCCGGGATCCCTCGCATGATGTCACCCATCGCGCTTCGTGGTGCGGCCCTCCTGGCCGCGGGGCTCCTGCTCTCGCCTCCCGCCGCCCCCGTTGCGGCGCAGGAGAAGATCATCCAGGACAACAGCTTCATGATCGAGGAGGCGTACAACCAGGAGCCGGGGGTGGTGCACCATATCGCCACCTTTGCCCACCACCGGGCCGGGGAGTGGGGCTCCGCCTTCACCCAGGAGTGGCCGCTCGGGGGCATCCGGCATCAGCTCAGCTACACCGTGCCGGTGCAAGGCGCGGGTGGCACCGGCCTGGGCGACGTGATGCTCCACTACCGGCTGCAGCTCCTGGGAAGCGCCGAGCATGCGCTGGCCATGAGTCCGCGACTGTCGGCGCTGCTGCCCACCGGCTCGGCCCGGGCGGGGCGGGGCGCCGGCGGCTTCGGGATGCAGGCGGCGCTGCCGGTCGCCTGGAACTTCGCGCCCCGGCTGACGGCGGTGGCCAACGTCATCGGCACCATCGTGCCCCGGGCGGAAAATCCCGCCGGCGACGCCGCGACCACCCTCGAGCTCGGCCTGGGGGGCAGCCTGATCTGGTCGCTGCACCCGAGGCTCAACCTGCTGGTGGAGGGAATCTGGAGCCGCGGGGATGACGTGATCGGGGATGGGCGCACCACTGCGGGGGAAGAAGCCTGGCTCAACCCGGGGGTGCGGTGGTCATTCAATCTGGCGGGTGACTGGCAGGTGGTGCCGGGAGTGGCCTACACCATCGGGGTGGGACCGACCCGCGGGGAGGATGCCGTGTTTCTCTACTTCGCGGTGGAGCATCCCTTTAGACGGTAGCGACGGTACCGTCGTTACCGTCGTTACCGCCTACTCCCGAATCGCTTCCAGCAACCGAATCAGCCGCGCGTCGCGGGCTTCCCGCAGCTCGGGGGAATGCTGGGAGTAGGCGCGGTCGATCAGCTTGATCAGCCGCTTCTGGTCCTCGGGATTGAGGTGCTTCCACTCCGCCAGGGAGCCCCAGATCGGTTCGTTGGCGGAGAACAGGTTGGAGAGGTAGAGCTCCAGGCCGTAGCGGTGGGCGGCCAGGTGCTGCTGCAGGTGCGGCCCGGTCGCCGCCCAGCCGAGGGCCGGTCCCACCGTCACCGCGCGGTCCACGTCCTCCACGTCCAGCACCCCGTCCACGACCAGCTGGATGCATTCCCGCCAGAGCGCCGCGGTGAGCCGCGCCGCGATGTTCCCCGGCACCTCCTTCCGCAGGACGATCGGCGCCCGCCCCAGCATGCTGAGCCAGAAGCGGATGTCCTCCACCACCTCGGGATCGGTGCGGGGGCTGGGGACCAGCTCGACCAGCGGCATGTATTCGACGGGATCCAGCGGGTGCGCCACCAGGAACCGCTCGGGGCGTTCCAGCCGGCTGCCCAGGTGGGTGGGGCCGAAGCCGCTGGCGCTGCTGGTGAGGATCGCGGCCAGCCGCGCCACCTGCTCGGCGAGCTGCAGCACCTTGAGCTTGACCTGCAGGTCGTCGGGCACGGCCTCGATGATCCAGTCGGCGTCCGACACCGCCTGCAGCAGGCTCCGCCCCACCACCATCTGGTTGAGCGCCGCCTCGGCCACGCCGGGGTCCGCGCGCCGGGCGCGCAGCAGCGCCACCACCCGATCGGCGATGGCGTCCGCGGCGGGCGCCAGGGTGTCGGCGTCGGCGTCGTAGATCGTGACCGGCCAGCCCGCCGCGATGGCGAGCGCGGCCCAGCCCCGGCCGATCTCTCCGGCCCCGACCACGGCAACCCGCGGCGTCTCGAAGCGTGTCATGGGGTGCTCCAACACTAACGTTGAACCGGCGTGGGGCCAAGAGTGGGTAGATTGGCGATGGGCGATTGGGCGATTGGGCGATTGGGCGATTGGGCGATTGGAGGTGTGCGGTGCGGGGTGCAGTGTTGATG
>JAEUJI010000005.1 GCA_016794805.1 Gemmatimonadota bacterium
GCAGTCGTGGGCCACGTGCACGTAGGACATGAGGAAGCAGCCCGCCCCGACGCGGGTGATGCCGCTGGCCGCGGTGGCGCGGTTGATGGTCGTGTGCTCGCGGATGACGGTGCCCGGGCCGACGTCGACCCATGTCTCTTCGTCCCGGTACCGAATGTCCTGCGGGGGTCCGCCGAGCACCGCGCCGGCAGCGACGCTGACTCCCGCCGCGAGACGGACGTTGCGCTCCAGCACCGCGTGCGGTCCCAGCACGCATCCGTCCCCGACCTGCACCTGGGGGCCGATGACCGCATAGGGACCGACCTGTACCTCGTGCCCCAGCTCCGCCCCCGGGTCCACCACGGCGGTCGGGTGCACGGCCGCCAGGGTCACTTGTCCACCACGCAGGCCATCATCTCCGCCTCCGTGACGACCTGCCCATCCACCGTGGCCACCCCCTTCATCCGGGCGATCTTGCCCCGGAACTGGAGCATCTCCACCTCCATCCGGAGCTGGTCCCCCGGCACCACCGGCTTGCGGAACTTGACCGCGTCCAGGGCCATGAAATAGACCACCTTGTTTTCCCGCTCGGTCACCCGCTCCATGAGGAGCAGTCCGCCGGTCTGGGCCATCGCCTCGACGATCAGCACGCCGGGCATGATCGGATGGCCGGGAAAGTGGCCCTGGAAGAACGGTTCGTTGACGGTCACGTTCTTGAGCCCGATGATCTTCTGGGTTCCCTGCACCTCGAGGATCCGGTCCACCAGCAGGAACGGATAGCGGTGCGGGAGCAGCTCCTGGATCTTCGTGACGTCCATCACTCCTCCTCGACGAATCGGCCGCGGGCCGCGATGGCCCGGGCGCAGGCTACGTTGCCCCGGTGGCTGGGGCGCTCCGCCTCCACCCGGGCCCGGAGCGGGCCCCCGAGCAGCGCCAGGTCGCCCAGCAGGTCGCCCAGCTTGTGCCGGGCGAACTCCTCGGGCCACCGCAGCGACGTGTTGAGCGGCGCCGTGTCGCTGAGCACGATCGCCGCCTCGCTGGTGGCGCCGGCGAGGAGTCCGCGGGCCCGCAGGGCCTCGACCTCCGCCAGGAAGCCATAGGTGCGGGCCGGCGCGATCTCCCGCGCGAACTCGCCCGGCGCGCCCCGGTAGTCCGCCCGCTGCCGGCCGATCACCGGCTCCGCATGCACCAGGGTGACCGCGAGCGCCAGGTCGCCCGCGGGCGACACGCGGTACGTGGCGTCCCCCTCCGCCAGCTCGAAGGGACCCAGCACTTCCCACCGGCGCCGGCAGCCGGGCCCTTCGACGAGGCCCGCGGCGGCGACCACATCCCAGAACGGCGCGAAGGAACCATCGAGGATCGGTACCTCCGGTCCCGCGAGCTCGAGGAGGGCGTCGTCCACCCCGTGCGCGCCCAGCGCCGCGAGCAGGTGCTCCACCGTCTCCACCCGGTCGTCCCCCTGCCCGAGCACGGTCCGGCGATCCGTCGCCCCGACCGAGGCGAGGGTGGCGGGGAGCTCGCCCGCGCCGGGCCGGTCGGTGCGGCGAAACCGGAGGCCGCTCCCCGAGGGACCGGGGGCGATCCGGAGCCGCACGTCGGCACCGGTGTGCAGCCCGACGCCCGTCAGCTCAGTCGGACGGCGGATCGTGCGGCGCGGCATCGTCCCCCGTCCCCTCCGCCAGCGCCGCCAGCCGCTCCGCGACCGGCGCCAGCCGGTACAGGGCCGCCTGGGCCCGGAGGAAGGCCCGGTGCGGGCGCGCCGGATAGCCCGAGACCGCCGCCCCCGGCTCGATCCGGCCGCCCCCGAACACCACGCTCTTTGCGCCCACCACCGCCCCCGCCCCGATCACGGCGTGATCCGCGATCCCCACGCCCCCGGCGATCACCACGTCATCCCCGATCCGGCAGCTTCCGGCGATCCCGGTGGTCGCCATGATCAGGCACCGGGCGCCGATCCGGACGTTGTGTCCCACCTGGACCAGGTTGTCCAGCTTGCTCCCCTGACCGATGACGGTATCGTCGAAGTTGCCCCGGTCCACGCAGGATCCCGAGCCGATCTCGACGTCGTCCTCGAGAATGGCCTGCCCATGGTGCGGCACCCGGATGTGCCCCGCCGCTCCCCGCAGGTAGCCGAAGCCCGTTCCCCCGATCACTGCCCCGGCCTTGAGAATGACCCGGTCCCCCAGCACCGTCCCCGGGTAACATACGGCGTGGGGCCCGACGGAGCAGTCAGCCCCGATCGAGACCCCCGCGCCGATCCAGGCCCCGGCCTCGAGCCGCGTGCCGGCCCCCACGGTGGCTCCCTCCTCGAGGACGGCTCCCGGGCCCACCCAGACCCGCTCCCCCAGCCGTACCCCCGGCGCCACTGTCGCGGCGGAATGCACCCCGACAGGCCGTGGGGCCGGGGGCTGGAAGGCGGTAGCGGCGCGTGGGAGGGCGGTGGACATGTCGGGCACCACGATGCGCGTGGCGGGACCGCCGGGGGTGCCGGAGAGCCCCTCGGGCACGAGGACGGCCCCGGCCCGGGTGTGCCGGTACGCGGCGAGGTAGCGGGATGTGAGGAGAAAGCTCAAGGCGTCCGGTCCGGCCCGGTCCAGCGGGGCCAGCCGCTGGAGCGGGAGATCCCCGTCGCCTTCCAGGCGGCCACCGACCAGCTCGGCGACCACCCGGGCGGTCAGGCGCCCGGGGGCGACGCCCATGGTCAGGGACTGACCTTGAGCTTGTCGATGACCTTCTGGGTGAGTTCCAGCGACTTGTCCACCGCGACGATCAGTCCCTCATTGGCGCTGACGTCGAAGATGATCGAGTAATTGCCCTCGGCCCGGATCGCCTCGATCGCGTCGTTCACCCGGCCGTGGATGGGCGACAGGAGTTCGGACTCCCGCTGGGTCGCCTTGTCCCGGAGCTCGGTGGCCCGGGCCTCCAGGCGATCCCGCTGCTGTTCCAGCTCGCGGCGCTTGGCGGTCTTGGCCGTGGCCGACAGCATCACCGATTTCTGCTCGAAGTCCGCGGCGGCCGAGTCGAGGGAGTTCTGCAGCCGGTCCACTTCTCCCCGGAAGCCGGCCAGCTCGCGGTTGTAGGTGGATTCCGCCTGGGCGTACCCGGGGGTCGCCAGCAGGATGGCGCGGGCGTTGATGTACCCGACCTTCTGGGCATTGAGGGCGGCCGGCGCGCCGGCCAGGGCCAGGGTGAGC
>JAEUJI010000022.1 GCA_016794805.1 Gemmatimonadota bacterium
CTCAAGACCTACGACCAGTACACCACCACCCACGCCACCAACGTCTCGGTGCTGGCCATGGCGCTGGCCGAGTACCTGGGGCTCTCGGCCAAGGACGTGCGGGAATTCGGGGTGGCGGGGCTGCTGCACGACCTGGGCAAGGTCCGGGTGCCGAAGGACATCCTCACCAAGAAGGGGGCGCTCACCGAGCAGGAGCTGGGCGTCCTCCGCCGGCACCCGATCGACGGCGCCCGGCTGATCATGGCGCGGGAGAAGTCGCTCGACCTCGCGGCCACGGTGGCCTACGAGCACCACATCATGCTCAACGGCCAGGGCGGCTATCCGCGCTTCCGCTATCCCCGGGACACCCACTTCGCCAGCCGGCTGGTGCACGTCTGCGACGTGTTCGACGCGCTCTGCACCGCGCGCCCCTACCGCGACGCCTGGCCCACCGAGGTGGCGATCGCCTACCTCGAGGAGCGGGCCGGGGTGGACTTCGATCCGTCCATGACCGAGGCGTTCACCGGGATGATGCGGTTGTGGACCTACCAGCGGGTCGCCGTCCCGGGCGCGGCGCCCGCGCCTGCCTGACAGCTGGCCTCCCATGAAGACGGCGGCGCTGGTCGCGCCGGCGCGGTCGCCGGTCGGGTACGCGCTCCAGCTGCTGGTGCTCGCCGGCCTGGTCTACCTGGGCTGCGCCCTCGTAGCCCTGCTCCAGGCCAGGCACATCCAGGTGCCGCCGCTCGCCCTGCCGGCCGGGGTGGCGCTGGCGGGGCTCTACCTGCTCGGCCCCGCCGCCTGGCCCGGCGTCCTGCTGGGCGCCCTCTGCTATAACCTCGGCGCCGGCGAAGCCCCGACCCTTCCCGGCATCGGGTTCTCGGCCGCCACCACCGGCGGCGCCCTGCTCCCGGCCTGGCTGGCCCACCGCGGCCGCACCCACCCGCCCACCTTCGAGTCGCTGCGGGACGTGGTGTACTTCCTGGTCTTCGGGTCGATCGCGGGGCCGCTGCTCTCGAGCGTCGTCTCGCTGGGCGGGGCGGCGCTCTGGCCCGACGCCGGCGAGCAGCAGGCGCTGCTCTACTGCGGCTCGATCTTCTTTGCCGCCACCTCCGCCACGGTGGTGGTGGCCGCGCCGATCTACGCCTGGCTCGGCCCGCCCCCCACGCAGCGCCCCCGCGGCTCCTGGCTGGAGGTCGCAGGGCTCGGCCTCGGCCTGGGCGCCGCCGCGGTGCTCACCGACGCCGTCACCCCGGTCTACGCCCTGCTCAGCTTCCCGCTGCTGGCCTGGGCCGCGCTGCGCTTCGGCGCGCGGGGCGCCACGCTCGTGGCGCTGGCGATCTACGGCCTGAGCGTGATGGGGCTGGCCCAGGAAGCCCGGCTGCTCTCCGGGATCCAGCTGGAGATGTTCTACGGCATGCTGCACCTGGCGGCCGGCGCCACCGGCCTGCTGCTGGCCGCCAGCGCCATGGAACGGCTCCGGGCCCGGGCCCAGGAGCAGCTGGCCGACGACCAGTACCAGGCGCTGCTCGCCGCCTCACCGCTCGCCATCACCGGGCTCGACCGCGCCGGCCGGCTTACCCTGTGGAGCAGCGCCGCCGAGCGGCTGTTCGGGTGGCGGGCGGAGGAGGTGCTGGGCCACCCGATGCCGGCCATCCCGCCGGAGCGGGGCGAAGAGTACCGCCAGCTGCTGGCGCGGCGGAGCGAGCCACTGGCGGGGCTGGAGACGGTGCGGGAGCGAAAGGACGGCGCCCGGATCGACGTGCTGGTGCACAGCTGGCCGCTGCGGGACGCGGAGGGAAACTTCGCCGGCTCGATCGAGGCGCTGCAGGACATCTCCGAGCGCAAGCGGGCGGAGCAGCTGCAGGGGGCGCTGTACCGGGTGTCGCAGGCGGCGCTCCGCGCCGGCGACCTGGACGAGCTGTACCAGGCGCTGCACGCGATCGTCGCCGGCCTCATGCCGGCCCGGAACTGCTACGTGGCGCTGCTGGACAGCGAGGACCGGCTGATCGGCTTCCCCTACTGGGTGGACGAGCGGGAGCCGCCGCAGCGGGCGCGGGTGCGGGGCCGGAGCTTCACCGACTGGGTGCTGCGGACGGGGCAGCCGCTCCGCTACCAGGAGGCGCTCCGCACCGGCGTGCCGTCGCCGGCGGAGGCCACGCTGATCGGGCTGGTCCCGGTGGACTGGATGGGGGCGCCGCTCACGGTGGGAGAGCGCACCATCGGGGTGCTCGCCATCAACACCAACGAGCCCGGCAGCCACTACACCGAGCGGGACCAGGCGCTGCTGAGCTTCGTGGCCGGCCAGGTGGCGTTCGCCATCGAGCGCAAGCGGGCGGAGGAGGTGGTGCGCCGGAGCGAGGAGCGGTTCCGGGTGCTGGCGCTCACCACCAGCGACATCGTGTACGACTGGGACCCGGCCACCGGCCGGGAGTGGTGGAGCGAGAACATCACCAGCATCCTGGGCTACCAGCCGGGCGAGATCCGCTTCGTGGCGGACGACTGGCAGGCGCTGCTCCATCCCGACGAGCGGGACCAGGTGCGGGAGAGCTACGAGTCGGCGCTGGCCACCGGCGCCACCATCTGGCGCGAGGAGTACCGCTTCCGCCGCAAGGACGGCAACTATGCCTGGGTGCTGGACCGGGCCTGGATCGAGCGGGGGCCGGACGGCGCGGTGCGGCGGGTGATCGGCGCCATGCTGGACGTGACCAGCCTGCGCGAGGCCCGCGAGGCGCTCCGGCGGAGCGAGGACCAGCTGCGGCAGGCGGCCAAGATGGAGGCGGTGGGGCGGCTGGCCGGCGGCGTCGCCCACGACTTCAACAACCTGCTCACCTCGGTGCTGGGCCACGCCGACCTGGTGCTCGAGGCGCTCCGCCCCGGCGACCCGCTGCACGACGACCTGGAGGAGATCAAGGCCGCGGGGACCCGCGCCGCCGCCCTGACCCAGCAGCTGCTGGCCTTCAGCCGCAAGCAGGTGCTCGAGCCCCGGGTGCTGGACCTCAACGTGGTGGTGAGCGGCATCAGCCGGATGCTCCGCCGCACCATCGGCGAGGACGTGATCCTGGTGACCCGGCTGGCCCCCGACCTGGGGCAGGTGCGGGCCGACCCGGTGCAGATGGAGCAGGTGCTGCTCAACCTCGCGGTGAATGCCCGCGACGCCATGCCCGACGGCGGCAGGCTCACCATCGAGACCGGCAACATCATCCTCCCCTCCGGCCCCGGGGTGCGGCTCCGGGTGCAGGACACCGGCGTCGGCATGACCGAGGAGGTGCGGCTGCGGCTGTTCGAGCCGTTCTTCACCACCAAGGAGGTGGGGAAGGGAACCGGGCTGGGGCTGGCCACCGCGTACGGCGTGGTGCAGCAGAGCGGCGGCAGCATCGGCGTGACCAGCGCGCCGGGCGAGGGCACCACCTTCGAGATCGACCTGCCGCAGGTGCGGGCGGAGGACCCGCTGCCGGCGGCGGCGCCGGTCGTCGCGGGCGGGGGCGGGTCGGAGACGGTGCTGCTGGTGGAGGACGAGGAGGCGGTGCGGAACCTGACCCGGCGGGTGCTGGAGCAGCACGGCTACACCGTGCTGTCCGCCCCCAACGGGGAGGTCGCGCTGGAGCTGGCGCGGGCCAGCGACGACGTCATCCACGTCATGCTGACGGACGTGGTGATGCCGGGGCTGAGCGGGCCCCGGCTGGCGGAGATCCTCATGGCGGAACGCCCCGGACTCCGCTGCCTCTTCATGTCGGGCTACGCCGCCAGCGCCCTCGGCTCACGCCACCTGCAGCAGGGGGAGCGCAGCTTCCTGCAGAAGCCCTTCACCACCCGCCAGCTGCTGCAACGGCTCCGGGAGACGCTGGAAGCGCCGGTCCCGTCCTCCGCCTAGAGCGGCGGCAGGCAGGAGAGGATCTTCGCGGCGCGGGCGCTGCCGGAGGGATGCTCCAGGTCGTTGCGCGCCTGCCCCAGGCCGGCAAAGAACCCCGCCGCCGCGAGCGCGGTGGCGCGCCCGTCCTGGCCCAGGTCCCGGGCGGCGTGGCAATCGGCCTCGAGTTCCTTGGCCTGCAGCGAACGGTAGAAGGTGCCCGGCTCGCCGCCCAGCGCGCCGGAGCGGCGGTGCTTGAGGGCGATGTGGGCGTACTCGTGGGCCATGAAGAAGGCGCGCAGCTCGGGGCTGAACCGCGCCATGAGGTCGGGGTTGTAGTAGATCACCGGCGAGGCGGAGTCGTACACCGCCACGGCCACGTCACGAAGCGCCCGGTCCGCGATCTCGCGCACCCTGGGGCCCACCGCCTCGGCGCGGGCCTCGTTCGCCGGCCGGCTCGCTCCCAGCGTGGCCGCCAGCACCGTCATCGCAATCGTCAGTGACCGTGTCATCCCGCCCCCCCCACTGCTGGTCCCCCCCCGAACTGCACCGAACGAAAAACCCCCGCATCCTCTCGGGACGCGGGGGCTGGTCACTGGCGCCTGGCGCCGACTTCAGCCTCTCCGCGTCCACTCCGGGTTGCACGCGACCCCCCGGCCATTGAGCCGGATCACACAGGTGGCGTTGTTGAGACGATGTTGCGTCAGCATCAACCCGTTA
>JAEUJI010000038.1 GCA_016794805.1 Gemmatimonadota bacterium
GCACTGGCCAAGGCCGAGGCCCAGTTCGCGGAAGCCATCACCCTCGCCAATAGCAGCGGCAACACCGACATGCTCAACCTGGCCCGGGTCGGGATGGCCCGGACCAAGATGGACCTCAAGAAGTGGTCGGATGCCGTGACCGTTGCCGATCAGGTGGCGGCCGGCTACAACAAGAACGCCGACCGGGGGCAGGAGACCGCGCGGCGGTGGAACAAGCTGTATCGGTTGGCCGAGCAGCAGGGCGCCTACACCGTGGCCACCGCCCTGCGCGGCCTGGCCGACCCGCGTCCCAAGGTCATTGACGCCGGGCGCGGGGCGTTCAACTCGGAAGTCCGGCTCTGGGTGACCCGGAAGTACTCCGGCCTCACTTCGCCGATGCGGCTCGCCAGCAAGATCGAGGCGAACCTCATCAAGGCCGAGGCCCTGATCCAGCAGGACCAGATCTCGGCCGGAATGGCGATCCTCAACGCCCGCCGGGCCGAGACCGACGTCAATCTTCCGCCGCTCACCGCCACCACCAAACAGGACGCGCTCAACCACCTGCTGAACGAGCGGAAGATGGAATTGAGCTTCGAGGGCGGCCACCGGTTGAACGACCTCCTCCGGTACAACATTCCGTGGAAGGTCGGATCCAATCCGTTCACCAACCGGCTCTATGGCACCACGACCTGCTGGCCCCATCCGACGCGGGAAACCAACGGCGTCTGACGCCGGGCCGCCGGGGAAGTATCTTGAAGGAGCCGGGGGAAACCCCCGGCTCTTTTCATTCCGATCTGGGAGGGGTCATGGGGGTTGCGGCGCGGGTGTGGGTGGCAGCGGCGTTGCTGGGAGCCGCCGGCTGCGGCGACGGGTCGGTGGGACCCCAGGAGGTGGCCGGCCGGTACGAGGCCACCACGTTCGCGGTCCAGATCAACGGGGCCACGACCGAACTCCTGTCCCGAGGGGCGTCGGTCGACCTCGAACTCCGGGCCGATGGGACCACGGCGGGACGGATCATCGTTCCCGCGGTGCCAGGCGTCCAGCTGACGCCGGTCGATCACGACTTGGCGGGGACCTTCGAGGTCAGCAGTGATGTCGTTCGCCTGAACCAGACGGCAGACACCTATCTGGATGGGGTCTTCTTTACCGCGGACCCTCCGGAACTCCGGTCCTTCATCACCATTTCCGACGCCACCCGGACCGGGAGCGTGACTTTGATCCTGACCCGCCAGTAGGTGGATGGGGCCGGACGGGCCAAAGGAACCCGCCGGATGGTGGTATCAAGGGGAACACCAAGGAGAGACGTCCGATGCGCGCATCAGCTTGGCTGGTCAGCCTGATAGTCATTCCCGGCGCGTTGGCCGCCCAGAACGCCGCCCCGCCGGGGTGGCGTTGGGTGACCGACGGGCAGGCCCGGATGGTCGGCACGGAAAAGGAGGCGGCGGGAAGCGCCGACGCCATGTGGTTCGTCCAGATGCCGCCCGGGTTCCACCTCACCATGGGCCCCGGCGGCAACCTGTTCCTGCCCTCCCTGACCGCCGAGGGCCGGTTCGAACTGGAGAGCGAGTTCTTCCTGTTCCCGGGGTCGAGCCAGGAGGAGTACGGCCTCTTTCTCGGCGGCCGCTCCCTGGACGGCGACCAGGCCGAATGGGTGGCGTTCGTGGCTCGACGGGACGGCTCGGCCGCCGTTCTCCGGCGCCGGGGCGGGGCAACGGGCGTGGCCCGGGAATGGCGCGCCTCGAGCGGGATCGTGCCGGGGCGGACCGACGGGACCGCCCGGAACGTGCTCAAGGTGGCCGTTGGCGCG
>JAEUJI010000081.1 GCA_016794805.1 Gemmatimonadota bacterium
CGCCTGGAACAGCCGCGCGAGCTGCTCGCGGCTGTCGGAGATACCGGGGAGGATCGGGGCGATGAGCAGGCCGGCGTGGAGCCCGGCGTCGGTGAGTCCCTTCAGGGCCCGGAGCCGCGCGTGCGGCGCCGGGGAGCGGGCCTCGAGCCGGCGGAGCAGGGTGGCGTCGGTGGAGGCCAGCGAGATGTTGATGGAGAGCTCGTGCCGCTCGGCCAGCTGCACCAGCAGGTCGCGGTCCCGCAGGATGAGCGGCGACTTGGTGATGATGCCTAACGACAGTCCGCGCCAGCCGAGCAGCGCCTCGAGGACCTGGCGGGTGAGGCGGAAGCGCCGTTCGGCGGGCTGGTAGGGATCGGTCGCGGTGCCGATCACCAGCGACGCGCCGGCCAGCCGCGCGGGGAAGAGGGTGCGGGTGAGCACGTGGGCGGCGGCGGTCTTGACGAGGATCTGTTTTTCGAAGGCTTCCCAGGCGGTTAGGCGGTTGGGCGGTTGGGCGGTTGGGGCTTCAGGGACGGATGCGGTGGCCGTGCCTGGGGACTCGGTGCCTGCGGCGTCCTCGCCCTGCGATCTAACCGCCTTTCCGCCCAACCGCCCAACCGCCTTCTCCATCACCCATTTATGCGTCTCCCTCGCATAGCAATACGTGCACCCAAACTCGCAGCCGACGTACGGGTTGAGGGACCAGAAGCCCATGCCGGTGGTGGCGGGGGAGTTGAGGATGGCCTTGACCGGCACCTCGTGGAAGGTGGCGCCGCGGGCGGCGCGCTCGTCGAGGACGGGGAGGGGGGCGGTACCGACGGTACGGACGGTACCGACGGTAGAAAACTCCAGCTGGTGCCCCTGGCCCGATCGCGTCATCGTGTCTCTCTCGTTGCCGCCGTCCCACCTACCGTCGCTACCGTCGTTACCGTCGCTACCGTCGCTACCGTCGCTACCGTCGTCCCGCCCTCACCCGCACTTCCCCCACCCACACTGCCGGCAGGTGATGCAGCCGGAGTTCCGGACGATGGGTCCGGCGCACTCGGGGCAGACCCGGATGTTGTTGCCGGCCAGCGGGTTGGGGGCCTGGTACCGGGTGGGGAGGAGCTGGGGGTTGGGGGAGGGGTTCATGAGGTCCTCGGGTTCCGGTGGCGCAACGACGTGGACCCGAAGATACACCGAAACTAGGGGGAGTCAAGAAACGCGAAACGGGTCGGCGCTGCCGCGTGCTCGCGTCGGAGGGTGGCCGCACAGGAAAGGTGAACCCGCTTAGCGGCACACCCTCCGCCGCTGCACCGCGGCATCGCCTCCCTGCGCGACACTTACCGTCGCTACCGTCGCTACCGTCGTGCCCCCCACCGTCCCACTCCCGGGACACCCCATCCCACATCCGGCGCACCGCCCCTCCACAGCCGCTCTCGGCCGGTCACGTAACCCTGCATCGAATAACACGATGTCGCTCTGCCCCGACACGGCGCACACCTTGCCCAACCTGTTCCCGTTTCCCCGTTTCCCCGTTTCCCCGTTTCCCCGTTTCCCCGTTT
>JAEUJI010000085.1 GCA_016794805.1 Gemmatimonadota bacterium
CCTGCTGCGGGAGATCGGGCCGTCGATCTACAACGGCGCCATCAGCGACGCCCAGGCCTTCCTGCGGGACCGGGTGGCGGATCTCGAAGGGACCTGCTCGGAGCCGGAGTTCGCCTATTGGCCCAAGGGGTCGTCGGTCCGCCGGAAGTGATCGCGCCCTGCGGCGCCTGGATCCCCCGTGGTGGTGGCAGGGTGCTGCGCTCCGCCGGCCCTTCCGCGTGGATCCCGCTGCTCCCTCATTGGACCGGGCACCGTGGCGCCGGTACATTGTCCCCGCCCTCAGCCCACCCTCGGGAGTCCCGCATGCCGCCCAGGCGCTCCCCCGCCGCCACGTCGCGCTCGCCGGAATCGGTGGCGGCGCTCCTCGCCGCGCTGGACCATCCCCTCGAGCCCGTCCTGACCCTGGTCCGGTCCACCATCCTCGGGGCGAGCCCGAAGATCATCGAGGGGGTCAAGTGGAAGGCCCCGAGCTTCCGGCTGAAGGGCGTGGAGGATTACTTCGCTACCCCCGACATTCGTGGCACCGGCCAGGCACGCCAGGCGGCCGTCCGCGGAATCGAGCGGCAGTGGATCGCGCAGCTATGAGGGCGTCATGATCACCCGGCTCACCGAAGACGACCTGACCCTGCTCACCACGGCCCTCGGCGAATTGCGGCAGCAGGGAGAGGCCGCCGCGCTCGAGGCCGGCGACCTGTGCGGTCGGTTGGACGGCTACCGCTCCGCGCTCACGCTGAGCCGTACCGGGGCGGGCCAGGAGGAGTGGTTCGACGATTTCAGCGCCCCGCCTCCCGCGGCGGACCTGGTCTCGGATCTGGCTGCCGAGGCAGTCGGCCCGGAGAACGCGACCCTGCGTGCCGCCCTGCGTCACTACGGCCTGCTCCGCGCGCTGGGTCCGGGCTGGATCGCGGTCCTGCAGGAACTGCCCGAGGTCCGGCGCGCCATCCCCGATGGGGTGTGGCAGCAGATGCGGATGTTCCTCGACGAGCGGAAGGGGTGACGCATGATGCCTGGCGGTGATCCGCGCGTTTATTTCGCGGCAGAGCGAACCCTCCTGGCCTGGCTGCGGACCGGGATCGGCATCATGGCGTTCGGCTTCGTGGTGGCCCGGTTCGGGCTCTTCCTCCGCCTGGTGCGGATGCAGGATGCGGCGGTCCCCGGTCACGGGCTGACGCCGCTGGTGGGGTCGGCGCTCGTCCTGCTGGGCGTTGTGGCGTCGGGGGTCGGCGCGGTGGAGTTCCGGCGCTTCTGCCGGCACCTGGCGCCGGAGGAACTGCCGGCGCGGCATGCGCCATTGGTGGGGCTCACCCTGGCCTGGGCGCTGGTCGCGCTCGGGGCCGCCCTTGCGCTCGCCCTGCTGGCATCCGGCGTCGGTCCGGGGTGATGATCGCGCCGGCCATCACGGCGTCCCGACGGTTGGCTTGGCTGCTCTTCCTCGCCGCCTGCCGGTCCCCCGCCGCCACACACCCCCCCGAACCGTTCCGGGTGGACACCTTCGCCACGGCGGAGACGACGCCGTTCCAGCGGCCGGTGGATGGCGTGGCGTTTCCGGATGGTCGCCTGGCGCTGGCAGACTTCCAGGCGGAGCAGGTCTTCCTGCTCGGCGTTGACGGGACGCTGCAGCAGACGCTCGGCACCCCCGGCGCCGGGCCCGGCGAACTCAGGGCCCCGCGTGCTGTTGTGCTCCGCGGGGACACCCTCGCGGTGCTCAACGGCGGCAACAACCGGGTGGAGAACTTCATCCCCGGCCGTGCCTACGTCGGCAGCCGTCCGCTCCCTTCAGGCGTGCAGTATCGCGAGGCCCGACTGCTGCCGGGGGACACGACCGTCATCGCGACCGGTGGCAGCGACTCCGCGCTCGCGGTGCGGCAGGATCCCTCCGGCCGGGTGCTCGCCCGCTACGGACAGCCGGTCGTTCCCGCCGTCGAGGTGTGGGACTTCGGGGCCATCCGCCAGGAGATCCTGGCCGGGCGGATCCCGGTCGAGCTGCGCAATACCGCGACCCCCATCGTGGATCCGGGTGGGGATGTATGGCTGGTGATCCACACCGAGGGGCGGGTGGAGCGGTACGCGCCCACCGGCGAGCTGCGGGCCCGGCTGACGCTTCCGGATAGCGAGGTGGCGCCCCTGCGTGCCGCCTTCTTTGCCGCCAACGCGGCGGAGAAACGCCCGGGCGTGCTGCGGAGCTACTTCCTCGCGTTCTCCGGTGTGGCGCGCGACCACGCGCTCTGGCTCCTGCTCGCTGCGCCCGATTCACTGCCGGCGGTGCTGCTGCGGGTGGACTCGACGGGCGCCCTGGTCGAGCGCCAGGCGGTGCCGGGGGCGGAGGGGGCCCGCTACCTGGTCTCCGCCGAAGGCGCCGGGGGCTTCTACGCCGTGCACCCCACCGAGGGTCTGGTCTTTCACCTGTACCGCCCATGATCCTCCTGCTCCGCCTGTTCACTCCGGCCGCCGGGCCGGCGGAAGCCGAGGCCATCGGCCGGCGGCTGCTGGATGCGCTGCCGGAGTTCACCCCGGTGACGGCGCACCCGCCGGAGCGCTACTGGAAGATCCCGGAGTGGTACGAACACGCGCTGCGGCTCACACCGGCGACGGCGGCCGGGTTCGATGCCGTGCTGGCGCTGGCCGCGCTCGGGTGGGAACCCGTCGTCCGTGATGTCGAGTGCTCCGCCGTGTGGAATCGGGTGCCGGGAGGCGAGTTCCTGGTTCCTGAGGTGACCTGGGCGGAGCTGCTCTTGCTGCATCCGCCCGGCGCGCCCTGACCCGCCGTCCCCGCCGCTGGTCTCAGCCCCATCCTGACCGGAACCGTGACCCTTGACGGCCGGGCCGTCCGATCGTATATAACCTACTGGTTATGCAAACGGCAGCGCGGAACCGGCTCTCCCCCGATCGCCTGAACGCCACCTTCACGGCGCTGGCGGATCCCACCCGACGGGCCATCCTGGCCCGGCTCGCTGACGGGGTGGCGTCAGTGAATGAGCTGGCGGCACCCTTCGCCATGAGCCAGCCGGCCATCTCCAAGCACCTCAAGGTGCTGGAGCGCGCCGGTCTGATCTCGCGCGGCCGGGAGGCGCAGCGCCGGCCCCGGCGGCTGGAGGCCCGGCCGCTGCGTGAAGCCACCGAGTGGCTGGAGCACTACCGCCGCTTCTGGGAAGGCAACTTCCAGAGCCTCGATGCCCTGCTGGACGAACTCAAGCTCGGCGACGGTCCCCGTCGCCCCCCGCGGAAGTAACGGAGACCCCATGCCAAGTCCCGGCAAGCTGGCCATCAGCACACCGTCTGACCGCGAGATCGCGATGACCCGGGAATTCAACGCCTCCCGCGAACTGGTCTTCGAGGCCTACACCCGGCCCGAGCTCCTGAAGCGCTGGCTCGGTGTGCACGCCGGCTGGACCCTCGCGGTGTGCGATATCGACCTGCGGGTGGGAGGCCGGTATCGCTACGTCTGGCGCAAGCCTGGCGCGCCCGAGATGGGCATGGGCGGCGTGTACCGCGAGGTGGTCCGGCCGGAGCGGATCGTGGCCACGGAGAAGTTCGACCAGTCCTGGTACCCGGGCGAGGCCGTGGGCACGATGGTCCTGGTCGAACGCAACGGGCGCACCACCCTCACGCTCACGGTCTGCTACGAGTCGAAGGATGCCCGGGATGCGGTGCTCCGCTCCCCCATGGAAGAAGGGATGGCGGTGGGCTTCCGCAATCTCGAGGCGCTGCTGGCCACCCTGGGCGCCGACGCCCGCTGAAG
This sequence comes from Gemmatimonadota bacterium, assembly GCA_016794805.1. Taxonomy (GTDB): domain Bacteria; phylum Gemmatimonadota; class Gemmatimonadetes; order Gemmatimonadales; family GWC2-71-9; genus JADJOM01. The sequence goes on from JAEUJI010000085.1 coordinate 3,740, forward strand.
GGATCGGCAACCGTCACTACGCTGAATACCCCGGAGTCTCCATGCAGAAGATCGTCCCGTTCCTCTGGTTCGACGGCAAGGCCGAAGAAGCGATGCATTTCTACGTCTCGATCTTTCCCGACTCGAAGGTGGGCTCCGTGAACCGGGCCGGACCCAACGGCCCCGTCTTCTCCGTCAGCTTCCAGCTCGCGGGGCAGGAGTTCCAGGCCCTGAACGGCGGGCCGATGTACAGCTTCACCCCGGCCATCTCGCTGTTCATCAAGTGCGAGACCCAGGCGGAGGTGGACGCCTTCTGGGCCCGGCTCACCGCCGACGGCGGCGAGGAGCAGCCCTGCGGCTGGGTGAAGGACAAGTTCGGGGTCTCGTGGCAGGTGATTCCCGGCGCGCTGGGACGGATGCTGGGAGACAGCAACCCGGCCAGGTCCCAGGCCGTGGTGCAGGCGATGCTCAAGATGAGGAAGATCGATATCGCCGGCCTGCAGCGCGCGTACGACGCCGCATGAGCGCCCGGGCCGGCGCCATGGACACGGCAGGCGTGATGGCCTGGCTCAAGCGGAACGGCAGCTCGCGCACGATCACCGGAATGGCGCGGTACGGCATCGTGGCGCGGCGCGCCTTCGGCGTCAGCATGAGCCAGCTCAACACCCTCAAGAAACGGCTGGGCCCGGACCAGGCGCTGTCCCTCGCGCTATGGGAAACGGGGTGGTACGAGGCCCGGCTCCTGGCCGCCCTGATCGGGGATCCGGCGCAGGTCACCCGGCGACAGATGAACGCGTGGGCCGCAAGTTTCGAGAACTGGGCCGACTGCGACACCGCCTGCTTCGCCCTCTTCGACAAGTCACCGCATGCCTGGGAGAAGGCCCGCCAGTGGGCCGCATCCCCTCGGGAGATGGTGCGCCGGGGCGGGTACGCCCTGATGGCATGCCTCGCGCTTCACGACAAGACCAGCCCCGATCGCCCCTTCCTGACCTTCCTGCCGATCATCGAGAAGGGCGCGGGCGACGAGCGCCACTTCGTGAAGAAGGGGGTGAGCTGGGCGCTCCGCTCCATCGGGCGGCGGAGCCCCGCCCTGCATGCGGCGGCGCTGGCCCTGGCGCGGCGGCTGGCGCAGTCGGACGCGGCGGCCTCCCGCTGGGTCGGGAAGGACGCCCTCCGGGAGCTGTCGAGCCCCAAGGTGCGGGCAGCGCTCGAGCGCAAGGCCCGCCGCGGGGCCGGGCAATAGGGCGCGGCGGGGCAATATCGGACCCGGACGGCGACACATAGATTCACCGCTGTCGCCGCCCAGAGAGCGTCATGCCCGACCGCCGGCTGATCGGCCCGCAACCACGCAGCACCCCCGCCGACCTCGGGCTCACGCCGGGAGCGGCCCGCGCGGTGCCCACCGACCTCCTGCGGGAGGCCTCCCACCGGCTCGGGATCATCGCCCTGCTGGGCGCGGTGCTGTGGGCGCTCAATACGATCATCGGTTCGCTCGCCGCCTCGGCGATGAACCTGAGGAGCGACTACCTCGCCCTCCTGCGCGGCTTCGATGCGATCGCGGTGACCAGCATCGTCGTCTCCCTGGCCCTGTTCCTCTATACCCGGAAGGCGGACCGCGACCCCCGCGTCAGCCTCGACCTCGGCCTCTGGTACCTGGTCTTCACCGGGCTGGCGCTGGGGCTCACCATCCACTGGGAAGCGCCCCCGCCCGCGATCCCGATCTTCCCCATGATCACCTGGGTTGGCGTCGCGGCGGTGATGTTCGCCGCGATCGTGCCGAGCAGCCCGGGCAAGACCCTCCTTGCGGGCCTGGTTGCCGTGTCCATGAACCCGGTCGGCATGCTCGTTGCCAAGGCGCGCGGCGTCTGGGACTTCGGTTCGCCGGGGAATGTCCTCCTGATGCACTTTCCCGACTACCTGCTGGTCGGGGTCGCGGTGGTGGTCGCCAGCGTGGTGCGGCGGCTGGGCCAGCAGGTGGCCCAGGCGCGGGAGATGGGGAGCTATCACCTCGATGGCCTGCTGGGGAGCGGGGGGATGGGCGAGGTCTACCGCGCCACCCACCGGATGCTGGCGCGGCCCGCGGCGATCAAGCTGATCCGGCCCGAGATGCTTGGGGCCGCCAGCGGGGAGGCGGCGCAGCTTGCGGTGAAGCGCTTCCGGCGCGAGGCGGAGGCGGCCTCGAGCCTGCGGTCGCCGCACACCGTGGAGCTGTACGACTTCGGCGTCACCGAGGACCAGACGCTGTACTTCGTGATGGAACTCCTCGAAGGAATGACGCTCGAGACGCTGGTGCGGCAGAAGGGGCCGGTCCCCGCGGGGCGCACCATCCACATCCTGCGCCAGGTCTGCGAGTCGCTGGAGGAGGCCCATGCGCGGGGGCTGATTCACCGGGACATCAAGCCGGCGAACATCCACATCGGGCGGCTGGGACTCCGGCCCGACTTCGTGAAGGTGCTGGACTTCGGCCTGGTAAAGTCCGTGGCGAATGAACCCGCCGAGCATTCCCTCGCCACGGGGACGGGCCTCACCCCCGGCACGCCGGCCTACATGGCGCCCGAGGTGATCCTCAACGAAGCGGTGGACGGCCGCGCCGACTTGTACGCGGTGGGCTGCGTCGCCTACTTCCTGCTGACCGGCCAGCTGGTCTTCGAGGGCGGCGGGCTCCAGGTGATCGCGCGGCACCTGCGGGAGGCGCCGGTGCCGCCGTCGCAGCGCACCGAGCTCCCGATCCCGCCGGAACTGGAACGGCTGGTCCTGGCCTGCCTGGCGAAGCAGCCAGACCAGCGGCCCCGTAGTGCCCGGCACCTGTCGGACGCGCTGGGCGCGATCGACGGGGCCACCTGGACCGAAGCCCAGGCGGCGGAGTGGTGGCAGCGCAACCAGCCTGGTTGAGCGCCGGCCGATGGACGGCCAACAGCAATCTTCCCGGAAGGCCCCATGGGCGTCCTGATCCCGATCCTGGCCCTCTGCATCCCGGTGCTCGCGATCGCCCTTAACGGAATGCAAAAGGTCTATCGCCTGCGGATCGAGGAGGCGCGCATCCGCGCCGGGGCCTACGGCGAGGGTGGGGCCGCCGAACTGGAACAGCTCCGTGGCGAGGTGGACGACCTGCGCCGCGAGCTGGGAGAGGTCCATGAGCGGCTCGACTTCACCGAGCGGCTCCTCTCCCGGAACGCGGACCGGGACCGCCTGACGGGGGGCCAGGGGCCGGAGGGCACCTGACGCGAGGCCCCGATGATCGGACCCAAACGCTTGTGGATCTAATACTTGCCGCAGGTGAACGGCAGTTGATCCGGGGGTGAAGCCGGATCGTATCCTTGGCTCCGTCAACACGACAGGAACTGGTCCTGTCAGACGTCCCTCACGTCACGGAACAAGGAGCTCCAGATGGCCACCCTCTCAGTCCCCGCACACATCCGTTCCGCCGCCCTGCTGAGCCTCGTGGCTCTGCTCGGCGCCTGCGCCGAGCCGGCGCGCCATGCCACCACGCCGGCCGAAGATCCCGTCGCGCGTGGCGCCTACCTCGTGACCCTCGGCAGCTGCCACGATTGCCACACGCCAAAGGTCATGACCGCCGCCGGTCCGGTCCTGGACAGCACCCGTCTGCTCTCGGGCCATCCGGCGTCCGAGGCGCTCCCCGTGCTGCCGGCTGGGGTGGTCGCCCCGGGGCAGTGGGGAGCGGTGACCAACAACAGCCTCACCGCCTGGGTGGGCCCCTGGGGCACGAGCTACACCGCCAACCTGACTCCGGACCGCACCGGGCTCGCCGGCTGGACGCCGGAGGTGTTCATCGAGACCATCCGGCAGGGGAAGCACGCCGGTGTGGGCCGAGCCCTGCTGCCCCCGATGCCGTGGCAGATGTACCGCCACATGACCGACGAGGACCTGCGCGCGGTGTTCGCGTACCTGCAGTCGCTGCCGCCGGTGTCAAATGCGGTGCCCGCGCCGCTGGCTCCGGGCGCCGTCCTTTCCCACACGGGGAGCGCGGCCCCGGGCTCGCTCTGATCCCCAAACGGTGGGGGAGCCCGGCCACACCAGGTGGCCGGGCTCCCCGCCGCAGGGTACCGCCTTGCGGCAGGGGGAACGGGCGGTCAGGTTCGGCGTGGCTCCGGCTCCCTCACCCTTCGCAGCCAGGCGCCAACCCGATGCCCACGCCCGATTCGATCACCATCGTGCCCTTCCGGCCGGAACTCGCGCCGGCGTTTACCGCGCTCAACCGTGCCTGGATCGAGCGGCTCTTCGCGCTCGAACCGGCCGATTGGAAGGTGCTCCAGGACCCGAGGGCGGCCATCCTGGATCCCGGCGGCCAGATCTTCTTTGCGGTCGATGGGGCCGAAGTCGTCGGCACCGTGGCGGCGGTCCGCGAATCCCCGACCAGCTTTGAGCTGGCCAAGATGGCCGTGGCCCCGACGCACCAGGGCAGGGGGCTGGGCCTTCGGCTGGGGCAGGCGGTGGTGGACCTTGCCCGGCACTCGGGGGCGGATCTCCTCTTCCTCCTGACCAACAGCAGGCTCGGCAACGCCATCCGCCTGTACGAGCGGCTGGGCTTCCGGCACGCCCCGCTGCCATCGCATTCCGAGTACACCCGTGCCGACGTCTACATGGAGCTCCGTCTCGGGAGGCACGACGGGTGATCATCCGGCCTTTCCAGCCCGCGGACGAGGCGGAGTGGCGCGAGCTGCGGCACGCGCTCTGGCCCGATACGACCAGCGGGGACCACGCCGAGGACCTGGCGGAGTACCTCGGCCATCCCGATTCACACCTGATCCTGGTCGCGGCGCTCCCATCGGGCGGGTTGACCGGGTTTGCGGAGGTCAGGCTTCGGTCGCATGTGGACGGGTGCCGGACCAGCCCGGTAGGGTTTCTCGAAGGCTGGTACGTCGTGGCGGCGTATCGGCGGCAGGGTGTCGGCGGGGCGCTGGTGCGTGCCGCAGAAGCCTGGGCTCGGGGCCGCGGATGCCGGGAGATGGCCTCGGACACCTGGGTGGACAACACCGGCAGCCGCGCCGCCCACCAGGCGCTTGGGTTTGAGGAGGGCTCCGCGGTGGTGACCTTCCGGAAGTCACTCGAGGGGTGAGCGCGCCCGCTGCTGGAGCCCGAGCCGACGGTGCAGCAGGTGCCAGGTCCAGGCACTGAACAGCACCGCCGCCACTCCGACGCCCACCACCACCGGCACCCGGCGCGCCATGACGCCCGCGCCCAGGTGGACCGTCGCGACGGCGTACGGCAGCTCGGCCAGCGCCAGCGCGAGCAGGTATCTTGGGAACGGGTAGCGCACCAGGCCGAGCAGGTAACCCGGGATCTCCGAAGGCAGCGCGAGCTGGAACAGCAGCACCAGCCCGAAGGGCGCGCGGTGGGTCATGAACTCCTCGTAGCGGGCGAGAAGTTCCGGCGAGGCCAGGTGACGGACGACCGGCCGTCCCAGGCTGCGGCCGATGGCGTACGCCAGGACGCCGCCGAGCAGCCACCCGAGCCACAGCAGGAACGCGGCGCGGGGTGCACCCCAGGTGCCGGCCATGAATGGCGCGATGACCGCGGTGGAGACGAACGCCAGCATCGCCGAGAGCGCGCTCAGGGCGATGACCAGGGCGACGGCCCAGACGGGGTGCGCCGTGGCCAGGCGGTCGAGCGTCTCGGCAATGCCCAGCAACTGCTCGTGCGCGCCGCGGGCAAAGAGCAGCAGGGCAAGGAGCGCGCCAAGGGCGCCGATGAGCAGCACCCGTCGCGACCGCAGCTGCAGACGGTGCCGAGGGAAGCGCCCGGAGGCCGTGCCTGTGGGTGGCATGCCCGGAATGTACTTCCCGCTCTCGGGTCCTGAGCCTCGCCGGCGCCTGGGGCCACAACCGCTTTCCCGAACTGCACCCGCACCAGGCCCAACGTGAGTCACGGCTCCTCCGCCCAGCTGGCCAGCGCATCCCTCCGCCTTCGCGGCGTCTTCCGCACCACCGAGCCGGTGCTCACCGTCCCGGTCCCGGGGCCGTTGCTCATGGAGATGGCGCTCCGCGCCCTGGTGGAACACCGGGCCCTGGTGCTGGTGGCCGGCCCCGCCGGGGAGACGCTGGCCCGCGCCGCCGAGGCGCTTGGCAAGGAAGTCCTGCGCCTCATGGTGCGGCCGGGGGAGGTGGTGGAGCCCTCCCACCTGGCGCGGTTCCTCGCCGGCCCGCCGGTCGATTCCGTGGTGCTGGCCCATGCGGACCTCGCCGCCGGCACCCTGGCTCCGCTGGCGGAGCTGGCGCGGGTGGTGCGAGCCCGCCGGGAACTGCTGCTCCTGGTGGAGGCGAGCGGCTCGCTGGGGACGACCGCCGTGGAAACCGATGGCTGGGGACTCGACTGTGTCGTGGCGCAGGGAGATCATGGCCTGGCGCTGGCACCGGGGCTGGCATTCGCCGCGGTGTCGCGGCGCGCGCTGGCCCGCGCCCGCACTGAGCCTGACAGGGGAGAGGAGCTGGACCTGGTGCGGCAGCAGGCGGCGGCAAGCCGCGGTCAGGCGGCTGGGCCGGTGCCGGCCCCGCTGGCCGCGGAGCTGGACGAGCGGCTGCGGCGGATCCTGGAAGTCGAGGGACTGGAGGCGCGGTGGAGCCGGCACGCCGCGCTGCGCCGTCTCGCGGATGAGTGGGGGGAGCGCCAGGCCGCCGTCCGGCTGCTCGGTGCCGTCCCGCGCCGCGCGCCGGGCTTCACCTGCCTGGAACTGGCGGCCGACCGAACCGCGGGCGAGGCGATGGCCGCACTGGCGGCGCGCGGTGTCACCTGGGCGGAGGAGATTCCGGAAAACCCCCGGCGGCTCCGGCTGCGCCACATGGGCGAGGTGCGCCCGGAGGAGCTGGCGGGGGCGCTGGAGCTGCTCGCTACTCCACCTTGAAGCGGCCCACCTGGGAGAAGAGTCCCTGCGCCGCCTGCGCGAGCGCGTGGGCGGAGCTCGCCACCTGCTCGGTGCTGGCGCTCAGCTCCTCGGCACTGGCCGCGATCTCCTGCGCCGCGGCGGCCACATCCTCGGTGCCGCCCGAGACCTCCTGCATCCGGCTCGCGATCCCCTGAATCAGCCCCCGCACGTCGCCGACCGAGCTGGAGATCTGGCGGCTCCACTCGTCGGTCTGGTGCGCATCCTCCGCCACGCGGGAGAGCCCGTCGGCCGCCTTGGCCGCGGTGGCCCGGGCGGCCTCCCCGCCCTTGGCGAGCCGCAGCAGCCGGTCCCGGGCCGTCGCCACCCGGACCTGCACCGCGCGGACGGTATCGCTGGTCAGGGTGGCCGCCTGCGCCGCCTGCCCGGCCAGCTTCCGCACCTCCTCCGCCACGACCGCGAACCCCTTGCCCTCCTCACCGGCGCGCGCCGCCTCGATCCCGGCATTCAGCGCCAGCATGTGCGTCTGCCGGGCGATGGCCTTGGTCTGGGTGACGAACTCCTCGATCTCCTCGGAGGCCGCCGCCAGCGCGGCCGCCTCCTCCGCCCCGCGGCTGATCTCCTCGGCAAGGTGCTGCAGCTCGTGGGAGCTGGTGTTGAGGTCGTCCCGGTGATCGCGGGCGAGCTGGGCCAGCGCTGCGTTCCGCTGCGCCGCCTGCACCGCGCTCTGGGCCAGGGTCTCCGCGATCTCGAGGATCTTGGTGGCGTCCTCCGCGGCGGCCCGCACCAGGGTGGCCTGCTTGGTGGCCCGGTCCGTGAGGTCGTTGCAGGTACTGGAGACTTCCTGCGTGGAGGCGCTCATCTCCTGGGTGGAGGAGGAAATCTCCTCGGCCATGGCCGCCGCGTCCTGCGCGTTGCCCCGGATCGCGGTCACCAGGTTGCGCAGCTCGCGCAGCATGGCGCCGACCGACTCGGTGAGGCTGTCGGTCGTCTTCGACCCGGTGCTGGAGATCGCGACCGAGAGGTCCCCCTCCGCAACCCGGCTGGCCACGACGATGGTGTTCCCCAGCGGGCGGAGGATGCTGCGCACCGACCAGCTCACCAGGAACACCGCAACCAGCAGACCGCCCACCATGTACACCAGCAGGGCGAGGGCCACGGCGCCGGTGAACTCGCGCCCGCCGCTGGTGCGGCCGTAGAACAGCCACAGCGCGGCGACGAAGAGCAGCCCCAGCGCCAGGATCAGCGCGGCCGCCGTCAGGTACATCTGCTGCACGAAGCGTTGGCGCGAGCTGGCCATGGTATGGGCTAAGTTGGGAGGAGAGAGGAAGTTAGGGAGGGAGGCGGGAAACGGGAAGCGGCCGCCCCCCGCCGGTTCCCTTTTCCCGTTTCCCACGGTTTAACGTAGATTCCCCGCCCTATGACCGACACCAGCGACAGCTATCGCCCCGACGAGGTCGAGGCGAAGTGGCGGGCCCGGTGGGCCGAGCGGGGCACCAACCAGCCGGACCTGGACCGCCCCCGCCGCCCCTTCTACAACCTCATGATGTTCCCCTACCCCTCCGCGGAGGGGCTGCACGTGGGGAACATGTTCGCGTTCACCGGCAGTGACGTCTACGGCCGGTTCAAGCGGCTGCAGGGCTACGATGTCTTCGAGCCGATCGGGTTTGACGCCTTCGGCATCCACAGCGAAAACTACGCGATCAAGGTGGGGCTCCACCCGGCGCAGCTGATCCCGAAGAACATCGCCAACTTCACCCGGCAGCTGGAGCGGATCGGGGGGATGTTCGACTGGCGCCACGCGCTGAGCACCACCGATCCCGAGTACTACAAGTGGACCCAGTGGCTCTTCCTGCAGCTGTTCAAGGCGGGCAAGGCCTACAAGAAGAAGGCCGCGGTCAACTGGTGCCCCAACTGCAAGACCGTGCTCGCCAACGAACAGGTGGAGCATGGCCTGTGCGAGCGCTGCGGCACCCCGGTGGAGCAGCGGTTCCTGGAGCAGTGGTTCTTCCGGATCACCGAGTATGCCGACCGGCTGCTGCGGAATCTGGACACGATCGACTGGTCGGAGACCACCCGGACCGCGCAGCGGAACTGGCTCGGCAAGTCCGAGGGCGCGGAAATCAGCTTCGAGGTGCCGTCGGACCGTCGGACCGGCGGACCGGCGAGTATCACTGTCTTCACGACGAGGCCCGATACCATCTTCGGCGCCACGTTCATGGTGCTGGCCCCGGAGCACCCGCTGGTGGCGACGCTGACCACGCCGGACCGGAAGGCCGTGGTCGAGGCCTACGTGAAGGCGGCGGCCGCCAAGGACCTGGTGGCGCGGAAGGTCGGGGAGAAGGACAAGACCGGCGTCTTCATCGGGGCCTACGCCACCAATCCCGCCACCGGGAAGCCGGTGCCGGTCTGGATCGCGGACTACGTGCTGATGGAATACGGCACCGGCGCCATCATGGCGGTGCCGGCCCACGACGAGCGGGACTTCGCCTTCGCGACGCAGTTCGGGCTGGGGATCGTCCGGGTGCTGGCGGGCGAAGGCCAGGCCGCCGGCGCGCCGCTCGCGGCGGCGGAAACGGAGGTCGCCGGCTTCCGCCTGGTCAACTCCGGACGGTTCGACGGCATGGAGGCGGAGGCGGGCAAGCGGGCCATCACCGACTGGCTGGCCGTGCAGGGCCGCGGCAAGGCCGTGGTCCAGTACCGGCTGCATGACTGGTGCATCTCCCGGCAGCGCTACTGGGGCCCGCCGATTCCCATCATCTACTGCGACGCGTGCGGGCCGGTGGCGGTGCCGGAGCGGGACCTGCCGGTCATCCTGCCGCCGATCGAGGACTTCCGGCCCGATGACAGCGGCGTCTCGCCGCTGGCGCGGCACGAGGAGTGGTACTACGTCCCCTGTCCCGACTGCGGCCAGCGCGCCCGCCGCGAGACGGACGTGTCCGACACCTTCCTCGACTCCGCGTGGTACTACCTGCGCTACCCCAGCACCGAGTTCCACGACCGGCCCTTCGATCCGGCGCGGACCAGGACCTGGTGCCCGGTCACGACCTACATCGGCGGCAACGAGCACGCCGTGCTGCACCTGCTGTATTCCCGGTTCCTGGCGATGGTGCTCCAGGACCTGGGCCACCTCCAGTTCGAGGAGCCATTCACCCGGTTCCGGGCCCACGGCCTGATCGTCAAGGACGGCAGCAAGATGTCCAAGTCGCGGGGCAACGTGGTGATCCCCGACGAGTACATCGCGCAGTGGGGCGCCGACACCTTCCGCATGTACCTGATGTTCCTCGGCCCGCTGCAGGAGGGGGGCGACTTCCGGGACGCCGGGATCAACGGCCCGCGCCGCTTCCTCGAGCGGGTGTGGCTCATGGTGGGGGCGGTGGAGGACTCGGGGGGCGAGCTGCGGAAGGAGCTGGTCACCCGGTGGCACGCCACCCGGAAGAAGTGCGCCGAGGACATCGAGGCGCTGCGCTACAACACCGCCATCGCGGCGCTCATGGAGCTGGTGAACCACATGAAGGAAGCGGGCTGCCACGACAAGGCGATGGTCCGCGACCTGGTGGTGATGCTGGCACCGTTCGCGCCGCACTTCGCCGAGGAGTGCTGGGAACGGCTGGGGGGCGCCGGCAGCGTCTTCGACGCCGGCTGGCCCCAGTGGGAGGAGGCGCTCGCCGTCTCCGACGAGATCGAGCTGCCGGTGCAGGTGAGCGGCAAGACCCGCTCCAGGGTCTCCGTGCCGCGGAACGCGCCGGAAGAGGTGGCGAAGGCCACGGCCCTGGCCGACGCCGCAGTGCGCCGCTTCACCGACGGGAAGGAGATCCGGAAGGTGATCTACGTGCCCAACCGGCTGATCAACATCGTGGTGGCCGGATGAGCCGCTCGGCGGCGCTCCTCGGGCTCGCGATTCTCGCCCCCGGCCGGCTCCCCGCGCAGGAGCCGGCCGCGCGCCTTGCGGAGGCCATCGCGGTGAGCCGGGCCCAGATCCGCGACACCATGGCGGCGCTCCGGATCCCCGGGGCCCAGATCGCGGTCATCAAGGATGGCCTCCTCATCTGGAGCGAGGGGTTCGGCCTGGCCGACGTGGAGCAGGAGGTGCCGGTCACGCCGCTCACCCGGTTCCGGATCGCGAGCATCTCCAAGCCGGTCACCAGCATCGGGCTCGGTCTCCTGCTGCAGGAGGGAAAGCTCGACCTCGACGCCCCGGTGCAGCGCTACGTCCCCTATTTCCCCCCCAAGCCCTGGCCGGTGACGGTGCGGCAGGTGGCGGGGCATGTCGCCGGCATCCGCCACTATCGCGACGGCGAGTTCGAGAGCATGCGGCCCTACGCCACCGTGGCGGAGGGCGTGGGGATCTTTGCGGACGACTCGCTCAACTTCGAGCCCGGGACGCGCTACAGCTATTCCTCGTACGGCTGGAACCTGATCAGCGCGGTCATCGAGGGGGCGAGCGGGGAGCCGTTTCTTTCGTTCATGCAGCGGCGGGTGTTCGGCCCGATGGGCATGACCCGCACGGTGCCCGAATGGCCCGACAGCATCATCCCCTGGCGCGCCCGCGCCTACGTCCACCGGGACTCGCTGAGCCCGGCACAGAATGCCCCCTACGTGGACAACAGCTACAAATGGGCGGGAGGCGGGTTTCTCTCCACGGCGGAAGACCTGGTGCGGCTGGGGCGGAACCTGCTGGAGGGGCGGGTGCTCCGGCCGGCAACCCGGGACACCCTCTGGGCGCCGCTCACGCTGCGCGACGGCGGCAGCACCGGCTACGGCATCGGCTGGGGGTCGCGGCGAGACGACCATGGGCACCGGATCGTGGGCCACACCGGCGGCGCGATGGGCGGGACTTCGAACCTGGTGATCTTCCCCGACGAGCGGCTGGTGCTGGCGCTGATCGTCAACAGCGACCTGAGCTTCAACGCGCTGCTGCCGCGGATCGCGGAACGGTTCGTGGACCGCTAGCCAGCGGCGGGCGCCCGGCTGTGTGGCTCCGTCGCCTTCCGCCGTCATTGTCTGGGGGCCCCTGGCCGCGCCCCCCGTACCTGCCAACCAAACCTGATACTGCCGTTCCACGAACGGGCGCCCAGGCGCCACCCGCGCTCCGGAGTTGACCTCATGCGTCGCCTTCCGTTGCCACTACTCGCGCTTCTCGCCCTCTCCGCCTGCAACGATCCAGCCGGCCTCCCGTCGGCCCCGAGGCTTCACCCCGCCATTGTCGATTTGCAGGCGGGGGCCGGGACCAGTTGCGCCCTGATAGAGGACGGCTCGTTGTGGTGCTGGGGGCTGAACCCCGGGGAATTCCAGAATGGAGATCCGACCCCGGTTCGGATCGCGATCCCCGGACCCGTCACCAGCTTCGCCCTCGCCCGTGGGGGCTACTCGCTCTGCGCCACCGACTCTGCGGGTGCCGCCTGGTGCCAGGGATACTGGTTCAGGATTGACCAGGGTGCGTCCTATGGCGCCGTCCCTACGATTCTGGAGGACACCCTGCCGCTCGGTGGACTGAGCACTTACTTCGGGCATGCCTGCGGGCTCATGCTGAACGGGGAAGCCGTCTGCTGGGGCAGCAACCTCTTCGGCAAGCGCGGGCAGGGAATCCCGGACACCCTTTCGCTCGGCGACGCGACGCCCAACCGGGTGGCGGGCGGGAACCAGTTCCGCTCGATCACCGCCGGTGGCGACCACACCTGTGGCATCAGGGTGGATGGAACCCTGGCATGCTGGGGCCTCGAAAGTCTCGTGGGTTCCGATTGGGCGCAGGTCCTGACCGGAGCGGCCTGCTTCTATGACGACCTCACCTGTGTCTGGACCCCGGCGATCCTGGCCTTGAGCCAGGTGGAGCAGGTCTCGGCCGGCGCCATTCACACCTGCGCCCGGGCCGGCGCGGTCTGGTGCTGGGGAGGCTTTGGCGGCACTCCGCTCGGTGACGGCACCGGACTCCCGCACCTCCGACCGCACCAGGTCCAGCTGCCGGAATCAGCCATCGACATAACGGCTGGCGGGAGGCACTCCTGTGCGGTAGGGCGGAGTGGCCGCGCCTATTGCTGGGGGGTCGGGCCAGAAACTGGCCACCACGGTACCCTTGGGCGCCCCGCGGCCGTGGAGACCGACCTGCGATTCACGCGCCTGAGTGCGGGGAGTTCTCACACCTGCGGAGTCGCTGAGGATCAGGCGGTCTACTGCTGGGGCAGCTCCTACGAAGGCGAGCTGGGCACGGCGGACACCGCCGCAAGCTACGTCCCGCTCGAGGTGCCTCGACCCTGGGAATCGAACTGAGGGTGTCGGCGGGGCCTACCGCGGCGGCCGCTGCATCTGCCGCCAGTCCTCCTGGAACGTGGTCGCCGGATTGAAGTTGGGGGAATCGGACAGGATGTACTCTCCCTTGCCGTTGCTCCACGCGGCCGTGTAGCCCCCCACCAGCTCCACCCGCTCGTTGCTCCTCGGGTCGATGTACGTCTCCACCCCCCGAATCGTCTGGCCGAACTGCTCCGCCATCCGGTCCTGCACCGCCTGGTTCTGGGCGTAGGTCTGCTGGATCGAGGCGCTGATCTGGGCCTGGGCCTCGCGCCAGATCCGGTGCCGGTCCATCGCCCCCTCGCGCTGGGTGCGGGCCATGCCGGCCAGCCACTGGCCCGCGGCGGCCTGGTACTGCGGGTTGGGCCGCACCGACGCGAAGATCGTGGCGAACAGCTTGGCGTTGCCGTCCAGCTGGCCGCGCGGGGCCCAGGTGGCGTAGATGTTGTACGCCATGACCGAGAAGTTGGTGGCGGTCATCGCCATGCCGCCGTTCAGCAGGGCGGCGCTGTTGGCGCTGGGCGATGCAATCGTGGTGACCGTGGCGCTCAGCCATTCCTCCACCGGCTGGTTCCCGATGCTGTGCTGCACCCGGACCCGCCCCGCCTCCGCCCGCGCGCTCCGCAGCAGCCCCTGCTGCACCATCCCGGCGTAGCTCCGGTCGAGCCCCACCTGCTCCGCCCGGGAGAGCGCGGGGAGCGGCTCACCGCCCACCACCCGCGCCTGCTGCCGCAGCCGCGGCACCACCATGCGGGCCAGGAAGTCCATCGGGCTCAGCACCGGATTGACGTCGCAGGCCATCCCCGCGGCGGCGCTCTGCTGCATGGTCTGCTGCTGCATCGGGTCGTCGGACCAGACCCAGGAGTACTGCGGCAGCACCTCGAATCCCGTGAGGCCGTCGGGCGATACCGCCCGCCAGCGCGCCTGGATGATGTTCTGCGGGCAGCGGAGCATTCCCTGGGCCCACTGGATGCCGCCTTCAGTCTTCCAGTCAGAGGGAATCAGCAGGCGAGCGGCTTCCACCGGCGTGCCCCAGCCCTGGGTGTCCATGATCTTCACCAGCCGCATGCGCATGACGCCGCTCCTCGTCGCTGGGGTCCCACGGGTTTGCTGCGCCGGCAGGGCGCCCGCGATGCCGAGCGCGAAGATTGCTCCCATTCTGATCACGAATCGCGCTCGCATGGATCCCAATCCGGATGTATTGTGGCCGTCCTGCCGTCCTGCCGTCCTGCCGTCCTGCCGTCCTGCCGTCCTGCCGTCCTGCCGTCCTGCCGTCCTGCCGTCCTGCTCTACGGCTCCGGCGGTCTCCCCAGCTTCACCCTGACGGTCCCGATCTGTCCCTGGCGCACCACCTGGAGGGTGATCGTCTCGCCGGCCCGGTGCTTCGCCACCGCTGCCATCAGGTCCTCGGGGGCGTTGATCGGGCTCCCATCCGCACCGATCACGACATCCAGCACCTCGAGCCCGGCCTGCTCCGCGGGCCCGCCGGGATAAAGCTGTCCGACAATCGCCCCGCGCACCTGGTCCAGCCCGTGCCGCTTCACCTCCACCGAGTCCACGGTGCGGGTGGAGACGCCGAGGAACGCGCGGTCTCGTGTCGCCGGTGCGGGGGGCTGCGTGGGTTCGGCTACCGGGGACGGGGGCGGGGTCGTCGCCGGCGCGGGGGGATCCGCGTGGGCGACCGGCGGCGGCTCCCCGCTCAGCCTGATGCCCCGGCCTATTCCTTCCACGGCCGGCGCCAGTGCGTCGAACTCCCCCGTTGGGGCGCGGGCCACGAGGAGCAGGGTGCCGCTATCGGCCTCGACCGCGATGATCCGGACGGTCTGCGCCGCCCCGCGCGGATCCCGACCCGAGGCGAGCACATACCGCCCCGCGCGCCCACCGAGCGAGTCTTCCCCCCGGCGGATCTCCCGGAACTCCTTCCACAGGCGGTGCTGCAGCAGCAGCCGTTCCAGCGCGTCGGCCGGCGGACCGCCGGAGAGCATGATCACCACGGTGGCGTTCGCCTTCCGCAGGCTGGCGGCGCCATCGCTGAGCGGGCTGGCGGACCACCCCGCCGGCACCCGCAGCTCGAACCGGCCCGCCGGGTCGGCGTACCGGTGCTGGGCGCCCAGGGTGGTCCACCCGAGGGAGCAGAGCAGGACCAGAGTGGCGCCAGGGGCGGAGCGGGGGAGACGAACCATGATGACGGAGAGCCTGGGTGGCGGGGATGGGTCTAGGCTAGGCCACGATCCGGGAACGCGCAACAGGAAATACCCCTCGGTTCCGGACTTGCATCCTCGACCCCACCGACGCCGTAGTGGCCTCCTCGGTTCTTGCGGCGGGCCGGCTTGTTGTATTGAAAGTGGCCGGATGTTGACGTCATGCTGATCCTAATCTGCCGATCAGCGGGTCTGGGCCAGTTCCATTCACCTAACCGGCTGTCGTGAAAGGACTTGAACAATGACCCCTGAGCCACCCGTGACATCGGCACCCTCCGGCTTAGCGCCGATTCCGGGGCTCCCCCTGCAACGGTCACCCCGTCTCCAGCATCTTTCCCGGCGTCATGAACGACGCCTACGTGCTTACTGACTCGGAAGTCGTCCTCTCCCGCGCCCGGGCCGGCGACGCCGCCGCCCTGGAGCGGGTGTACCGTGCCTACGAGACGCCGGTGTACAACCTCGCACGGCGCATCTGCCGCACGGTGGAAGACGCCGAGGACGTGCTGCAGGAGACCTTCTACGAGGTCTGCCGCAGCATCGGCCAGTACCGGGGGGATGGCAGTCTCTGGGGCTGGGTCCGCAGCATCGCGGCGAGCAAGGCGCTCATGCGTCTCCGCCGCAACAAGTATCGCGACACCGATGAACTGGACGAGGAGTTCCACCGCCCCACGATGAAGGTGGATGGCGGGCTCCGGATGGACCTCGAGGCGGCGCTGGAGCGGCTGCCCGAGACCAGCCGCGCGGTGGTCTGGCTGCACGACGTCGAAGGCTACACCCACGAAGAAATCGCCGGCATGATGGGGAAGACGGTGAGTTTCTCCAAGTCCCAGCTGGCCCGCGCCCACACGCGCCTCCGCCGCTGGCTCGGGGAGGAGGAGGCCCGCGCGTGAGCCACCTCTCCATGGACCAGCTGGTCGCGCTGCGGGAGCCGGGCGCGGAGCCGGGCACCGCGACGGCGCGGGAGCACCTGGCCGGCTGCGCGGCGTGTCAGGCGGAGCTGCAGCGGCTGGACCAGCGGGTGGCCCGGCTCAAGGCGCTGCCGGCGCTCCGGCCCGCCCGGGACCAGTGGGCGGCGGTGAACAGCCGGGCCGCGGCCGCACGCCGCGTCCGGCGGCTCCGCTGGGCGGCTGTGGGCGGGCTGGCCGCGGCCGCGGCGCTCACCCTCGTGGTCCTGCAGCGGCGGACCGAGACGGCCCAGGTCACGACCGCGGTGGCGATCGATGACGTGATGGCCCGCTCGAATCAGCTGGAGCGGGTGCTCGAGGCCTACAACCCCGACGCCCGGGTCACCGACGGCGTCACCGCCCGGGTGGCCGGGGAGCTCGAGGACCGGATCGCCGTGCTGGACCGGCAGCTGAACACGGTGCAGATGCTCGATGCCCGCACCCGTGACGCCGCGCTGCTGCGGCTGTGGCAGGAGCGGGTGGGGCTGCTCGACGCGCTGGTGGACGTCCACCTCACGCGCGCGAGCAACGTGGGGTTCTAGCCCGCCATGCGTCCGTTTCCCGCCGTCCTCCTCCTGGGCATCCTCCACGGCCAGCTCACGGTCCTCTCCGCCCAGGAACCCACCCGGCCGCCTGAAGGAGACCGGGTCTTCGTCCGGCGCACGCCTCCCCCGCCCGGCCCGATGTTCGAGGGCCAGATCCAGGTCATCACCACCCGGCGCGCCAAGCTTGGCGTGTCGCTGGACCTGCGCCCCCGGGACGACGACTCCCTCGGCGCCCGCATCCAGAGCGTGACCCCGAATGGTCCCGCCGCCCGGGCCGGCATCCGTTCCGGGGACGTGATCACCAGCCTCAACCGGACCGCGGTCACCATGCCGCTGCCGTCCATGTCGCGCGACGTCTCGTCCTCGGGGATCCGGCTGCTCGAGCTGATGGCGGACTTCAAGCCCGGCGACACCCTGGCCATCGAGTACCTCCGCGGCGGCCAGCGGCGGAACGCCTCGGTCATCGCCGGGGAGGAGCCCGCCCTCACCTGGCGCGGCCCTGACGGGAGCTTCGGCTACGCCTTCGGCCCCGACGATCCCGCGGCGGCGGAGGCCCGGCGCCGCTACACGGTGCAGTTCGATGGCAACCCGGAGGCCCTCGAGGGGATCTTCCGGCTCGACTCGATGAAGGTGCGCGCCCCGATGCGCATCCCCGCGCCGATCTACACCCTGGGGACGCCGCTGGCCAATCTGGAGCTGGCGCCGATGAACCCGGGGCTCGGCAAGTACTTCGGCACCGACGAGGGGATCCTGGTGGTCAACCTGCCACCGGATTCCCGCCTGGGTCTCAAGCCCGGCGACGTGGTGCTTTCGGTGGATGGACGCACCCTGATGGGGCCGGCCCACCTGGTGCGGGTGCTGCGCAGCTACGGGGAGGGGGAGACTTTCAAGCTGCGGATCGTCCGCATGAAGAAGCGGGAGATCGTCACGGGGCAGGTGGCGGACTGATCTCCCGCATTGCCTCCGCCGCGGACCGGTGGAGGAACCGCACGAACTCGTACAGGTAGTCCATCCCCGCCTGCCGGGCCTCGCTGTGCCACGGGTTCATCACCGTGGAACGCAGCACGAAGAGCCCCTCCCGCGCATAGTCCCGCTCCCCGATCTCCAGCTGGGTCAGCAGGTGCGTGAGCGTGGCGCCGCGATACTGCCCCTCCTCGAAGCGGGTGCGGGAGATGAAGAACGGCTGCGCCGCCGAAAGCCGGTGCGGCGAGCGGGCGCCGGGGATGCTGGCCGCGTTGAAGATGAGCTCGTTCAGCCGGTTGATGCTGCCGAGCGACGCCGGCGCCGGCACCAGGCCACCATCCCGCCATGTCATCTGCCGGGCCACGAAACAGACCAGGTTGGTCTCCGGCTCCGCGATCGGGAAGAAGGTGAAGGGCGAGGGCGCTGCCGGTTCCGTGCCTCGCTCCCGCTCCAGCTTGAGGAACAGGGCGCGGTGCCGGGTCAGCAGCCGCTCCAGCCGCCGGGCGTTGAGCAGCGTCACCCGCACCACCTGGCCATGTCCGTCGCTGGTGAGCGGGATGGTGCGATGCGCCAGCCAGCAGGCCAGCGCCGCCGCCCCGGGCTTCGAGCCTTCGAGGATCAGGGGGCCCATGGCGGTGACCTGGACCGGATCCTCCACCGATCCCACGCCCAGCCCGGCGTCGCCGAGATACTGCGCCCGCTGGGTGATGAACTCCGTCACCCGGCTGTCACGGAAGGCCACCACGCCGGCGGGGTAGGGGATGTACCCCATCTTGTGCGGGTCCACCGTGGTGGAATCGCTGTCCGCCATGGCCAGGAAGGCCGCCGAAGTCTCCGGATCGTTCCAGCGGATCTCCTCGGTTCGGAGGTCCGGCGTATCAAGTCCCACGTCGAGCTCGAATCGCTCCTCCACCGTGAGCGCCGCGCCGCAGAAGAGCGTCCGGAGATACCCACCCCACGCGGCGTCCACGTGCAGCCAGAAGGAGCGATTCTCCCGCCGCTCATACTGCTCCCGGAAGGCGCGGATCCGGTGGATCGGATCCACCGCTCCCTCCTCCGTGGTACCGACGATGCCGATCGCTGCCGCGACGTACTCCTCGGGTCGGAGCGCCGCGACCGTGGCCTCGAGGGCGTCCAGGTCCATCTGGAACCGGGCGTTGACCGGCACCAGCCGGGCCGCGTCCTCCCCGTACCCCAGGACATTGCAGGACTTGGCGATCGAGTAGTGCGCCGCCGCCGACGCCAGCACCACCGGCCGGAGCCCCGATTCCGCGAGGACCGGACCGAGGCCCCGTCGGGCGATGTTCCAGCGGCTGGCCGCGACCGCTGCGTTTACCTGGCCGAGGGCGGCGGTAGGGGAGAGCCCCCGGGTGCGCTCGAGGTGCTGCGCCAGTTCGCGGAAGATGCCGCCGGCCACCGCGGGGGTGAGGGAGATGAGGGTGCGGTCGTCGAGGCTGGTGATGGGCGCCTCGGTGCCGTTGGGGAGCCGGACCGGGAACGCGAGCTGTTCCGCGCGGCAGTAGTCCCGCACCGTGAGCGGGGCGAACTGCACCGTGCGCGCCACCCAGAGCGCTTCGATGTTCGCCAGGGTGCCGCCGGAACAGATGTGGGCCCAGGCCCGGGCCGGGTCGTACCCGAGCATCCCGGCGATCATCCGCCCGACTTCCAGCTCCAGCGCCACGGTGATCGGCGCGGCTTCCCCGGTGACGTTGTTCGGGTTATAGAGCAGGCCGGCAAAGTACCCCAGCACCGCGGGCAGGCTCTGCTCCGATGTCATGTGCGCGTTGTAGCGCGGCGAGTGCATCGGGAAGTGGTACTTGAGCTCGCTGAGGATGCCGTCGAGGTGGCCGGTGAGGCTGTCGAGCCAGGCCTCATGCTCGGGGCTCCGGCGGCGGAGCCGGCCCACGATCCAGGGATCGGCGGGGAAGTAGTTCCGCCGCCAGTGGATGTAGTCCTGGAAGATGTGATCGAAGAGTTCGGTCCAGACCGGCGCGTTCTCGGCCCGGGGACCGAGGAACCAGGCGCTGAGGGGGTGGGCGGCCGCGCCGCTGGGCGGGTGGGTCATGCGTGGAGCTTCGGGGTCGAGGCACCCGGCCGCAAGGGGGCGGAGCTTGCATGAAGCCCGATTCACACCAGCCTTATCTTTCGCGCCGAGCCGCCGAGCCGCCGAGCCGCCGAGCCGCCGAGCCGCCGAGCCGCCCAATCGCCCAATCGCCTACCGCCCCCGGAACAACCGCACCCACTCCTCGCGCTCCTCCGGGCTGAACACCCCGAGTTCCTCGAAGATCTCCCGCGCGAACTCCACCGCGCCGAGCCCGCTCGCGGTGATCAGCCCCCGGTCCCGCAC
Organism: Gemmatimonadota bacterium; assembly: GCA_016794805.1. GTDB lineage: Bacteria > Gemmatimonadota > Gemmatimonadetes > Gemmatimonadales > GWC2-71-9 > JADJOM01. Next base: position 23,842 of record JAEUJI010000085.1, read on the forward strand.
CGCGAGGGCGTCCACGTACTGCTCCTCGCCGCCGTAGTCCGGCGCCTGTTCCTTCAGGTAGTCGAGGCCGTTGCTGGTATGGCGCCGGCCCTTGAGAAAGCCGCCGCGCGCCAGCGCCACGGTGGCGCCGCAGATCGCCGCGACGGGGGTGCGCGCCTTGAGCAGCGCGCCGATGAGTCCCTCCAGGGAAGGGTCCGGTGGCGCGGTCTCCCACCGGTCGCCGCCGGGCAGGATCAGGAGCCGGATGAACTCCGGGTCCAGGTCGGCAATGTCCTCATCCGGCAGCACGGTGAGCCCGCCCATGGAGACCACTGGCTCGGCGGTCAGGCCGATGGTGCGCACCTGATGGCCGCCGCTCCGCCGGAGTTCCGCGACGGCGTACGCCGGTTCCCAGTCGGCGAAGCCGTCGAAGACCAGCAGGCAGGGCGTGGAGCGCATCAGGCGCCGACCGGTTCCGCGGCGCGGATCTGCGCCGCCAGCCGGGCGAAGCCGGGGATGTCGAGACTCTGGGCGCCGTCGCTCATGGCGTGGTCCGGGTCGGGGTGCACCTCGATGATCGCGCCCTGGGCCCCGGCCGCGAGGCCGGCGAGGGTGAGCGCCGGGACAATGCTTCGTACCCCGGCGGCGTGGCTCGGGTCCGCCAGCACGGGGAGGTGGGTCCGTTCCCGGACCAGCGCCACGGCGTTCAGGTCCAGCGTGTGGCGGGTGGCCCGCTCGAAGGTGCGGATGCCGCGCTCGCACAGCACCACGTTGGGGTTCCCGTGGGAGAGGATGTACTCCGCCGCGTGGAGCCACTCCTCGATGGTGGCGCCCCCGCCACGCTTGAGCAGGATCGGCTTCCCGCTCCGTCCCGCGGCGCGGAGCAGGGCGAAATTCTGCATGTTGCGGGCGCCGATCTGCAGCATGTCGGCGTAGCGCGCCACCAGCGGCACCTCCTCCCAGCTCATCACCTCGGTGACCACCGGCAGCCCGCTCCGCTCCCGCGCCTCGGCCAGGAACTTGAGCCCCTTCACGCCGAGGCCCTGGAAGTCGTACGGGGAGGTGCGGGGCTTGAACGCGCCGCCGCGCAGCATGTCCGCCCCGGCCTGCGCCACGCCCATCGCGGTCTGGAGGATCATCTCCTCGCTCTCCACCGAGCAGGGCCCCGCGATCAGTACTGGCCGCGGGCCGCCGATCTCGACCGCCCCGACCCGCACCACGGTGCCGTCGGGGTGCTGCCGCCGGTCGAAGAGCGGCAGGTCCGGCTTGGGGCGGAGGTGCGGCGGGCGCGGCGCCGTCGGCCCGACGATCGCGCCCGCTCCCTGCCACGCGGCATAGCTCCCCAGCACCACGATCCGGGAGGCCAGCGCCTCGATGGACTCGAGCGCCTCCTGCAGCCGCGGTTCGAGCTGCCCCCCCTCCACGTCGAAGTAGAACCGGTAGGTCCACGGCGCCGAGCGTTCCGGCCGCGACTGGAGGCTGGTCAGGTTCACGCCCCGTCCGGCGAACGCCTGCAGCACGGCCGCCAGCATGCCGGGCCGGTGGTCGGTCCAGACGATGAGGCTGGTCTTCTGCGGGAGGGTGCTCTCCGCCGGTTCGGGGGTGGCGGCATCGGCGCGGGTGAAGGTCAGGAATCGGGTCTGGTTGGTGGGATCATCCTCGATCCGGTCCTCGAAGACGCTGAGCCCGTAGGCCTCGCTGGCCAGCCGGGAGCAAATGGCGGCCTGGGCGGGGTCTCCCTCGCGGGCCACGATCTCGGCGCTGCCCGCCGTGTCCCAGGCATTCACCAGCGTGGCCTCGGGGAGATGGCGGTTGAGCCAGATCCGGCACTGGCCCAGCGCCACCGGATGGGAAAGGACCCGCTTGATCCCCTCCAGCGAGGCGCCCGTCAGCCCCATGATGCTGTGGTGCACCGGGAGCAGGATCTCCCGGGAGAGCGCCAGGTTGCCGTCGCCGAAGGCCTCCTGCAGCAGGTCGTAGGTCGGCGTCACCGACCCGACCAGCGAGTTCTCGATGGCGAGGCAGCCCGCGTCGGCCCGCCCCTCGCGGACCGCGGTCACGACATCGCCGACCTCACGGCAGGAGACGACCTCGAGCTCCGGCCATTGGCTGCGGGCCGCCGCCTCGCTGAAGGCGCCACGGGTGCCCTGGATTGCCACGCGCATGCTCTGCTCCACGGGTAGAAACAAAAAAGCCCCGCCGGGAATCGGCGGGGCATCGGGATCCGGGTGTCAGGGAGCGTCAGGGCTTCCCCGCACCGGACGACGACGCGCCGCCGGGCGTGGTAAACGAAAAGAAGAAGCCGAACCGCTCAGTGAATCGCATGGGCATAGGCTACCGGGGGAACCCGACCACTGTCAAGGGATGGCGGGGCTGGCGATAGATTCCATCCATGCACCCCTCCCTGCTCGGCTGCCCGATCATGGCGGATCTCGTCGCCCGGCACCGCCCGCCGGCCATCGAGCCCCA
>JAEUJI010000139.1 GCA_016794805.1 Gemmatimonadota bacterium
CGTCGCCGGTGCGACAGGGCAGGCAATGACCGCAGACGATATGTCCCTCGGCGGTGACCCGGTCCCCGACGGCGAGCAGTCCCTCCGCCCGCGCTTCCGCGCCCAGCTCCACGATCTCGCCGGCGAACTCATGGCCGATGACCACCGGCGGCCGCAGCCGGGCGCTGGCCCATGCATCCCATTCCCAGATGTGCAGGTCGGTGCCGCAGACTCCCGCATGGTGCACCTTGATGAGCACGTCGCTCGGCCCGCAGGGCGGGACCGGCACGTCGCGGACGATCATTCCGGGACCGGCTTCAGTCTTGACGAGAGCGCGCATGGGTGGGCTGGCGGAGGATGGTGGCGGGCCGGCGGATCCGGGGGCCACGGGCGACAAAGCTAACGGCGGTGCGGCGGGCTCGGCTACGGCGCCACCGACCGCATGAACTCGCGGAGGACCGACACCACGGCCCCCGGGTGCGAACGGGGCAGGATGCGGCCCCCACCCGGGACCAGCTCCCGGCGCGCCGCCGGCAGCACCGCCGCGAGTCCCCGCACGGTTTCCACTTCTTCGGCCGGCGCAGCCTCGCCGCCCAGGAGCAGCACCGGGAGCCCGAGGCGCTCGAGCGCCTGGGGAGGAATCCGGGGCTCCGCCGCCGCGGCGGTGGGGAGCGTGTGTGCGTTCGCGATCAGGCGTTCCCGGGCGCCGGGCTCGAGGCTCTCCAGCCGGGCCCCGGGCCCGAACCAGGCGGGGAGCAGGCGGGCCAGTGCCGGGAGCGGTGCCTGCGGGTCGAAGCGCGCGAGGGCGTCGCGGTAGCCCGCGGCCCGGGCGGCGGAGACCGCCTGGCGCTGTGCCGGCTCGGGGATGAACGAATCCGCCACCGGATTCACCAGGACGATCCCGCCCAGCCGGCCCGGCTCCCGGAGCGCAAGCTGGAGTACCGCCAGCGAAGCCCACGAATGACCGACCACCACGGGGTGCTCGAGCTGCAGCGCCCGGATCACCGCGGCGAGATCCGCGGCGGTGGTCTCGAATCCGGATGGCGGATCGTCGGGGCGCCAGGGATTCGGGTAGTGGTAGCGGCGACTGAGGGTGATCACCCGAAAGCTGTCCGCCAGGCTGGTGGCGACCGGAGCCCAGAAGCGATAATCGGTGAGCGCCCCGTGCACGAGCACGACCGGACGGCCGGCCCCGCGATCGGTATAGGCGAAGCGATACCCGTTGGCCAGGACGGCGTGCAGCGGTGCCGAATCCACCTGGCCCGCGAGGGCCGCCGGCGCGCCGGCGAGCAGCGCCACGGCCAGCCTGACCCCCAGCATCAGAGGATGGAGCGGGTGAGCCCGCCGTCAACGCTGAGCACCGTGCCCGTGATGTAGCGGGCGGGGCCGGAGGCGAGGAACGCCGCGGCGGCGGCGAACTCCGCCGGCGTCCCAATGCGGCGGGCGGGGACCGCCTGGCCCATGTCCGCAAGCATCTCGGCGGGGCTCCTCCCCTGTGCCTTGCCGCGCGTCGCGGCGAGCTCGGTCAGGCGCTCGGTCCCGAAATAGCCCGGGCAGAGCACGTTGACCGTGATCCCCTCCGCCGCCACCTCATCGGCCAGCGCCTTGGCGAAGCCGAGGACCCCCGCTCGCGCCGTGGTGGAGAGGATCAGCGCGGCGGACGGCTGCCTCGCCGCCACGGAGGCGAGGCAGAGGATGCGGCCCCAGCCTGCCACCCGCATGTGCGGCAGCGCGGCGAGGCTCAGGTGGATCGTGGAGAGGAGCGAGACCTCGAGCGCCTGCTGCCAGGTCTCGGGCGCATGCGACTCGACCGGTCCGGCGGGTGGGCCTCCCGCATTGCAGAGGAGGATGTCCGGACCACCCATCTCGTGGTGTACCCGCTCCACCAGCGCGGCGGCGGCCCCAGGCTTGCTGACGTCCGCCGGGAAGCCGGCGACCCGACCGGCCGGCGCGGAAGCGCCCAGTCGGCGCACCGCGCCATCCAGCTTGCCGGGGTCGCGCCCGTTGAGCGCGATGTGCGCCCCCTCGGCGAACAGCGCCTCGGCCACGGCGTAGCCCAGGCCGGACGATC
>JAEUJI010000147.1 GCA_016794805.1 Gemmatimonadota bacterium
GGGGGAGCGGCGCGCCCTCACCTACGGCAAGCTGCGCGCGGCCTATGGCCAGAGCGGCACCCAGCCGGCGCCGTACCTCCTCGCCAGCACCCTCGTCTCCCAGACCTCGGCGGATGGCGGCTGGGGACCCTCGGTGGGCGGGCCCGGCGGGCTCATCACCACCTTCAACCTCCCGACCAGCGACCTGGCGCCGGAGCGGGTCAAGGAGTTCGAGGCCGGCTTCGACCTCGGGCTGCTGCGCGACCACGCCGACCTGAGCTTCACCCATTACCGCGCCTTCTCCAGCGACGTGATCCTCAACGTCCCGGTGGCGGGCAGCACCGGCTACACCGTGAAGCCGGCCAACGTCGCCGAACTGCGGAACATCGGCTGGGAGCTGGCCCTCAACCTGCGGCCCATCAGCAGGCGGGACTTCGGCTGGGACGTCGGGCTGCAGTGGGCCCGGAACCGGAGCAACGTGACCAACCTCGCCGGGGTGCAGTTCGCCCCGCTGCCCTTCTCGGGCGGCACCAACGGGCTCGGGGTGCAGGGCGTGGCGGTGGAAGGGAAGCCGCTGGGCGTGTTCTACGGCGGGGACTTCGTCCGCTGCGGCCGCGGCCTCAACGTGGGCGGGGTGGACATCGACAACACCGCGGGACATTGCCAGGGCGCGCCGAACAAGTCGCTCTACATCGACGCCACCGGCTACCCGCAGCTCGACGCGGCCGCCAGCTACGTGATCGGCGACCCGAATCCCGACTGGACCGGCTCGCTCCGCACCGCGCTCCGCTGGAAGAAGGTGCGGGTCTCCGGCCTGCTCGACATCCGGAGCGGCGGCGTGGCCTCCAACAGCACCCGCGGCGCGCTCAATCACTTCGGCACCAGCAAGGAGAGCCAGACCTACCGCGACGGCGGCAACTACACCTTCGGCACCGACTACTTCCGGAAGCAGCAGGTGGCCGGCCCGGGCGCGGGTACGGCCGTGCCGCTCGGTGAGGCGTGGTTCACCGGCGCCGGCGGGATCTTCAACGGCCCGGTCAGCCAGTTCATGGAGGACGCCAGCTTCGTCAAGCTGCGCGAGATCGCCGTGGGCGTGGTGCTGGACCAGCCGTGGGTGAGCCGGACCATCGGCTTCACCAGCATGGAAGTGCGGGTCGCCGGCCGCAACCTGGTGACCTGGACCGGCTACTCCGGCGTGGACCCGGAGACCTCGGTGCTCGGCTCGGCGACGCCGGTCCAGGGGGTGGAGTACTTCAACAACCCCCAGACCAAGTCGTTCATCTTCTCCATCACCCTCAACCGCTGAGGTGCCCAGTGAAACGCTCACTCACGACGGCACTCCTGCTGGCGGCGGCAGTCGGCGCCGCGGGGTGCAACGGGTTCCTGACCGGACCCGGGATCGACGGCACGCCGAACAATCCCACGACCACCAGCCGCCCCGGCCCGCTGTACATCAGCGTGCAGGCGCTGCAGGCGGTCACCTTCGAGGGGCAGCTCGCCCGGAGCTCCCTCATGTACGCGCAGCAGATCGCGGGGACGGCCCGGCAGCAGGTGGGGTATGACCGGGGCGGCATCGCGCCGATCGACCTCGACGCGTACTTCAGCGGCATCTACGGCTCCACCCAGACGGTGCAGGGCGGCGGCGGGCTGCTCGACCTGCACAAGATGCTGCAGAAGGCGCACGCGGCGAACGATTCGCTCTACATCGGCATCGGCAAGGTGTGGGAGGCGCTGATCATGGGCACCGCCGCGTCGGTCTGGGGGGACATCCCCTACCGCGAGGCCGCCGACAGCACCCGCGAGACGCCGGCGTTCGACTCGCAGCTGCAGGTGTACCAGGACGCGCTGACCCAGCTCGACTCGGCGATCACCGTGTACCTCGCGGCGACGCCCGGCGGCATCAACGCCGGCCCCCCGGCCGACAACGCCGAGCTGATCTATGCCGGGCTCAGCGCCGCGCAACTCGCCGCGGTGTACACCGAGGTGGCCCACTCGCTCAAGGCGCGGTTCCACATGCACCTGGCGGAGGTGGATCCGGCCAACTACGCCCTCGCGCTCGCCGAGGTGCCCCTCGGCATCAGCACGCCGGCGAACGACATGCTCTGGTTCCACAACGCCAGCCCCACCGGGCAGAGCATCTGGTGGCAGTTCATGGCCACCCGGGGAGACATCAGCCCCGGCAGCGCGCTGGTCGAGATCCTGAAGCGGCGGATCGGGGCGGGCATCGAGGATCAGGCCCGGCTCAACTTCTACTTCACCTCCGCCACCGGGGGCAACACGCCGGCCGACTTCTGGGGCTTCCGCCCCGGCGGCACCACCGGCATGGTCGTGGCCCCGGGGATCGATCCGGGGGACGGCGCGGCCGGGACCTACTCCGGCTTCACCTTCATTGATGGCATCGGGAGCCCCGGGGACTTCCGGCACCCGATCATCACCTGGGCTGAGACCCAGCTCATCGGGGCGGAGGCGGCGTTCCATGCCGGCGGGCAGGCGGCGGCGCAGCCATATCTGGACGCGGTGCGCGCCAACCGGGTGTATGGCGCCACCGGCGGCGCGCCGGTGACCTTTCCGGCGCTCGGGCCGGTACCGGCGACGCTGCAGAACATCATGGAAGAGAAGTACGTCACCCTCTTCCTCAACATGGAGGTGTGGAACGACTACAAGCGGACCTGCCTCCCGTCGCTGGCGCCCGCGGCGCTGGCCGGCACCAATGTGCCCGCCAGCACCCCGATCCCCGGCCGGCTGCCGTACGGCCTGACGGAGATCAACGCCAACCCCAACACCCCGACGGTGCCGCCGACGGGGCAGAACCCGAACGACCCGAACCCCTGCCCGGTACTGGATTATGTGTCATCCACGCCGCTGGCGAACTAGGGCCGCGGCCCGCGCGGCGGGGAGCCTCGTGCTCCTCGCCGTGACGGCGGCCTGCTACACCTATAGGCCGGTCGAGACCCCGAGCCCGAAGGTTGGCACGCAGGTCAGCGCCGAGCTCAATCGGGACGGCTCCAGCGCGATGACCCCGGTGCTGGGGCCGGATGTGGCGGAGGTGAATGGGAAGGTGGTGGAAGCCAGCGCGGATACCCTGCGGCTGTCGCTGGTGTCGGTCACCAACCAGCGGGGCATTCCCACCTCGTGGCGCGGCGAGCTGGTGCCGGTGCCGCGCGCGGGGGTGAACTCCCTGGGCCAGCGCCGCCTGGCCCCCGGCGGGACGGCGCTGCTCTCCGTCGGCATCACCGCGGGGCTGTACCTGCTGTACCGCCTGATCGGCGGGCCCAGCATCATCGAGGGGACGGGGGGCACCGGCGGCGGGGGTGGGCAGTAGAAGTTGGAGTCTGATTTGACCGCCAAGACCGCAAAGACCGCCAAGGGGATTCCCTTGGCGGTCTTAGTTGTGACGGTACACGACTCGGCGCATGCCATCCCGGATCCGCGTCACGTTCCAGTTGACGAGGAATCCGAGTCGCAGTCCCCCGAGCTTCAGGTACGTCATCAGTTGGGCGAGATGAACGGGGGCGAGCGCATCAACGACTTTGTGTTCCACGACAATCCGGCCATCCACTACCATGTCGAGTCGATACCCGACATCCAGCATTGCCTGCCTGTACTTCAGGGGGACGGGCACCGAGCAATGCACCTTGATGCCACGCGACGCAAGTTCATGCGCCAGGCAATACTGGTACGATGATTCAAGGAGGCCCGGACCCAGCCCACGATGAACGGTCACGATAGAATCCACCAGAACAGCAGCAAGCCGATCCAGAGATTCCTGAGGCTCTTGGCGGTCTTGTCGGTCCACAAACCCTCATCACCTTGGCGGTCTTCGTGGTCTTGGCGGTGAAAGCTGTCCTAAACCACCCCCGTCAGATAACCGCAATCGTCGCCTGGGTGAACCGAAAAACCCGCCCTACGCCCCGCGCGGTTCGCCCTCGCCGCGGAACACGATCGCGAAGATGATCAGGATCGCCGCCGCGCCCACCGCCGGCCACAGCCAGATGCTGTGCCAGTCGTGGCCCCCCGCCGGGTTCACGTACCGCTCCACCACATACCCCGAGGCAAAGCTGCCGATCAGGTACCCCACCCCCTGGGTCACGAAGGTGAGGAACCCCTGCGCCGCCGCGCGGATCTTCACCCCCGCCTGCTGGTCCACGTAGATCTGCCCGGTCACGAAGAAGAAGTCGTAACAGATCCCGTGCAGCAGGATGCCGGCGTAGAGCATCCACATCCCGGGCCCGGCGTCCCCGTTGGCGAACAACAGGTAGCGCGCGCCCCACGCCGCCATCCCCACCAGCAGCACCACCTTGGTGCCGAAGCGGGCCAGCATCACCGGCAGCAGCACCATGAAGAGGATCTCGGACATCTGCCCCAGCGTCATCTTGCTGACCGCGCCGGTGACCCCGATCTCGTTCAGGAAGGGGTTGGTGAAGGCGTAGTAGAACTGGAGCGGAATGCAGAGCAGGAAGGACCCGATCACGAACGCGGCGAACGAGCGGTTGCCCATCAGCGACAGCGCGTCGAGGCCCAGGACGTCCCGCACGCTGAGCGGCTTGCCGGCCGCGTGCGGCGGGGTGTCGGGCAGGGCCAGCGAGAAGATCCCCAGCAGCGCCGACGCCCCGGCCGCCACCTGCATCGGGAGCGCGGAGGCCTCCGCGTCGAGGAAGCCGATGACCTGCCCCGCCACGATCCAGCCGATCGTCCCCAGCACCCGGACCAGCGGGAACTCCCGCGCCGGGTCCTTCATGTTATCGAAAGCGAGGCTGTTGGTGAGCCCCAGCGTCGGGGCGTAGCAGAGCGCGTAGCAGATGAGCAGCGGGTAGAACCGCCCGAAGGTCACCTCCTGCGACGCCCAGTACAGCAGCCCGGCGCCCAGCAGGTGCAGCAGGGCCAGGATCTTCTGGGTGGCGAAGAACCGGTCCGCCACCATCCCCACGAAGAACGGCGCCACGATGGCGCCGATCGCCATCGTCCCGTACGCCGCGCCGATCTGGATCCCGTCGAACCCCCGGGTCTGGCCCAGGTAGGTGCCCAGGGTGACGAACCACGCCCCCCAGATGAAGTACTGCAGGAACATCATCGCCGACAGGCGGGTGCGGATCACTGGATCTCCCGGATCTTGATGTTCCGAAACGCCACCGGGTCGCCATGGTCCTGCAGCGCGATATGTCCCCGGGGCGCGCGGCCGTAGCCCGGCCAGGCGCCGAACTTGCTCGCCGCGACCTTCGCCTGCCATTCCGCGCTGCCCAGCTCGTAACTCACCACCTTCACCCCGTTGAGCCAGTGCTCCACGTGGCTGCCCTGCACCAGGATGCGCGCCTGGTTCCACTCCCCCGCCGGCTTCACGATCCCGGCCGGCGCGGCGTACAGCCCGTACGCCGACCCCGCCGCGGTGAGCCGGTTGAGCCCGTCGGCGTGGGCGGCGTCATCCAGGATCTGCATCTCGGGTCCGGTGCGGTAGCTCCACTCGTCGGCTTCCGTCACCCGGTACATGACGCCGCTGTTCCCCCCGGGCGCCAGCTTCCATTCCAGCGCCAGCTCGAAGCTGGCGTACTGGCCGGTGGTGATGATGTCCCCGCCGGCTCCGGTGCGGGTCAGCGCCCCATCCACCACCGTCCACCCGGATGGCATGGCCGGCATCTGATACCCGCGCCACCCCGCGGTGGTCTGGCCGTCGAAGAGGAGCACCCAGCCCCCGCGCTGTTCCTCCGGGGAGAGCCGGTTGGCGGCGGCCTGCGCCGCCGCATGGCACGAGGCCAGCGACAGGGCGACGAAGGGCAGGAAAGTGGAGCGGACGGCGGCGCGCGATCGGCGCATCAGAAGCTCGGCGGGGAGGAGGCGAGCCCTAGGATACGCGGGCCGCCGACCGGAGGAAAGGGGCCAGACGGCGGCGGCCCGCGCCGGGGTCTGGCGGCGGGCGCGCGCGCGGGGTAACCTCTCGCCATGGACCGACGCGACCTGCTCCGCCTGCTCTCCGCCTCCGGCGCCCTCGCGTTCCTCCCCGCGGACCTGCTGGCCACCGGCCGGGCGCTGCACCGCACCGCCGCCGCCGGCATCCTTGCCGCGCTCCGCGCCGATGAGGCCGCGCTGATCGCCGCCATCGGCGACATCATCCTCCCCCGCACCGACACCCCCGGCGCCTCGGACGTGAACGCCACCGGCTTCATTGACCGGCTGCTCGCGGACTGGTACCCCGACGCCGAGCGGACCCGGTTCCTCGCGGGGCTGGCGGACATCAATGCCCGCGCCGTGCGGCAGCATGGCCGCCCCTTCCTCGACCTCGGTGAGGCCGACCGGACCGCCCTCTGCACCGCGCTCGACGCGGTCCAGGGGGAGCTCGACACCGCGCCCGGCGCCTTCAACCGGATCAAGGACCTGACCATCTACGGCTACTTCACCTCGGAACGGGTGCGGAACGAGGTGACCCACGCCGTAGTGGTTCCCGGCCGGTTCGACGGCTGCCTGGCGCTCCCTCCCCCATGAACCTGCCACTGCTCACGCGCCCCATCCCCCGGCAGTACGACGCAATCGTGGTCGGCTCCGGCATCACCGGCGGCTGGGCCGCGAAGGAGCTGTGCGAGCGCGGGCTCCGGACCCTGGTCCTCGAAGCGGGCCGCGAGATCGTCCCCGAGCGCGACTACCGCGAGCATATCCAGGCCTGGGAACTCCCCTTCCGCGGGTTTGGCGACCGGAAGGCGCTGGAACGGGACCAGCCGATCCAGAAGACCTGCTACGCCTGCGATGAGTGGGGCTCCCAGTTCTTCGTCAACGACCGGGAGAATCCCTACACCTACGACCCCGCCCAGCCCTTCTCCTGGATCCGCGGCCGGCACCTCGGCGGCCGTTCCATTATGTGGGGCCGGCAGGTGTACCGCTGGAGCGACCTCGACTTCGAGGCCAACGCCCGCGAGGGGATCGGGGTGGACTGGCCCATCCGCTATCGCGATATCGCTCCGTGGTACAGTCGCGTGGAGCGGTTCATCGGCGTCTCCGGGATGGCGGAGGGGCTGGACCAGCTCCCCGACGGCGAGTTCCTCCCGCCGATGGAGTTCCGCTGCGCCGAGACCGCGCTGCGGGAGGCCGCCGCGAACACCTGGGGCCGGGACCGGGTAGTGACCATCGGCCGGTGCGCCATCCTGACCGTGCCCCACAACGGCCGCGCCGCCTGCCACTACTGCGGCCCCTGCGAACGCGGCTGCATCACCCACTCCTACTTCAGCAGCCTCGGCTCCACCCTTCCCGCCGCGCGGAGGACCGGGCGGCTGACGATCCGTCCCGACAGCGTGGTGGATCGGGTGCTGTACCAACCGTCCAGCCGCCGAGCCGCCGAGCCGGCGCGGATGCGCGCCACCGGCGTCCGCGTCATCGACGCCAACACCCGCGAGGTCACCGAGTACCGCGCCCGCATCGTCTTCCTCTGCGCCAGCGCCCTCGAGTCCACCCGCATCCTGCTCAACTCCACCAGCGACACGCATCCCGGCGGCCTCGGCAGCTCGAGCGGGGAGCTGGGCCGGCACGTGATGGACCATCCTTTCGGCGCCGGGGCGCGGGGCACGCTGCCGGGCTACGAGGGCCACACCTCCTTCGGCAGCCGGCCCAACGGGATCTACGTGCCCCGGTTCCGCAACGTGAAGGACCGGCAGCCGGACTTCGTGCGCGGCTACGGATTCCAGGGAGGCGGCTGGCGCAGCGGCTGGAAGCGGGATCCCAGGGGCTTCGGCGCCGAGTACAAGCGCAAGCTGATCGAGGAGAAGGGGCCCTGGATGCTCGGCCTGGGAGGCTGGGGCGAGTGCCTCCCCCGCCCGGACAACCTGGTGACGATCGATCCCGAGGTGAAGGACAAGTGGGGCGTCCCGGCGCTCCGGGTGCAATGCACCTGGGGCCCCAACGAGCTCGCCATCCTCAAGGACATCCAGGTCACCGCGGCGGAGATGCTCGAGGCGGCGGGGGCGCGGGACATCTCCACCTACGACGAGAAGCTCCCGCCCGGCCTCTGCATCCACGAGATGGGCGGCGCCCGGATGGGGCGCGATCCGAAGACCAGCGTGCTCAACGGCTGGAACCAGGTGTGGGACGCGCCCAACGTCTTCGTCACCGATGGCGCCTGCATGACCAGCTCCGCCAACCAGAATCCGTCCATCACCTACATGGCCCTGACCGCCCGGGCGGCGAGTCATGCGGTGGGGTTGCTGAAAAGGAATGAACTATGAGGGACGGCTCGGCGGCTCGGCGGCTGGGCGGCACGATTGATCGGCGGGATTTTCTGGGGAGCATTGCGGCCGGGCTGCTGCTGCCGAGACTTTCACCCAAGGCCGAGCCGCCGAGCCGCCGAGCCGCCGAGCCGCCCACCTTCCCCCTCGGCATCCAGCTCTACGCCGTCCGCGACGTCATCAAGACCGACCTCCCCGGCACCCTCGCCGCGCTGGCCGCGATGGGGTACCGCGAAGTCGAACTGGCGGGGCTGTATGGCCGGACCGCCGCGGAGTTCCGCGCCCTGCTCGACGCCGCTGGCCTCAAGGCGCCGGCGGGCCATGTCGGGGTGCCGGCGCTCACCGACGAGATCGAACAGACCATCGCGGACGCAAAGGCGCTTGGGCATCGCTACCTCATCCTGCCCTGGATCGGCGAGGAATACCGCACCGTGGATGGCTGGAGGCGCGCGGCGGAACTGCTCAACCGGGCGGGGGCGCGCTGCCGGGCGGTGGGGCTCCGCCTCGGCTACCACAATCACGACTTCGAGTTCCTCCCCGTCGGCGGAAGCGAGGCGGCGCCACCGACCGGCTACGACCTCCTGCTGCGCCATACCGACCCGAAGCTGGTCATGTTCGAGCTGGATCTCTTCTGGATCCGGAAGGGGGGCCGGGACGCACTGGCCTACTTCGCCGAACACCGGGGGCGGTTCCGCGCGGTGCACATCAAGGACATGGCCGCCGACGGCGCCATGGTGGACGTGGGCCAGGGAGTGATGGACTGGAAGGCGCTGCTCAACGCCGCCCGCCGCGCGGGGGTAAAGCACTTCTTCGCCGAGCACGACGAGGCGACGGACCAGCTGGCCTTTGCCCGCGCCAGCGCCGACTATCTCAAGACCCTCCGCCTCTAGCGACTCGCCGGCTGCGGCCGAGCCGCCGAGCCGCCGAGCCGCCGAGCAACGATCATGGCCCGCTTCAACCCCACCCGGTTTCCCCCTGGTTTCTTCGATCTCCCGTCCGATGCCGGGCAGTCGCTGCCGCTGGACGTCATCGCCGCGTGGACCCGGAGCAACCAGTCGCGGGAGGCGGCGCGGGAGCTGCTCGCGCCCTGCACCCTGCGCGGCATCGTGGTCGCGACCGACTGCGCCGGCCTCACCCGGTTGAGCGCCGAGCGGTCGCTCATCGAGATCCTGGCCCTGGTGAGCCGCCCCAAGGAGCTGATCCACGCCTACGGCCGCGCCATCGGCGGCCAGCCGCTCGGCCTCTGGGCGGCGGACAACACCCTCATGTTCTATCCCGAGGGGGTCTCCCCCGATCATGTCGTGAGTCTGCTCCTCGCCCTGCTGGACCGGGTCCGGGAGGAGTGCGAGGTCGGCGTCGGAGTCTGCGTGCACGCCGGGGAGTTCTACGAGCTGGGGAACGGCCTCTACGGCCCCGACGCCGACCGGGTGGAGGCGGTGGCGGAGGACCAGACCGAAGCCGGCGAACTGCTGGTCACTGATGTCGTGGCGCATCGCCTGGGGGAGACCGCCAGCTTCACGCTCGAGCCCCGCGACGACCTGCGGGAGCGCTTCGGAGAGGTCCTTCGCGTCACCGCGGGCCCCCGGCTCGGCGGGGTGGAGGCCAGCGACTTTCACTACCCGCTCCCCTTCACCGACGAGTTCTTCACCGGGCTCCACGAGTTCCAACGCACCCGGCGCACCTCGGTGGTGCCGCGGCCCGCCTACCGCGAGGGGGCCATCGTCGTGATCGAGCAGGAGCGTGAGGACCGCGACGTTCCGGAACTCGCCGCGCTCAACGACCTGGCGCTGGCCGCCGGGCTCAAGCGGCTGGCGAACGCCCTCCTCGGCGAGCACCGGGGTTCGGAGGTCAAGACCACCACCCGGCTGGGGATCTACCAGTTTCCCGAGGCCCGGCGCGCGCTGGAGTTTGCCCGTGCCGTCCGGGAGGCGCTGGCGGCGCAGGGGGTCCAGGTGCGGGTGGGGATCGACGTGGGACGGGTGCTGGTGTTCGAGCTGGGGCCGGGGCTCCGGGACGTGGCCGGTTCACCGGTCAATGTGGCGTCGAAGCTGGCGCAGGACGTGGGACGTTTCGGCGTCATCCACCTCACCGCACAGGCGGCGCGGCTGGCCGGCCTGGCCGACGTGACCGCGGCGCGCACCCTGCGCCTCGGCGGGCTGAGCCTCGAGGTGGTCGCGGTGGAGTAGGGCCTCCCCCGCGGCGCCCCTACGCCTCTGCCCCGAACCGCGCTCCGAGGAACGGAGACACCGCCACCACCGCCAGGTTTGCCACCCAGAACCAGGCCGGATGCGGGATGGTGCTCAGGTTCATGATCGAGGCGATCACCAGCAGCACCGCCACCACGGTGGCCGAGCTGCGGGCCCGGCCGACCTTTGCGGCCACGAAGCCGCCGGCCGCGCCGCCCAGCGCGTAGCCCAGCAGCACGATCAGGAACGCCAGCAGCGGCAGGGTCCGGGCGTACGCCGTCAGCGCGGCCTTGTCCTTGACGTCGAGCTCCGGGGGCAGCGGGTGGAGCATCAGGTTGAGCTGCTGCACCAGGATGATGACGATGAACGCCGCAGCCATTCCGGCCAGGCCGGCCAGACCCCGCCGCAGGAGAGGGGACATCGGTGCTCCGTGGATGTGGTGTGACGACCAATCTACCGGGCGGAGCCGCGCCTGACGAATCCTCCTCCTTGCCGGTTCCGTCCGGGGAGGGCAACTCACGATGACCACCGTCCCAACTGGGAGACCGCATGCCCCGCCCCATCCACTTCGAGATCCACGCCGCCGATTGTGCCCGCGCCATCCGGTTCTATCAGCAGCTGTTCGCCTGGGAGTTCAGCCGCTTCGAGGGCCCGATGGAGTACCACCTCATCAAGACCGGCGACGCCACGGCCCCCGGCATCGACGGCGGCCTCATGGCCCGCATGGGCGGCCCACCGGCGGACGGCGCGGCCGTCAACGCCTACGTCTGCACCGTGGACGTCTCCTCCGTGGATGAGAGCCTGGCACGGGCCACCGCGCTCGGGGGCAGCCTGGCCCTTCCCAAGATGCCGATTCCCGGCATCGGCTGGCTGGCCTACGCCAAGGACACTGAGGGCAACATCTTCGGCATGATGCAGATGGACCCCACGGTCAAGTGAGGAACGTCACACGAAGCTTTCCCGGTCGCACTTCCATTCGGAGGCATGAATCGCCATTATCCCGCGCCCGCGAGATGCATAACGGATTCATCGGGCCTCGAGGAGAAACGATTCATGACAACGAAGCGCACTGGGACGCGCACCAGGGCGGCCCGCGCTGTGAAATCGAAGGTCGTCCTTCCCGCCGCGCGGGCCCGTCGGGTCAATGCCAAGCTGCCCCCGGGCATCTGTCGCGTGGACCAGGCCAGCACCCGCACCTTCGGATTCGTGGTCCGCGTGGGACACCGCCGCTCCGCGCGCGGCTGGCGCCCGCGGTTCACCGCCTATTTCGGGGATTTCACCAACGGCGGCAAGAAGCAGGCGCTCGCCGCGGCGGTGAAGTGGCTCAAGACCCTCGAGCGCACCGGGAAGCCCCCGGCCAAGTGATCCGGCCCGGCCGCCCGGCCTGGCCGCACGCCTGAACCCCCCGCCTCTGGCCCTCCCCTCCCCTCCCCCGGGGCGGGCCTGACCGCGCCCTGCCCCTCCGGGCTTGCGCCGCCCCTCGTCAGTCCGCATCATGTCGTCACCCGTTGCATCCTTCCTACAGCTGCCGGAGCCTTCATGCGTCCCCCCTATCGCCTTTGCTCCACTCTCGTGCTCGGCCTCGCCCTGGCCTGCGCCGGAACCCGACCCGCGCCGGACACCCGCGCCGCCGATGCCCAGGCGATCAGGGACATTGATACCCAATGGAACGAGTGGCTCAAGACCAAGAACGACTCGGCCATCGGCGCCATCTACGACTCCGCCGCGGTCCTCATGCCGCCGGGGATGCCCGCCGTCCGTGGGCAGGACAACATCCGTGGCTTCTGGGCCCAGATCTGGGCCTTGAACGCCACGCTCCAGCTGACCGTCGAGAACGTCGAGGTGGATGGGAACCTGGCCGTGGACCGCGGCACCTGGACCTGGGAGCAGCCCGGCCCCGATGGCTCCACCATCAAGGACAACGGCAAGTACCTGGTGACCTGGAAGAAGGTGAACGGCCAGTGGAAGGCGGTGGAGGACATGTGGAACAGCGACAACCCGCCGCCGCCGGCTCCGCCGGCCCCGGCCACCAGGTGACCTGACGGGCGGGGGCCCGCGGACCCGATGACGGTGCCGAACTTCCTTCGGAGCGAACCGGACCTCACGGCCTCGCTGCACCCGTTCCGCGAGCGCCTGGCCGAGACCGTCTCGTGGTGCTCCCGGCGCGCGGCGCTGGAGGACCTGGCCGCCGCGCTCCGCACCGCGAGCCTCTCCCCGCCCCCCGCGGTCGGCTGGCCGGAAACCGTGCGCAGCGTGGCGGAGGCGCGGCTCGCGGCGCTCGGCCGGAGCTGGCGCCGCTCCCAGGATCCCCTCGGCGGTGGCCGACTGCTGCTGTATTTTCCGACCCCGCCGCACTCCCGGGGGGCGGCGCGAACGGCCAGTAACGGGTACTTTGATCAGCGGGACACGCCGCCCTGGGATACCTGGGCCGCATATATGGAAGAGACCGGGCGCAGCTACCTGGTCGCCTGGGTGCCGCCCCAGGCGCTCACGCCGGCCACGGCCGGGGTCACCGCGGCGCCCAACTCGCTGGCCTGGCTGGACCACGCGGACGTGGGGTTCCGGCCCCCGTCACACGTCTAAGGGAAGAACGGGTCTGCATGGTCGATGATCGCAAGTACCGGCGCCACGAGATCGCCGTCCGCGCCCGGGCCTACCTGCAGGGGATGATCCCGCGGAGCACCGTGCTGGAGGGACTCGAGGCCGGCGACTGGGAAGACCCGCTGCTCCAGCCGCTGCTCGAGGCCATCCAGAACGCGCCCAAGAAGTCGCGGTTCTCGGGGCTGTGGGGGCGCGCCTACGACGCCTTCGTGGCCCAGACCGAGGCCCTCATCGAAGCCGCCGACCGTGAGCGCTGATCCGGGCTCCGCCCCCCGCGCCACGCCATCTGTCCGAGGTCTGCCAATGCGCCGTGCCACGTTCGTGCTCTGCCTCGCCCTGTCCGCGGCCTGCGGCAGCGGCACCGATTCCAGCGGGCCGCCGCCCTCTCCCTACAACGTCGCCGTCATCAGCGAGAACGAGTCGGGCGGGTCGGGCCAGGTGTACAACGACGTGATCGTGTACGAGGTGACGGACAAGTCCTCCGGCGCCGTGGTGAGCGGCGCCACGGTGGTCACCCAGGCGACCGCCGGCACCGTCGCCCCCATCCCGCTGGTGACCGCCGCCAACGGCCGGGTCACCGCCACCTGGACCATCGAGGTCGCCGACCAGACCTCGGGCATCACCCACGCCCTCGCCACCTGCGCGCCCGAGATCGGCGGCGCTGTCTGCAAGACCAAGTTCGGCGACCCGCAGACGGTCCGAGTCACCTTCTAGTGGCGCTGCTGTCCCTTGAAACACCAAGCGCCGCGAACTGGCTCGCGGCGCTTCCCGTGTCCGGCCTCTCGCTGCTCTACAAGCACAGTCCCCGCTGCGGCGTCTCCTTCGACGCGGTGGACGAGGTCCACGCCTTTGCCGCGGCGCATCCCGAGCTCCCGGTCTGGCAGCTCGACGTGGTGCGGCAGCGTCCCCTCTCGCAGGAGCTCTCCCGCGAGCTCGGCATCGGCCACGCCTCGCCGCAGGTGATCCTGCTGCGGGGCGCCCACCCCGTCTGGCACACCTCCCACCAGCGCATCACCCGCACGGCGCTGGCGGAACAGGTCGCCGCCGCGCGCCGGGGCTGACCTACCCCCGCTGCTCCGCCATCAGCGCCAGGGTGTTGCCCTCGCTGTCGTCCAGGAACGCCATCCACAGCTCGTGGTCCGTCAGCTTTGCGATCAGGTGCGGCGGCGTGGTGAAGCTGGCGCCGCGCGCCGCCAGCCGGGTGGCCGCGGCATGGATGTCCGCCACCCGGTAGTAGATGATGGAGCCGGCGTGATCATACTTGGGCTCGCTGGGCACCGCGAGCATCAGGCGAACCCCGCCGGCGTCGAAGAAGGCCATCCCCGGCCCCTCGAACAGGAACCGGAGGCCCAGCACGTCGCGATAGTACGCGGTGGCGCGGGGCAGGTCCCGGACGTTCACCGCGATCTGTCCGATGGCCTGGAGGTCCGCCGGATGCGCGCTCATCCGCGGAAGCCGGCGGGACCGTGGCTCCCGTCACAGTAGGGCGGGTTGCCGGAGTGCCCGCAGCGGCAGAGGGCAAAGGGCCCGTCCCGCTCCGACCGGCTGCCATCCAGCAACTCCAGCATCACCGGCCCATTCACCCGCACCGGCCCGTGCGCCTCCACCCGGATCGTCACCTCGGCACCGCCGCACGGCCGCGACGGCGGCACCCCGGGACGCACCGCCTGCAGCGCGCCGCTCGGACACCGGGCCACCACGGCCGCGACCTCCGGGGCCGACGCCTCGTTGGGCCGCACCCAGTCGGTGCGGGAGACATCGAACACCGCGGGCAGTCCCCGCAGGCATTCCCCGGAGTGGCTGCACACGTTGGGGTCGAAGGTGACGGTGATGTCGGGAGCCTTGAACACCTGCACGCGCTTGGTCATGGGCAGCGTCCTACCGGAGTTCGACCGCGAAGGTCGAATCGCGCCAGACCGGCTTTCCCTCCAGCAGGGTCAGCAGCACGCGGGTCCGGTGGATCGCCTCGGCCGGCACGTCGAAGAGGTTGTGGTCCAGCACGATCAGGTCCGCCAGCTTGCCGGCTTCCAGGCTGCCGGTCTCCCGTTCCGCCTGGTGGGCGTACGCCCCGTTGATGGTGTACGCCTGGAGCATGCGGGGAAGATCGGCGCGTTCCTCCGGCAGCCAGGCCGGCCCGGGGCCCGCTTCGGGCGCCCGCCGCAGGATGGCGACCTGGATCGCCTCCAGCGGATTGAGGGTAGAGACGGTCCAGTCGCTGCCCCCCGCCACCATCGCGCCGCTCGCCAGCATGCTGCCGATCGGGTACAGCCACCGGGAACGCGCCGGCCCCAGCGCCGGCTCGGTCAGGTCGGTGATGTACTCATCGGCCTGGGCCCAGAAGGGCTGGAAGCTGGCGATGGCGCCAAGGCCGCGGAACCGCGCCAGGTCGGCGGGATCGAACAGCTCGATGTGGGCCAGCACCGGCCGCGCATCGCGGGAGCCGTTCACCTCCCGCGCCCGGGCCAGCGCATCGAGGCTCACCCGGATGGCGCGGTCGCCGATGGCGTGCAGGTGCAGCTGAAACCCCGCCTTGTCCAGCGCCACCACCCGCTCCTCCAGCGCGGCGGGCTCGAACACCAGCGGGCCGGTGTCCCCACCTCTCCCGAGGTACGGTGCGAGCAGCGCCGCCGTGCGGGATTCGATGACCCCGTCGGTGTAGATCTTGGCGGTGGCGGCCCGCAGCCGGTTGGAGCCGCGCACCCCCTCCCGCGCCGCCTTGAGCCGCGACAGCATCTCCGCCGTCGGCAGTGCCTCCGGCACCCGGAGCGCGGCGAAGACCCGCGCCGTCAGCTCGTTGCGGCGGTCCACCTCCTGGTAGGCCGCGAGGTACTCGGGGTCCACGTCCGCGTCGGTGATGGACGTGATCCCCAGGCGGTTCGCTTCCCCGAGCGCCCGCCGCACTGCCCCGGTCCGCTCCTCCGGCGTGTACGGCGGGAGCCTCGAGGACACCAGCCCGATCGCCTCCTCCCGGAGCGTCCCGCTCGGCTCGCCGCTCCGCGGGTCCCGTTCGATCCGGCCCCCGGCGGGGTTCGGCGTCTCCCGGGTGATGCCCGCCAGCTCCAGCGCCTTCGAGTTGACCCAGGCCGAGTGCCCGTCGGCGGCGTAGAAGAAGGCGGGGCGGTCGGAGACGATCCGGTCGAGCAGCGCCTTGCCGGGGTTGGCATCGGGGAACACCGGCAGCTGCCAGCCGTTCCCCCGGATCCAGGGCTCATCCGGGCGCGCCGCGACGCAGGCGCGGATCGCCCCTTCGATCTCCGCCGGGGTGCGCGCCTCGTACAGATTGCACTCCCCCAGCTCGAGCCCGCCGGAGAGCGGGTGGGCGTGGGTGTCCTGGAACCCCGGCAGCACCATGCGCCCACCCAGCTCGAGCACCTTCGTGGCGCGGCCCACGAACCGCTGCGCGCCCGCGGCGTCACCGACATAGATGATCCGCCCCTCGCGGATCGCCAGCGCCTCCGCCCAGGGACGCGACGCCGTCGCGGTCCAGACGGCGCCGTCCCGCAGCACCAGGTCGGCGGGCGTCGCCGGCGGCCGCTGCTCCAGCTGGCAGGCGCTCGCGAGTGTCCCGAGGGCCAGCGCCCCCGCCAGCCGGCGGGCGCGCATGCTACTCCCGCGGCGCAAGGGTCACGGCCCCGACGCCGCTCAGCCAGCTGAAGGGATCAATCGAGAATCCCGAAACCCGGCGGGATACCGCCGCCACGTTCACCGGGGCGTAGAGAAAGAGCGCCGGCGCGTCGGCGTTGAGGGTGTCGAGCGCGGCGCGCCAGGCGCGGCGCGCGGCCCCCACGTCGGTGGCGGCGAGCGCCGCCT
>JAEUJI010000190.1 GCA_016794805.1 Gemmatimonadota bacterium
GATGCTGCCGGGCCCGGCCGCAAGGCACAGGGCGAGCCCCAGAATCCGGCGAGGGTTGGGAGGTGCGGGCATGGGTTCCGGGGAGTCGGGACGGGCGCGGGCGCAGCCCGGGAGGGGCCAACAATCCCGCCCCCGCGTGCGTATCTGCTGCAAGTTAATCCCAACCAGACAAGGACCCCGCATGCGGCGGCTCAGGGCCCTCACGATCGGCCTCCTCCTGTCCCTCCTCGCCACGGCCCCGGGCCGGGCCCAGGTCGGGGTCACCACGGACATCCTGACCGGCACGGTCACGGACACGTCGGGAGCCCCCATCCCGGGCGCCACGGTGGAGGCGGTCTCCCTCGAATCGGGGCTCACCCGGAGTACCGTCACCGACGGCCGGGGACGCTACCGGATCCTGTTCCCGGACGGCGGCGGGCGGTACCAGCTCTTCGCGCGGCTGATCGGGATGACTCCAGCGCGCCGGGCCGTGGAGCGGCATGGTGATGACGACCGCCTGGTCACGGACTTCCGGCTGAGTTCGCAGGCGGTGGCGCTGGATGAGCTGGTGGTCACGGGCCGGCGGACGATCACCCCGGACCCACGCCCCGCGCCGGGTTCCACTGAGAGCGTGCAGACCCCCGACCGGCTGGCCCGGCTGCCGCTCGATGCAGGAGACCTCAACGCCATCGCCGCGCTCGCCGCAGGGGTGGTGAGCATCGGCGGCACCGACTCGAGCGCCGCCTCCTTCTCGGTGGCCGGCCAGCGCACCACGGCGAACAGCACCACCCTCGACGGCCTCACCTTCGGCGCCTCCAGCATCCCGCAGGACGCGGTGCGGAGCACCCGGGTAGTGACCAACACGTATGACGTTTCCCGGGGGCAGTTCAGCGGCGGTCTCATCGCCTCCACCACCCGGAGCGGCACCCGGATCTTCCAGGGGACGGTCAACGGCAGCCTGCGGGATCCGGCGCTGGCGGTGGTGCCGGACAGCGTCACCAACCAGCCGCAGGCACAGCAGCAGCTCTCGTTCGGGGTGGGCGGGCCGCTGATCGCCAACAAGCTGTTCGCCTTCGGCGCCGGGCAGTTGCGGCACCGCGGGAACGACCTCATCACCCTGCTCACGCTCTCGGACGGCGGCGCCGAGCGGTACGGCGTGGCCCAGGATTCCCTGGACCGCTACACCACGATCCTCGGCGGACTCGGTGTGCCGTTCAGCACCGGGGGCGTTCCCGGCAATCGCTCCGGCACCGACTGGTCCGGCCTCGGGCGGCTGGACCTCCTGCTCGGCGAGCGGCACACCCTCACCCTGCGAGGGGACTTCCGCCGCAGCAGCGACGCACCCTCGCGGCTGGCGCCGCTGGCCCCGCCGGCGAGCGGCGGGGAGACCGAGAGCCAGGGCGGGGGCGGCATGCTCCAGCTCAGCTCCCGCATCGGGCAGAGCCTGCTCAATGAGGCCAAGGTCTATCTCTCCGCCTCGCGCAACAGCGGCGATCCCTACCTCCGCATGCCGGCAGGGCGGGTGCTGCTCAGTTCGAGCCTGGATGACGGCAGCCTGAGCGCGGCGTCGCTCAGCTTCGGGGGCAACGCCGGTTTCCCCCAGCGGGGGCGGACCAGCGCCTTCGAGGCGACCAACGAGGTGTCCTGGCTGAGCGGCGATGCGGCCCACCGGGTGAAGTTCGGGCTGTTCTACACCACCACCCGCACCACCCAGGAAGTGGCCAGCAACCGGCTGGGCACCTTCACCTTCCAGTCGCTGGCCGACCTCGAAGCGGGACGGCCGGCGCTCTTCACCCGCACCCTGGGCGCCGACGAGCGCACCGGCCGCAGCTCGACCGCGGCCGCCTACCTGGGCGACACCTGGCGGCTCAGCCAGAGCTGGCAGGTCACCTTCGGCGTGCGGGGGGAGCGCTCCTGGTTCGGGGACGCGCCGCCCTACAATGCAGCGGTGGACTCGCTCTTCGGGCTGCGCACCGACCGGCTGCCACGGGAGACGCACCTGAGCCCGCGGGCCGGCTTCACCTGGACGCCGCCCACGACCGATGGCCCGCCGGGGTGGATTGTCCGCGGCGGCTTCGGTGAGTTCCGGAGCCCGGTGCCCGCCCAGCTCGCGGTGGCGGCGCAGGCGGCGTCCGGGACCGGCAACGGCCAGACGCAGCTGGTCTGCGTGGGGGCCGCGGCGCCGATCCCCGACTGGAACGCCATGGCGGCGGACCCGGCCGCCATTCCCACCGCCTGCGGGGGCGGGCTCCCCGGGGGCCCCCGGGATGACGTGCCGTCGATCACCGCCTTCGAGCGGGGCTTCACTGCGCCGCGGGTCTGGCGCGGGTCCTTCGGGGTGCAGCGCCGCTCGGGACTCCTGTTCTACGGTGTGGACCTGAGCGCCGGCTTCGGCGTCAGCCAGCAGGGCTTCGCGGACCGGAACGTGGGGGGCTCGCAATTTGTGTTAGGCGGTGAAGGCGGCCGGCGGGTCTATGCCCCCGCGGCGGCCTTCGACACCGCCACCGGCGTCTCCCCGCTCTCCGCCAGCCGGCTCGATCCGGGGTTCGGGCAGGTGTTCGCCGCGGTGAGCGACTTCACCACCCGGTCGGTCCAGGCGACGTTCACCCTGGGCGGGATCATCGGCCGGGGGATCACCCTCTCCGGCTCCTACACCCTGGCCCGGTCCACCGACGAGTCGTCGAGTGGCGACTTTGGCGGCGGCCGCGGCTTCGCGTCCCAGACCGCCGGAGCGCGACTCACCACCCGTGGCCGCAGCGTCAGCGACTTCGACCGGCGGCACCAGCTCGTGACCACCATCACGGTGCCGGTGGTGAAGGGCTTCGAGGTCACCGCCATCGGCCGGGCCACCTCCGGGACGCCGTACACGCCGAGCGTTGCGGGTGACATCAACGGCGATGGGGCGCGCAACGACCGCGCCTACATCTTCGATCCGGCCGCCACCACCGACCCGGCGCTCGCCGCCGCCATGGACCGGTTGCTGGACGACGCCCCCGGCCGGGTCCGCGACTGCCTCCAGCGCCAGCTCGGCACCATCGCCGACCGCAACAGCTGCCGCGGCCCCTGGCAGCCCTCGTTCGACCTCCAGCTCAACTGGAAGCCGACGATGTTCGGGCTGGACCAGCGGCTCACCATCTCGCTGCTCACCTCCAACCTGCTGGCCGGGATGGACCAGCTGTTCCACGACGACGACGACCTGCGCGGCTGGGGCCAGTTCTCCCGCCCCGATCCGACGCTGCTCACGGTGCGGGGCTTCGACCCCGCGCAGCAGCGGTTCGTCTACGAGGTGAACGACCGTTTCGGCGACATCCGCGGCACCCAGACCTTCCGGCAGCCGTTCCAGATCGGCATCCAGCTCCGGCTGGCGATCGGCGGCACCTCCGCCTTCGGCGGCCCGGGAGGGTTCGGTGGGCCGGGTGGCCCCGGGGGGCCGGGCGGCGGACCGGGCGGCGGACCAGGCCGCCCCGGCGGGTTCCAGGGTGCTCCACCGGGTGCCGCGGCCCAGCCGGGTGCGGCGCAAGGTGCGACTCCGGGAGCTCCAGGCGCCGCGCCTCCGAGCTTCGCGGAACGGATCGCGCAGTTCCTGCGCGATCCCACCGAGCCGATCACCGCGCTCGACGTGGCGCTCAAGCTGACCGACGATCAGCTGTCCCGGCTCAAGGCGATTAGCGGCCGATTCGTGGCCGCGCGGGACTCGCTCGGCCAGGCGATGCAGCGGGAGATCGACGGGATGGGGCGCGACCCGGACCGGGCGGTGCTGTTTGCCGCGCTGCGGCGGTCGATGGAAGGGGGCCGCGCCATGGCCCAGGCCACGCTCGAGGAGGCGAAGGCGGTCCTGTCCGCCG
>JAEUJI010000289.1 GCA_016794805.1 Gemmatimonadota bacterium
CGCCGGGGCGCCCGCGAGGCGGTGGGAGGGGGTCCCGATCGGCGAGGTCATGTCGTCAGCTCCGCGAGGTTGCGAAACAGCTCGAGTGCCTGGGGGTTGGCCAGCGCCTCGGTGTTGCCGATGGCGCGCCGGTGGATCACCGCGCGCACCGCCAGTTCGGACAGCTTGCCGTTCAGGGTCCGGGGGAGGTCGTTGACCTGGATGATCTTGCGGGGCACGTGATGGGGGCTGGTGCTGGCGCGGATCTCCCGGCGCAGCCGCTCGCGGAGCGGTTCATCCAGCGCCAGCCCCTCCCGCAGGCGGACGAAAAGCACCACCCGCACGTCGTCCTCCCACTCCTGGGCCACGACCAGGCTCTCCAGCACCTCCGGCAGCCGCTCCACCTGGCGGTAGATCTCCGCCGTGCCGATCCGCACCCCGCCCGGGTTGAGCGTGGCGTCGCTCCGGCCGTAGATGATCAGCCCGTCGTGCGCAGTCCGCTCGGCCCAGTCGCCGTGGCGCCAGACGCCGGGGAAGTGCTCGAAGTAGGCGGCGCGGTACCGGGCATCCTCCGGATCGTCCCAGAAGGCCACGGGCATGCTGGGGAAGGGCCGGGTGCAGACCAGCTCGCCGGCGGCTCCCTCGAGGCTCCTGCCCTCGGGGCTCCAGACGTCCACGGCCATGCCCAGGCCGCGGCACTGCAGCTCGCCCCGCCAGACCGGCGCGGTGGGGTTGCCGAGCGCGAAGCAGGAGATCAGGTCGGTGCCGCCGCTGATGCTCGCCAGGTGCAGGTCCCGCTTGATGCTGTCGTACACGTAATCGTAGCTGTGCACCGCGAGCGGGCTGCCGGTGGAGAGGATGGCGCGGAGCGGCGCGAGGTCGTGGGACCGCCCCGGGGCCAGGCCTTCCTTCTCGCACAGGGCGAGGTACTTGGCGCTGGTGCCGAACACGGTCACCCGTTCCGCCGCGGCCAGGCGCCAGAGGCTGTCGGGCGCCGGCGCGAGGGGGGCGCCGTCGTAGAGCACCACGGTGGCCCCGACCGCGAGGCTGCTGACCAGCCAGTTCCACATCATCCAGCCGCAGGTGGTGAAGTAGAAGATCCGGTCGTCGCGGGTGAGGTCGGTGTGGAGCACCAGCTCCTTGAGGTGCTGCAGCAGCGTCCCGCCGGCGCCATGCACGATGCACTTGGGGAGGCCGGTGGTGCCGCTCGAGTAGACGATGTAGAGCGGGTGGTCGAAGGGGAAACGGTTGGGCGGTTGGGTGGTTGGGCGGTTGGTGGCATCGGGGCCATCGAGCCATGCCTCGAGCGCGACAACCCTCGAGTCTGCCTCTGGGGCATCCAGCCGCCCAACCGCCCAACCGCCCAGATAGGGCACCACCACGACCGTCTCCGTCTCCGGCAGCGCCGCCGCGATCCGGGCCACGCGTTCCGAGAGGTCGATCACCTTCCCGGCGTAGCGGTAGCCGTCCGCGGCGAAGAGCACCCGGGGCCGGATCTGTCCGAAGCGGTCCAGCACGGCACGCTCGCCGAAATCGGGGGAGCAACTGGACCAGATGGCGCCGAGGCTCGCGCTGGCGAGCATGGCGATCACGGTCTCGGGGAGGTTGGGAAGGTATCCGGCCACGCGATCGCCCGGCCGCACCCCGCTGGCCGCCAGCGCCTGCGCGAAGCGGGCCACCTCGCGGCGCAGCTCGGCGTGGCTCAGCGCCCGTTGCCGGCCCAGCTCGTTCCAGAAGACCAGCGCCTCGCGGCCGTCATCGTGGCGCAGCAGGTTTTCGGCGAAGTTGAGCCGGGCCCCCTCGAACCACCGCGGCCCGCCCGGGCTTCCCGGCGGCTGCATGCGGCCGTTCCCCGCGAGGACCCGGTCCCAGGGCGGGCCGCCGGGGCGCGGCTCCGCAATCACCCCGGTGAACTCCCAGACCGCCGGCCAGAAGGCCTCAGGGTCTTCCACCGACCAGCGCCACAGGGCGGCGTAGTCGGCGCCGGGGCGATACCGGGCCGTGAACCGGGTGAGGTTGGCCCGGGCCACGCGGTCGGGCGCGGGGCGCCAGACCGGCCCCGCGGTCTGCGTCACGACGTCGGCGGGTTGAACTGGGCGTGCTGGCTGTCGAGCCAGCTCTTGTGGTAGTGCTCATCCTCGAAGGCCAGCGCCGGCCGGGCCACCTTGAGCGGCCGGAAGGAGTCCATCATCACGGCCAGTTCGTTGGTGGCCTTGGCGCCGATCGAGGCCTCCGCCCGCCCCGGGTGGGGGCCGTGCGGCAGCCCGTCCGGATGGTGGGTCACCGAGCCGTACTCGATGCCCTTCCGGCTCATGAACTCGCTCGAGGCATAGAACAGCACCTCGTCGGAGTCCACGTTGGAGTGGTTGTATGGCGCCGGCAGGGCGTTGGGATCGAAGTCGTACGGCCGGGGGCAGAAGGAACAGATCACGAAGCCGTCGCCCTGGAAGGTCTGGTGCACCGGGGGCGGCTGGTGGATCCGGCCCACGATCGGCTCGAAGTCGTGGATGTTGAAGATCCAGGGATAGAAGTACCCGTCCCAGCCGACCACGTCGAAGGGATGGTGGTCCAGCACCAGCTCGTTGATGGCGTCGTACTGCTTGACGAGGAGGGGGAAGTCGCCCTTTTCATCGTGGGGGCGCAGCTCCGTGGGGCGGCGGATGTCCCGCTCGCAGAAGGGGGCGCCCTCCAGCAGCTGGCCGAACTCGTTGCGGTACCGCTTGGGGAAGCGGATGTGCCCGCGGCTCTCGAACACCACGAACTTGACCGGGCCGGCGCCCAGGTCGAGCCGCCACCGATGCAGGATATTCCGGTGCACCACGCAGTAGTCGCCGGGCTTGAACGGCAGGTCCCCGAAGACCGTCTCCAGGGTGCCCTGCCCTTCCACCACGTACACGCACTCGTCGGCCTGCGAGTTCCGGTAGAAGTGGGCGTCGTTCTCGTCCGGCTCCACGTACAGCATCCCGATCTCGTGGTTGAACAGGAGCGGCGTCCGGTCCAGCGTGGGACTCCCCCCCTTCCGCGCCCGGCTGGTCAGGAAGTGGCGGTGGCGGAGGCTGGTGTCGTCGTCCGCCTGCCAGACGATGTCGCGCAGCTTGCGCGCCGACTTGATCGTCGTCGGGGGGTGGGTGTGGTACAGCAGCGCGCTGTTGCCGGTGAATCCCTCGTGGCCCATCAGCTCCTCGGCGTAGAGCCCGCCGTCCGGCCGCCGGAAGACGGTGTGCCGCTTGCGCGGGACCTCTCCCATCAGGTGATACACCGGCATCAGAGGTTCCCCCGGAGCGCCTGCTCCCGCTCGATGGACTCGAACAGCGCCTTGAAGTTCCCCTTGCCGAAGCTGCGGGCGCCCTTCCGCTGGATGATCTCGTAGAACACCGTGGGGCGGTCCTGCACCGGCTTGGTGAAGATCTGGAGCAGGTAGCCCTCGTCGTCCCGGTCCACGAGGATCCCGAGCTCGCGGAGCGGGGAGAGGTCCTCGTCGATCGTGCCCACCCGGTCCAGCAGCTCGTCGTAGTAGGACCCGGGGACGGTCAGGAATTCCACCCCGCGGGACTGCAGCGCGCTCACCGTGGCGATGATGTTGTCGGTGGCGATGGCGATGTGCTGCACCCCGGGCCCGTGGTAGAACTCGAGGTACTCCTCGATCTGGGACTTCTTCTTCCCCGCGGCCGGCTCGTTGATCGGGAACTTGATCCGTTCGTTGCCGCTGGACATGACCTTGGACATCAGGGCCGAGTACTCGGTGCTGATGTCCTTGTCATCGAACGAGATCAGGTTCTTGAAGCCCATCACCCGCTCGTAGAACCCCACCCACTCGTTCATCTTCCCCAGCTCGACATTGCCCACGCAGTGGTCCACGTACTTGAGGCCGACCGGCGCCGGAACGAAGCGCGAGGTGGCGGGCCGGAAGCCGGGGAGGAAGAGGCCGCGGTAGTTGCGCCGCTCCACCAGGCTGTGGACGGTGTCGCCGTAGGTGCGGATGGCGGCGGTGACCACCTCACCCTGCTCGTCGCTCAGCACGGTGGGCTCCTGCACCGCGACCGCGCCGTGCGCCATGGCGTAAGCATAGGAGGCTCGGCAGTCATCCACCCACAGGGCGAGGTCCCGGACCCCGTCGCCGTGCTGCCGGTGATGTTCCGCGATGGGGCTGTCGGGATGCAGGGCCGAGGTCAGGACAAAGCGGACCTTGTCCTGGACCAGGAGGTAGCTGGCGCGATCCCGGACCCCGGTCTCGGGGCCGCGGTACCCGGCCAGCTGGAAGCCGAAGGCGGCGCGGTAATAGATGCTCGCCTGCTTGGCGTTGCCGACATAGAACTCGATGTAGTCGGTGCCGTTGATCGGGAAGGGGTCGGCGACCGGGGTGACCGAGCTGGAGAGGACCTGCGTGGCCATGGCGGCGGCTCCGGAAAGGGCGCGTGGGGGCGTGATGGGAGCCAACCTAGCGCCGGGGCACCGATATGTCCAATATTGTAATCATGATTTATCCATAGCGATTACATATGATAGAACCGCTCGAACTCCGCCACCTGCGCTACTTCGTTGCCGTCGCCGAGGAGCTCCATTTCGGCCGCGCCGCCCAGCGCCTGGGCATGGCCCAGCCCCCACTCTCCCAGCAGATCCAGCGGCTGGAGCAGATCATCGGTGCGCGGCTGTTCGAGCGTACCAGCCGCCGGGTCCAGCTCACCGACGCCGGGACCGCCCTCCTCCCCGACGCCCGGCGGCTGCTGGCCGGCGCGGAGGCGGCGCTGCTCGCAGCCCGCCGGGCGGGGCGCGGGGAACAGGGAGAGCTCCGGGTGGCGTTCGCGGCCACGGTGATGTTCCTGGCGCTGCCGGAGATCATCCGCGCCTTCCGGGACCGCTTTCCCGGGGTCCACCTCGACCTCCGGGAGATGCCCACCGGCCCCCAGCTCGCCGGGATCAAGGCGGGGGAGATCGACATCGGCTTCGTCCGCGAGCCGGAGCCCGACCCCGAGCTGGATATCGTCACGGTGATGCGGGAGCCGCTCCGGATCGCGGTACCCAAGGGACATCCGCTGGCATCCCGCGCCACGATCTCGGTCCGGCATCTCGCCGACGAGCCGTTCGTGCTCTTTCCCGCGGAGCTGGCCCCGGGACTGCACGCGCAGGTGATGTCCCTCTGCCGCGCGGCCGGCTTCACTCCGCGCGTGGTGGAGGAGAGCCGGGAGCTGTACACCAGCGTGAGCCTGGTGGAGGCCGGGATCGGTGTCTCGATCCTCCCGGCCTCGGTGGAAAAGCTCGGCTGGCGCGGGGTGCGCTACCGCGCGATCCCCTCCGCCAGCGCCGAGACCCGGATCGCGGCGGCGTGGCGCAAGGACCGGGGGCGGCCGGTGGTGGAGGCGTTCATGGGAGTGGTACAGGAGAAGGTGGCGGGGGGGCGGTAGGGAGGTAGGACGGCGGGACGGCGGGGTAATCGCCTATTCGCCTGATCGCCGCTTACTGGCAGTACTCATCCACCTGGTCGATCCCGATCAGCACCTCGCGCGGCTTGCTGGAGCCCGGGGTACTGGGCCCCAGGATTCCCGCCATGTGCAGCTGGTCGATGATCCGGGCCGCGCGGCCGTAGCCAATCGAGAGCCGCCGCTGCAGCAGGCTGGTGGAGCCGCCCTGGTTCTGGACGCAGAGTTCGGCCGCGTCGCGGAAGAGCGGATCACGCTCGCCATCAAAGCTGGCCGAGCCGCCGCCGTCCTCCGCCGCCTCCAGCGCGCGCACCACCGCCAGGATGTCCTGCTCCCGCTGCGCCGCCGGGTCCACCCCGCCGGCCGCGGCCACCCGTGCCGCGCGCCGCGCGTCGAACCAGTCCATCAGCCGCTCGGTCTCCTCGGTGGCGATGTAGGCCCCCTGGATGCGCTGCGGCTCGCTCTTTCCGGGCGGGAGGAAGAGCATGTCGCCATTCCCCAGCAGCGCCTCGGCGCCGTTCTGGTCGAGGATGGTGCGGCTGTCCACCTTCGAGGCCACCCGGAACGCGATCCGGCTGGGGAAGTTGGCCTTGATGAGGCCGGTCAGCACGTTCACGCTGGGCCGCTGGGTGGCGAGGATCAGGTGAATGCCGATGGCGCGGGCCTTCTGTGCCAGCCGGGCCAGCGGCGGCTCGATCTCCCCCTGCACCGTCATCATGAGGTCGGCCAGCTCGTCCACGATCATCACGATGAGCGGCAGCGGCCCTTCCCGGTACACGCCGTCGTCCGGCGCCTCCGGCGGGGTGGTCTCCGCCTCCGCGCTGATGCTGCTCAGCGTCGGCTGTGGCCGGGGCGGGTTACGCAGCGGCTTCCCGTCCTCCGCCTTGCGGTTGAAGTCCGCCAGGTTGCGGGCGCCGTTGGCGTGGAGCAGCTCATAGCGCCGCTGCATCTCCATCTCGGCCCACTTGAGGAGGGCCGCGGCGTCGTTGTTGTTGGTGATCACCTTGTGCCGGAGGTGCGGCAGCGCGTTGTACATGGACAGCTCGACCATCTTCGGATCCACCATCAGGAACCGGAGCTGCTTGGGGGTGTAGCGGTACACCAGGCTGGTGATGATGGTGTTGATGGCCACCGACTTGCCGGACCCGGTGGCGCCGGCGATCAGCAGGTGCGGCATCTTGGCCAGGTCGGCGACCACGGCCTTGCCCTCGAGGTCCCGGCCCAGCGCGATCGGCAGCGCCGCGCGGCTCTCATCCCACTCCCCCGCCTCGAGGAGCTCCCGCAGGGTGACCATCCGCTTGGTGGGATTGGGGATCTCGACGCCGACGGCGCCCTTGCCGGGGATCGGCGCCACCCGGATGGACTGGGCCCGCATGGTGATGGCCATGTCGTCCGCCAGGGCGGCGATGCGGCCGGCCTTCACGCCGGGGGCCGGCACCACCTCGAACTGGGTCACCACCGGGCCGGTGGTCCGCCCGCCGATGCTCCCCTCCACCTTGAAGGTCTTGAGCGTCTCGAGCAGGACCTGGCCCAGGCGATCGAGCTCGGCCACCCCGGCGTCCTTCTCCTGCGGCGGCGGGGACTGGAGCAGCTCGACCGGCGGCAGCACGTCGTCATCGGCCGGGTCACCGAGCGGGAGCTCCGCCGCCTTCACCGCCTTCTTCGGCTTCTTCTCCCGCCTGGGCGGCGCAAAGGGCGGCGGCTCCTCTTCCGGTTCGAACACCGGCTCGGCAGCACGCGGCTTGCCCCTCGCGGGCACCGGGGCGGCAGCCACAGCTGCGGACTCCGCCGGTTCCGCCTTCACCAGCCGGAGAAAGGGGTGCCAGGCGATGGTGATGATGGTCAGCGCCGAGAGCAGCAGCAGGCCGAGCAGCACGCCACCCGCGACGCCGATGCCGCGCACCACGTAGAAGGCCAGGAAGCCGGGGATCACGCCCGTCAGCCTCGGGGCGAGGGCGCCGGAATCATAGAGGCGGGGCTCAACCCCGGTGAGGACGCCGAGCAGGAATGGGAGGATGAGGGCGAGGCCGATGACCAGGATCGCGGCGCGCTTCATGTCGAGGCTCGGGAGGCGGTCGAATCCCGCCAGCCCGAGCCCCAGTCCCAGCAGCGGGAAGCCCAGCGCCCCGAGGCCGAGCCCGCGCCAGAGGACCTGGCCGACCCACTCGCCGAACGGCCCGGTGACATGGACCGGCAGCAGGGTGAGGCCGAGGAAGCTCCCCAGGATGAGCGCGATGATCGCGCTCAGGTGGCGGCGGCCCTGTTCGCTCATGGGGTGGAAAGTACCGCGGTCACCCGGCGATTGCTGAAGAGCGGCAGCACCGGATAGGCGTCGAGGCGGGCGGCGTCGGCGATATCGTCCTTCATGCCGAGCGCCAGCAGGTCCCGGCCGCCGCCGCTCGCGAGCAGCGGGCGTTCCCAGCGGCGGCCGTAGCGGCGGACCAGGTCCAGGGCCGCGAGGGCGGCGTCGTTGAGCCCCTGGCGGCCGCGGCCGCCGCCGAGCGCGCCCTCCACCAGGCGGCCGGCCATGTAGGCGTCGTCCAGTGCAAAGCGGTTCTCCCGCCCGGCGCAGACGATGAGGATCGGGTCCCGGGCCTCCCAGGCGGCCCGGGCGCGGTCCGCCACCAGGGTATAGTTGACCGCCGCCGCCACGTAGACCGGGCTGGCGCTCGCCACCGCGAGGAGGGCGCCGGTGCCGTTGGTCGTGGTCATGATCACGGTGCGGCCCTTCACCGCCGTCTCGGTCATCTCCCGCGGGGAGTTCCCCAGCGGGAAGCCGGGAATCCGCTCGCAGTGCCGCTCCCCCGCCAGCACCGAATCGTCGGTGCCGAGGGTCTGCTGCATGCGGAGCGCCTCCTCGGTGCTCGCGACCGGCACGACGGCGCGCGCGCCGGCGGCCAGCGCGGCGGCGATCGTCGATCCCATCCGCAGGATGTCGATAACGAAGACGACCCGGCCCTGGACCTCACCGGGTATGAGGCCGGCGGGGGTGAAGACGACGTCGAGGGTCATGCTTCGGGGCGGAGCAGCTCCGGGTGGCGCTCGAGGAACTTGGTGTCCACCTGGCCGGCGACGAACTCCGGGTGCCGGATGATGCGACTGAGGAAGGGAATGGTGGTCGTGACGCCCTCGATGATGAAGCTGTCGAGCGCCTGCCCCATCCGGGAGAGGGCTTCCTGCCGGGTGTTGCCGTGGACGATCACCTTGGCGAGCAGCGAGTCGTAGTAGGGCGGCACGGTGTAGCCGGCGTACACATGGGTATCCAGCCGGACCCCGGGGCCGCCGGGGGGATGGTACGCCGTGATCAGCCCCGGCGAGGGCTGGAAGTTCCGGTAGGGCGCCTCGGCATTGATGCGGCACTCGATGGCGTGCCCGCGGAGCCGGCCGCCCTCGCCGCGGAAGCTGATCGGCTCGCCGGCGGCCACCCGGATCTGCTCCTTCACCAGGTCGAAGCTGGTGACCATTTCGGTGACCGGGTGCTCCACCTGGATCCGGGTGTTCATCTCCATGAAATAAAAGCTGCCGTCCGCGTCCAGCAGGAACTCGATGGTGCCGGCGCCGACGTAGCTGATCGCGGCGGCGAGGCTCACCGCCGCGTCGCCCATGCGGGTGCGCAGCTCGGGGGTGAGCGCGGGGCTCGGGCTCTCCTCGATCAGCTTCTGGTGCCGGCGCTGCACCGAGCAGTCCCGCTCGCCCAGGTGAATCACCCGGCCGTGGGTGTCCCCCATGACCTGGATCTCGACATGGCGGGGGCGGGCGAGGTACTTCTCGACGTAGACCTCCCCGTTGCCAAAGGCGGAGAGGGCCTCGTTCTGGGCCAGGGAGAACGACTGGGCGAACTGCTCGGCATCGAGCGCCACCCGCATCCCCTTCCCGCCGCCCCCCGCCGTGGCCTTGATGATCACCGGGAAGCCGATCTCCTCGACGTAGCGGAGCGCCTCGTCGATGTCCTGGATCGTGCCCGGGGTGCCGGGGACGGTCGGGACGCCGGCTTCCTGCGCCAGCTTCTTGGCGGTGGCCTTGTCCCCCATGGCGCGGATCTGGTCGCCGCTCGGGCCGATGAACGCGATCCCCGACGCCTTGCAGGTGTCCGCGAACTCGGCGTTTTCCGCCAGGAAGCCGTAGCCCGGGTGGATGGCGTCGGCGCCGGTGATCTCGGCCGCGGCGATCAGGTTCGGGATGCGGAGGTAGGACTGCCGGCCGGGCGGCGGGCCGATGCAGACATCGTCGTCCGCGAAGCGGACGTGCAGCGACTCGCGGTCGGCCTCGGAATAGACGGCCACGGTCTCGATGCCGAGCTCGCGGCAGGCCCGGATGACCCGCAGGGCAATTTCCCCGCGGTTGGCGATGAGCACCTTGCGGAACATCAGGGCGTGAGGTCGCGGGACAGGTCGGGCGGCGTGCCCCCCTGCCCTTCGCCGATCCCGGTGAAGGTCCGGTCGGAGGCCGAACTGATGCCCGAGGCGCGAAGCGCGAACTCGCTGGGATTGGTCGAGTAGAAGAGGGCGCTCTCGTAGGAGATGACCCCCTCCTTGTACCACTTCATCAGCGACTGGTCGAAGCTCTGCATC
Organism: Gemmatimonadota bacterium; assembly: GCA_016794805.1. Lineage (GTDB taxonomy): Bacteria > Gemmatimonadota > Gemmatimonadetes > Gemmatimonadales > GWC2-71-9 > JADJOM01. Next base: position 9,968 of record JAEUJI010000289.1, read on the forward strand.
CCGTACGCCTCGGTGCCCTCCGAGATGAGGTCGGGGATGTTGAGCGCCTTCTCGATGTCGCGGATGTTGTCCGCCACCGCCGCCGTGTTGATCAGCACTTCGGCCGCCGCCACCCGGCCCTTCCCGTCCTTGCGCGGCACCAGGCGGAGGCAGACCACCGCCGCGAGCGCCGTGGAAAGCAGCGAGCGGATTTCCTGGTGCTGGTGCGGCGGGTAGAAGGAGATGACCCGGTTGATCGTCTGGGTGGCGTCGGTGGTGTGCAGGGTGGAGAACACCAGATGCCCGGTGTCCGCGGCCTTGAGCGCCACGTCCAGCGTCTCGGCGTCGCGGATCTCGCCGATCAGGATCACGTCGGGGTCCTGCCGCAGCACGTGCCGGAGCGCCGTCCCGAAGGAAAGGGTGTCGCTGCCCACCTCCCGCTGGGAGATGTTCGCCATCAGGTCCCGGTGCAGGAACTCGATCGGGTCCTCGATCGTGATGATGTTGACCCGGCGCCCCTGGTTCACGTGGTTGATCATGGCGGCGAGGCTGGTGGACTTGCCCGAGCCCGTCACGCCCGTCACCAGCACCAGGCCGCGGGGCTTGAGCGAGATCTCCTCCAAGACCTCCGGGAGGTGCAGCTCCCGCACCGTCTTCACTTCATACGGGATGGCCCGGAAGGCGAAGGCGAGGGTGCCGCGCTGCTGGTAGATGTTGGTCCGGAAGCGGCCCACCCCCGGGACGCCAATGGCGAAGTCCGCCTCCTTCTTCTCGGCGAACTCCTTCACCTGACGCGGCGTCATGATCTGTTCCGCGAGCAGCTTGAGGTCCTCGGGCTTGAGCGGCTGCATCTCGAGCCCGGCCAGGTCGCCGTTGACCCGGATGGTCGGCGGGCGCCCCACCTTCAGGTGCAGGTCGGAGCCGTTCCGCTGCACCATCAGGGAGATGGCCTGCTTGAAGTTGAACGGCGGCTGCAGTGCCGCCGGCCCGGTGGCGTCAGCCATTGGGATCCACCCGGAAGAGCACCGTGCCGAACTCCACCGGCTGGGTGTCGTCCACCAGCACCTCCTTGACCACCCCGGCGACTTCGGCCTCGATCTCGTTCCTGATCTTCATCGCCTCGATGATGCACACCGTCTGCCCCACCGCGAGGCGGCTGCCAACCTTCACGTACGGCTCGGCGCCTGGCTCCGGCGACTTGTAGAACGTCCCCCCCATCGGCGACTTCACGTCCTTGAGCGTCGAGGCGGCCGGGGCCGCGGCCGGTGCGGTGGCGGCCGGGACCGCGACGGGCGCGGCGGGGAGAGGGGCCGGCGCGTGGACCGGCGCCGCCTGCGGCGCGGCACTGCCGGTCC
>JAEUJI010000075.1 GCA_016794805.1 Gemmatimonadota bacterium
CCCCGAGTACGGGCTTGAGGTTAGCGGGTTTCGCCGAGGGCAGCAAATGGGCCCGGCGTTTCGGGAGGGGACGGGAGGGGACGGGCGGGCGGGGGAACGGGGGAAGGGGGGAACGGGAGAACGGGGGAACGGGGGAACGGCAGGACGGCAGCCGGCTAGCGGAACCGGGCGCGACGGGTCCGGAGCGCGCGTCAGTGAGCGGTTGGGACGGATTGCGACCTGCCCCGCCGAGCGAACTGCAGCGCGCGGAGGGCCCAGCGCGCCCGGGGGCCGCGGGAGGCACCACCACCCTCCCGCCGCCCCCGGGAAGTTTGCGAAATATTTCACAAGCGGGTACTTTTCCGCGTCTAATGGGGCCCAAAAAGTCGGCCGGCAGGGAGCTGGGGGAGGCGTGGCGGTACGACACCCTCGGCTACACCTTCGCCTTCAGCGTCATCCTGTTCGCCGGCGCCGGGTACCTGCTGGATCGCTGGCTCAACACCATGCCGTGGCTCACGATCGTCGGGACCCTCCTCGGAGCGGGGCTGGCCTTCGTGTGGGTGTTCCTCAAGGTCAAGCAGGACGAGCAGGCGTTCGAGGCTGCGCGCCAGGACGGCTCGGCGGCTCGGCGGCCAGGCGGCTCGGCTGATTCATCTGGGCCTGGTGAGTCGTGAAGGTCCTGGCCGCGGGAATCCTGCTGACGGCGGTGGTTGCCGCCCTGCTGGCGCGCTGGCTCGGGCCCGGGGCGCTGCTCCCCGCGATGGTGATGGGCGGGGTGGCCACCGCGATCGAGCTGGTGGCGGTCCGGGCGCTCCGGCGGGCGCCGCTCAGCCGCGGTACGGCCGAGTTCTTCAAGGCGGTCGGGGTCGGGATGGCGCTCCGGCTGCTCGGGGTGGTGGTGTTCGCGGGGCTGGTCCTGTGGGATCGCGGGCGCTTCCTGCCGCTCGCCACCGGGCTGGGTTACGTCGGGGTGCTCATTCCCCTGCTCTTTCTCGAGGTCAGGTTCATTCGATGATGCTCCAGGAAGCGGTCAACGTCGGCGAGATGGTCCTGCACCACACGGCGGACGCCTGTTCGATCGACGTCTACAAGTGGGCCTGGCACATTCCCGGCTGCCACCTGAACTACCCGATCGACGCCACGCTCGCCCCCACCAAGCACGTGGTGTTCCTGTTCATCGCGGCGACGCTGGTGTTCCTGACGCTGTGGACCGCGGCGCGCAGCATCGCCAAGACGAAGACCGGCCATGCGCCGAAGGGCTTCGCCGGCGCGGTCGAGGGCCTGGTGCTCTGGGTCCGGAACGACATCGCCATCGCCAACATCGGCCACGGCGGCGCCCGGTTCGCCCCGCTGATCATCACCCTCTTCTTCTTCATCCTGTACGGCAACCTGCTCGGCCTGCTGCCGCATGGCTCCTCCCCGACCGGCAACCTGGCCGTCACCGCGGCGCTCGCGATCCTGGTCTTCCTGGTGATCGAGATCGCCGGCTTCATCAAGCTCGGCCCCAAGGGCTACCTGGCCACCATCTTCCCGCACTTCCCCGGGCTGCATGGGCCGGGGGCCGTGGCCATGGCCATCTTCATGAGCCCGATCGAGGTGCTCGGCAAGCTGGTGAAGCCGTTCGCGCTGGCGGTCCGTCTCTTCGGCAACATGACCGCGGGCCATTTCGTGATCCTGTCGCTGTTCGGCATCGTGTTCCTGTTCGGGCACCTCGGGGTGTGGAGCTGGGGGATCGGCATCGGGACCGCGCTGCTGGTGGTGGGCATCATGGGGCTGGAGCTCATCGTGGCGCTGCTGCAGGCGTACGTCTTCGCGCTGCTGAGCTCGGTGTTCATCGGGCTGATGCAGCACGAGCACTAGACGGCTCGGCGACGCGGCGGCTCGGCGTCACGATCGAGTCGCCGAGCCGCCGAGCCGCCGAATCACTCCCCCGCCCGCGTCCAGCGGCTGGGGACTGTAGCCCGACCGAATGGCGGGCGACATCCGCTGCCCCACGAGGGGCGCTGGCGGATCGCGATGGGGGGCCGGGCCGGGAGACCTGGAACCGCGTCGGAGGACGGATGGCTCAACCGGAATCTCCCGTGGGTCCTTCAAGGGGAATGACATGCTGAACATGCTCGCGCTGGTGCAGGAAGTGGCGGCCGGGGTCCCGAACTACGGCTGGCTGGGCGCTGGTATCGGCGTCGGTCTGGCGATCATCGGCGCCGGCATCGGCCTGGGCCGGATCGGCGGCTCGGTGGCGGAGTCCATCGCGCGGCAGCCCGAGGCGGCGGGGGACATCCGCGGCGCCGGCCTGCTGATCGCCGTGCTGCTCGAAGGCGCCACGATCATCGCGCTGGTGTTCGCCCTGCTCTTCAAGCTTCTCTAAAGCGAAAGCGCGGGATTCATGACCACCATGCTGCTCATGCTGGCGGCAAGCGGGGAAGGCGGGGATGCCTCGCCCTTCGCGGTCAATTTCGGGCTGTTCTTCTGGACCTGGCTGGTCTTCCTGGCCCTGATGTTCCTGCTGCAGAAGTTTGCCTTCCCCGCCATCCTCAAGGCGACCGAGGACCGGGAGCAGACCATCGCGCGGCAGCTGGATGAGGCCGCGAAGGCCAACGCCGAGGCCAAGGCGCTGCTGGAGGAGAACCGCAAGCTGCTGGCGGCCGCCCGCGGCCAGGCCCAGGCCCTCGTGGCCGAGGCCAAGACCGCGGTGGAGAAGGAACGGTCCACGGCCATCGACAAGACCCGCCACGAGCAGGAAGAGCTGCTGGAGCGGGCCCGCCGCGAGATCGCCGCCGAGCGGGAGAAGGCCCTCACCGATCTCCGTCGGGAGGCGGTGGACCTGTCGCTGGCGGTGGCCGGGAAGCTGATCGGCCAGAAGCTCGATGGCGCCTCGGATCGCAGTCTGGTCGAGGGCTACCTCGCCAGCCTGGAGCGGGTGCAGTGAGGTCCGAGTCCATCGCCCTGAACTACGCCCAGGCGCTGTTCGACCTGGGCAGCAGGGGCGGGCGCACCGAGGTGTATGCCGACCTGCTGGACGCGGTGGCGGGGGGAATCGCCGCCGCGCCCCGGGTGCAGGCGGTGCTGATGTCCCCGCGGGTCACCAAGGCCCAGAAGACCCGGATCCTCTCCGCGGCGCTCCAGGATGCGCCGCGGGAGTTCGTGCTCTTCCTGGCCGCGGTGGTGAAGCGGGGACGGCAGGCGCTCTTCAGCGAGATGGCGCACGAGTACGAGAAGCTGCTGGACCAGAAGCTCAACCGGGTGCGGGCCGCGGTCACCGTGGCGCGTCCGGTGGACGAGGCGCTCCGGCGGCGGATCGCGGCGCGGCTCACCGAGGTGGTGGGGAAGGAAGTCCTGCCGCATTTCACCGAGGATCCCGCCCTCCTGGGCGGCCTCGTGGTGCGGGTGGGGGACCGGGTGTTCGACGGCTCCATCCGGCGGCGGATGAACCTGCTCCGGCGGCAGCTGCTGGCGCGCTAGCCGACGGGGCGGCGGGAGGACCGGCCGGGGGGGCGCCATGGGTGCCCCCCCGGCAGTCTTTTCCGTCCGGGGGCCCGGTCGGCGCGCTTTTTGCCAGCTGTCACGGCAACCCTTGACCACCTAATCCAATGATCCGACGGCTCGTCACCCTCGCGGGAGCGGCTGCAGCCCTCCTCTCCCTCCCGCTCGAGGCCCAGCAGGGGGCAGGGAGCTCCCTGACGGCCTACGGCTCCACCCGGGTGCGCTACGAGGGGTGGAGCTGGTTCGACCCCGGAAACACCGCCCCCACGGTGGCTGGCGCCAACAGCTATGGCTATGGCGCCGCCCTGCTCAAGGGGGGCCTCCGCTACGACACCCGGCGCTGGTTCGACGCCACCCTCGAGCTGCAGAACACCACCCTGCTCGGGCTTCCGGAGGACGCACGGGGTCCGGCACCGATCGGTGAGATGGGCGGCGGCGCCTCACACTTCACCCCGCACGCCAAGAAGGACGATGCCCGGATCTTCCTGAACCAGGGCTTCGTCACCCTCAAGCGGCCGGGGCGGGGCGCCACCTACCTCCGCCTGGGCCGGTTCGACTACCTGGACGGCGCCGAGGCGCCCACCACGGATGCCACGCTGGAGTGGCTGCGGCGGAGCCGGGTGGCCGGCCGCCTGATTGCGAACTTCGGCTTCAGCCAGGTGCAGCGCACCTTCGACGGCGCCAGCGCCGGGCTGGATGGGAAGCGCACCACCCTCACCCTTCTCGCCGCGCATCCGCGGCAGGGTGGCTTCGAGCTGGACGGCTGGAAATCGATGACCGAGGTGGATATCGCCGCCGCCACCGTCACCTTCAAGCCGGCCTGGTTTGGGGGGCGGGGGGAGGCCCGGCTCTTCGCGATGTACTACGGCGACCGCCGCTCCGCCGACGACTCGGTGTTCAAGGTGGACAACCGGCCCTCCGCCGCCCGCGTCGCGGACTCCGCCGACATCTCCATGCCGATGATCGGCGGCCACTACCTGCGGCACGGCGCGCTGGGGCGGGACCAGTGGGACGCCACCCTCTGGGCCGTGCTGCAGGGGGGGAGCTGGGGGGCGCTCGACCATCGCGCCTGGGCGGTGGCGCTGGAGGGTGGGTACCAGTTCAACGCCCTGCCCTGGAAGCCGTGGTTCCGGGCCGGCTACAACCGTTCCTCGGGAGATGACGACCCCTCCGATGGCACCCACCAGACCTTCTTCCAGGCGCTCACCACGGTGCGTCCCTTCGCCCAGTTCCCGCTGTACAACCTCATGAACAACGAGGACCTGTTCGCGCAGCTCATCCTGCGCCCGGTGCCGGGACGGCTCACGCTGCGTTCCGACCTCCACGCGGTACGGCTGGCGAACGAGAATGACCTCTGGTATGGCGGCTCCGGCGCGTTTCAGCGGCGGGGGAGCTTCGGGTTCGGCGGCCGGCCGAGCGGGGGGGAGCGCGGCCTGGCGACGGTCGCGGACCTGGCGGTGGATGTCACCGTCCGGCCCTGGTGGAACCTCTACGGCTACGTGGCGCACGCCTGGGGAGGGGCGGTGGTCCGCGGGATCTACGCCGGGGAGGGGGCCACGCTTGGCTACCTCGAGATGACGCTGCGACGCCCCTGAGGCCCGGGGGCGGCATCGATCTGGAACGGCCGGCAGACGGAACTCGCCCCCGGCTCCGGGCATCGCTAACATTCCCCGATGCTCTTTTCCATCTTCCTGCTCGCGACCGTGCAGCAGCCGGTCCCGAGCCCCCAGGCCGCCTACTGGCAGCAGGGGGTCCGCTATGAGATCACCGCGTCGCTGGACGAGACCCGGGGCGTGCTCGGTGGCCACCAGCAGGTGGTCTACGCCAATCACTCTCCCGACACCCTCACCAGCCTCTCCTTCCACCTGCACCTGAACGCCTTCCGCCCCGGCTCCCGCTGGGCGGATGCCGACTCGGTGGAACGCCGACGGCGCTTCAACGACCTGCAGGACCCCGACTACGCCTTCGCCCGGGTGCGAAACGCGCGGATCCTGGGGCAGCCGGTGGAGGCGATCTGGCCCTTCGCGCCGGACAGCACCATCGTCCGGTTCGCGCTGCCGCGGCCGCTCGCCCCGGGGGACTCGATGGTGGTGGACCTCGACTTCGAGGCCCGTCCCTCCACCCTGCCGCGGCGCCAGGGGCGGCGGGGCCGCGCGTTTGACTTTGCGCAGTCCTATCCCAAGGTCGTGGTCTACGATCGCCATGGGTGGAATGAGCAGCCCCTCTATCCGGGGGGCGAGTTCTACGGCGAGTTCGCCACCTACCTGGTGGACCTGGACCTGCCCCAGGACCAGGTGATCGGCGCCACCGGGGTCCCGATCTGCGGCGACCCCGGCTGGGCCGGCGCCAACCAGGTCCCCGACCGTCCCATCGAGTACCAGCGGGACCACTATGCCCGCGCACCGAAGTACACCGCGGTCGGCGCGCAGTGCGTGCGGGCGGTGGACGGGCCGCCCCGCGACGTGGCGCTCGAGTTCGGTCGCAAGCGGGTGGTCTGGTACGCGGAGGAGGTGCACCACTGGGCCGCGAGCCTCAACCCCGCCTACAAGTACGAGGGCGCGTCGTGGAACGGCATCCAGGTCCACGTCCTCTACCAGCCGGGCGACGAGGAGAGCTGGGGCCGCGGGGTGGCGACGCAGCGCACCGTGAAGGCGCTCGCCTGGCTGGACCAGCTCTTCGGGCGCTTCGCCTGGCCCCAGATCACCAACGTGCACCGGATCGAGGGGGGCGGCACCGAGTTCCCCATGATGATCATGGACGGCTCCGCCAGCGAGGGGCTCATCGTCCATGAACTCGGCCACAACTACGTGATGGGCATCCTGGCCAACAACGAGTGGCGGGAAGGATGGCTCGACGAGGGCTTCACCAGCTACCAGGAGACGCTGTTTGGCCGGGCCAACGGGGAGGACTTCTCCCAGGGGGCGGAGGCGTGGCTCGTCGGCCTGGACCTGGACGGAATGTCGGAGCCGGCCAGCCTGGTGAGTGACAAGTACCGCGACTTCACCAGCTACGGCATCTCGATCTACAACCGGGGCGAGTGGTTCTTCCACAAGCTGGAATACGTGGTTGGGCCCGACGCCATGCGCCGCATCCTCCGCACCTTCTACGAGCGGTGGAAGCTCAAGCACGTGGACGAGGCCGCCTTCCGCGCGGTGGCGGAAGAGGTGAGTGGAATGGACCTCTCCACCCTCTTCGCGCAGGGGCTGCATGGGACGGAGCTCGTGGATTATGCGGTGGGGCGGGTGGTGGTCCGACGGGCCGACGGGCCGACGGGCCGTGAGGCGGGCTGGACCACCCGGGTCGAGGTCCTCCGCAAGGCGGATGGCAAGCTTCCCGTCGAGGTCTGGGTCATCGGCGAGTCCGACACCGCCGTGGTCCGCACCGACGGGCTGGCCACCGCGGAGTGGGCCACCGTCCGGACTCGCTCCAGGCCCCGCGAGGTGCTGCTCGACCCGCGGGTGCAGACCGGCGACTGGAACCTGCTCAACAACACCTGGCGCACCGGCTTCCTCGGCATCAAGACCCGGGAGCCGAAGCGGAAACGCTACCTCGACACCTGGTTCAGCCAGCAGACCGCTCGGGACCGCCGCACCGAGGGCTTCCTGCCCACGGTCTGGTACAACGACGCGGCGGGGATCACCCTGGGGCTGCGCACCCGCGGGGACTACTTCGGCCGCTTCGAGCAGAACCTGTCGCTGATGAGCTACGGCACCAGCTGGGAGAGCGACCGGGACGTGAAGGACAGCGACCTGTTCCTCCGGTTCCGGAACCCGACGGCGCTCCGCGCCCCGGGGATGTCCCAGACCCTCGAGGTGTACAACGTCGAAGGCCGCTTCGGCGCCCGGCTGGCCATCGAGCAGACCCGCCGGGACCACCTGAGCTTCGGCCCGGCGCGCACCATCGGCGCCTCGCTGACCTGGCTGCAGCCGGACGACTTCCGCTACCTCGAGCCCGGGTACTACGACGACGCCGGCACGGTGGAGCTGGCGCTCTCCACCGGGGTGCGGGACCAGAAGAACGGCTGGACCCTGGCCAGCCGCGTCATGGTGGCGGGCGGGCTGGCCTACAGCAAGGATGGCCTGCAGGCGGCGACGGGTCGTCCGGAGCTGGATCCGTTCTACGGCCGCGGCACCCTCGAGGCCAGCGCCCGGCGGGCGCTGGGCCGGCCCCGGCCCGGCCAGGTGCTCCCCTGGCGGATCGGCATCCGCTTCTTCGGTGGGGTGAGCACCAGCGGGGAGGCCCCGGTAAAGCAGCGGCAGATCTACGCCGCCGGCGCCGATCCGCTGGAGCGCTTCGGCAACCCCTTCCTCCGATCCGACGGGGCGGTGCTGGTGCGGGAGGACGTCAACTACCACGCGCCGGGCGGCGGCAACCTTCGCGGCTTCGATCCCCGGCTTTCCAGTGAGGGGCTGGTGGCGCTCAACCTCGAGCTGGAGCGGAACCTGGTGCTGCGGCGCAACGCGAAGCTGTTCAATCGGGTGGCGGTGGCGCTCTTCGGCGATGCCGGCCACACCTTCGACGGCGCGGCCCCCGACCGGTTCCTGGCGGATGCCGGCGTCGGACTCCGGATCGACCACCAGATCGGCCAGACCCGCTTCACCACGCGGGGCGACTTCCCCCTCCTGGTCAACCGTCCGGCCTTCGCCCAGGAGACCGAGCCCGGCAGCGACAAGGTGGGGTTCCGGTGGACCGTCAGCTTCAGCCCGGCGTTCTAGTGCAGCCCGCGACTCGGCGGCTCGGCGGCTGGACGGCTCGAGCGCAAGACGACCACCCGCGGCCGAGTCGCCGAGCCGCCGAGCCGTCGAGCCGCCGATGCTGATTCCCGGATTGCCGGACTTCTCCGATCGCCGGGCGCTGTTCCGCGGGACGGTGGGGAAGTGGCTGGAGACTGTGGTGGAACAGGCGGAACGACGGGTGGCGCCGGAGCGCTACCTGCGGCCGCCGGGCGCGCTCCCCGAAATGGCCTTCCTGACCGCCTGCACCCGCTGCGGGGACTGCATCGCGGCCTGTCCCCCCTTCGCCCTGCGGAAGGCCCCCACGTCGGCCGGGCTCGCGGCAGGCACGCCGATCATCGAGCCCGACCTGCAGGCCTGCACCGTGTGCGAGACCATGCCGTGTGTGGCGGCCTGTCCCACCGACGCCCTGACCCTCCCGCCGGACGGCTGGGCAGGGTATCGTCTGGCGGCGCTGGAACTGATTCCCGAGCGCTGCGTGACCTTCGCCGGAACTCCCTGCCGGGCCTGCGCCGACGCCTGCCCCATCGGCGAGCGGGCGCTCAGCATTGACGACAACGGGCACCCCGTCATCAAGGCGGAAGGATGCGTGGGGTGCGGCGTCTGTGTCCGCGCCTGCATCACCCGGCCGTCGTCCTTCCGGCTGCACCCTCTGGAGGGCTGATGCCCGACGTGCCATACCGCGTGGACAAGCCCTGGGGCTATGAGCTGGTGTGGGCCCGCACCGACCGCTACGTGGGAAAGATCCTCCACGTGAAGGCCGGTCACGTGCTGAGCCTGCAGTACCACAACCGGAAGGACGAGACCATGCACGTCCTCTCCGGCGAGCTGATCCTCCGCACCCGCCCCGGCGACACCCTGCTCGAGCGGCCATTCCGCGCCGGGGAATCGGTGCACATCCCGCCCACGCTGGTGCACCAGATCGAGGCGGTGGTGGATACCGACGTGCTTGAGGCCTCGACCCCCGAACTCGACGACCTGGTCCGCCTCCAGGACCGCTACGGAAGGAGCTGACCCCGATGCAGGTGATCATCCCCCTGGCCGGCAAGGGCACCCGCCTCCGCCCCCACACCCACCTGGTGCCCAAGCCGCTGCTCAAGGTGGCGGGCCGCCCGGTCATGGACTGGGTGATGGACAAGCTCCAGGGCCTGCAGGTTTCCGAGATCATCTACATCACCGGGCACCTCAAGGAGCAGGTGGAGCAGTACGCCCGGGCCCGGTACCCGTATCCCAGCCGGTTCATCGAGCAGAAGGTGCAGGACGGCACCGCCGGCGCGATCAACCTGGCCCGGCCCCACGTGACCGAGCCGGTGCTGATCATCTTCGTGGATACCGTCTTCGAAGCGGACCTGACCCTGATCAACCGCACCACCGCCGACGGGATCATCTGGGCCAAGGAGGTGGAGGACTACCAGCGCTTCGGGGTCGTGGTCACGAACCCGGACGGCTTCATGACCCGGATCATCGAGAAGCCCTCCACCCCCATCTCGAAGCTGGCGAACATCGGGCTCTATTACATCAAGGACACCGCCGCGCTCTGGCGCGGCATTGACCACGTGCTGCGCAGCCCCGCCAACAAGGGGGAGTTCTACCTCACCGACGCCTTCCAGCACATGATCGAGCATGGCCGGAAGATCCTCACCGCCGAGGTGGGCGGCTGGTACGACTGCGGCAAGCTGGATACCCTGCTGGAGACCAACGAGACCCTGCTCCGCCAGGGCCACGCCCGGCGGCGGGAGTTCCCCGGCGTCACCATCCACGATCCGGTGCTGATCCAGGACGGGGTCACCATCGAGCGGAGCGTGATCGGCCCCAACGTGACCCTCGAGGCCGGCGCCCGGGTGGTGAACAGCCGCCTGGAGCACGCCATCGTGGGCCAGCACTCCACCGTGCTCGACTCCACGCTGCACCACTCGATGCTCGGCGACCGGGTCAGCGTCCGTGGCCTCAAGGGGACCACCACGCTCGGGGATGACTCCGAGATCGACGTGCGTTAGCCTTCCCCCGGCCCGATGAGCGCGACCACCGACCTCTACCGCAGCTACCTCGATCTTCGCTGGCACTTCGACCCCGCCGCCGCGACGGGGCAGGGGGTGACCAGCGAGGACAGTCGGCTGGCGGACTACTCCGTCGAGCGGATGCGGGAGCACCTGGTCGCCTTCAAGGCGATGGCGGTGGCGGTGGAACAGCTGGAGGTGGAAGACCCGCAGGAGGAGATCGACCGCACCGCCTTCCTCGACGAGGTGCGGGTGACCATCTCCCGGTTCGAGCAGGAGCGGCCCCACATCCACGATCCCAGCTTCTGGCTGGGGCACCTCTACGGCGCCTTCCAGGCGCTCCTCCGGCGCCGGAACGGCGCTACCCAGGACCGGGCCCGGGCCCTGCTCGGCCGGCTCCGCGCCACCCCCGCCTTCCTCCGCGCCGCCCAGGAGACGCTGAAGGAGCCGCCGCGGATCTTCCTCGACACGGCCGGCATGCTCGCCGACACGGGGCCCCGGCTCTTCGCCGAGGTGGCCGCGACCATCCGGGATGCGGATCCCGACCTTGCCGGTCCGGCCGAGGATGCCCTCTCCGCGGCCGAGGGCGCGATCACCCGCTTCGCGCTGGCGCTCCGGAGCGAACTGCGGGCGCACCACGACGATCTCTCGTTCGCGATCGGCGAGGACCAGTTCAATCGCCGGCTGCACCACGAGCATGCGCTCCGGCCCGGCGCCCCCGAGCTCTATCGCTATGGCCTGCGCCTGGCGGAGGAAGTGGGCGCGGAGGTGCAGGCGCTGGCGCGGCAGATCGATCCCCGGGTCCCCTGGCCGACGCTGGTCGAACGGCTGCGGTTGCAGTCCACCGTCGGGCCGGACGTGGTCGGCGCCTTCCGGGACATGACGGAGCGGGCGCGGCAGTTCCTGCTGGCTCGCGACCTGGTGACGCTGCCGCCGCAGCCGCTCGAGGTGGTGGAGACACCGCCCTTCCTCCGCCCCCTGATGCCCTTCGCCGCCTACAGCCCCCCGGCGGCCTTCGGGGATTACCGCACCGGCACCTTCTATGTCACCTCCCCGGAGCCGGGGCAGCGCGCCACGCCGGGCGCCTGCTCGCTGCACGAGATCGGCTCCACCGTGGTGCACGAGGCCTGGCCGGGTCACCACCTGCAGATGAGCGTGGCCCGGAACTCGGTGTCTGAGGTGCGCCGGGTGAGCTGGACCCCGATCACGGTGGAGGGCTGGGCCCTCTATTGCGAGGAGCTGATGGCGGAGCAGGGGTTCTTCGCGTCGGTGGAGGAACGGCTCTTCCAGCGGCTGCACCTGCTCTGGCGCGCCATCCGGATCGTGCTCGACGTGGGGCTGCACACCCGCGGCATGACGCCGGATCAGGCGGTGGACCTGCTGGTGGACCGGGTGGCGATGGACCGGGCCAAGGCCCAGGCGGAGGTGAGCCGCTACTGCGCCTGGCCCACCTACCAGCTGTCGTACGCGGTGGGCCGGCGCGAGTTCCTCCACCTGCGGGACGCCTGGCGCGCGAGCGCCGGCCCCGCGGCATCGCTGCGCGAGTTCCACGACACCGTGCTCGCCTACGGAGGCCTGCCCGTCTCCCTCATTCGCTGGGGCATGGGACTCGGCATTGATGAGTAGGGACCGCGTCCCCGCGGTTCCCGGCACGGTCAAGGGCCTCGCGCTGGTCTCGCTGTTCAATGACTTCGCCAGCGAGATGGTCTACCCCCTCCTCCCCGCGTTCGTCACCCTGACCCTGGGCGCCGGGGCGGGGGCGCTGGCCGCCCTGGATGGCGCCGCCGACCTCGCCGCCGCGGCCACCAAGTGGTGGAGCGGCACCCGCGCCGACCGTCCCGGGTGGCGCAAGCCGCTCATCCTGACCGGGTACTTCTCCGCCATCCTCATCCGCCCCGTCATCGGCGCCGCCAGCGCCGCCTGGCAGGTCATCGGCTTCCGGGTGCTGGATCGGATCGGGAAGGGACTCCGCACCCCGGCGCGGGACGCGATGATCGCCGACGCGACGCTGCCCGAGAACCGCGGCCGCGCCTTCGGCTTTCACCGCGCCGCCGATCATTTCGGCTCGATCCCCGGCGCGCTCATCGCCTGGTGGCTGCTGCAGCACCAGGTGGACGTGCGCCGGGTGCTCACCCTGAGCGCCATTCCGGGGGTGGTGGCGGGACTGGTGCTGCTGGTGGTGCTGCGACGGGCAGACGGACCGTCGGTCCGTCGGTCCGTCGGTCCGGCCGGTGAATCGCCCAATCGCCCAATCGCCGGCTCGGACGCCATCGGCCGCGTGTTCTGGGTGCCGGTGCTCGCGCTGGCGCTGCTGGTCCTGCTCCGGCTGCCGGAGACGCTGCTGCTGCTCCGGCTGCAGGACCTCGGCGTCCCGGTGGCGACCATTCCGCTGGTCTGGGCCGGCCTGCACGCGGTGCGGAGCGTGGTGAGCTACCCTGGCGGCTGGCTCACCGATCACCTGGGGCCCCGCGGGACCGTGGCGGCCGGCGGCGTCGCCTTCAGCGCCGGGATCGCCGCGCTGGGGTCCGCCCTGGGCCCGGTGGCCGCGATTGCCGTCTTCCTGGCCCTCGGACTGGTGGCCGGCCTCACCGAGTCGGCGGAGCGGGTGGTGGTGGCCCGGCTGGCGCCACGCCGCACCGGCCGCGGCTTCGGGGCCTACCATGCCGTCACCGGCCTCGCGGCACTGCCCGCCGCGCTCGGCTTCGGCTTCCTGTACCAGCTCCAGGGGGGGAGCATGGCACTCTGGGCCTCCGCCGGGGGTATGCTGTTGGCAAGCGCCTGGTGGCTCGTCGCCGCCCGGCCGGTGCCGTTGCCATCTCGATCCGAGGGCTGACCCCGATGCGCCTGCTGGTCCCGTTCTTCCTCCTTGCCGCAGGGCCGCCGCTCGCGGGCCAGGTGCAGATCCGGCTCGACGACCCGGCGCGCACCGTCTATTCCGAGCTGCACGAGGGGCTGCGCCCCGGCAGCCCCGCCGCCGATTCGGTGCGCCGGATCCTCGGGGAAACCTCCACCCGGCGGCTCTGGCGCCTGGTCCGGGACGCGGCGGAGGGGAAGGGGGGGTGGAACGAGGGGCTGCTGGCGCTCAACCGGCTGGCCGAGCTGCGGGACCCGAAGAGCCTGGACAGCGTGATCGCCTGGCGCCGACGGCTGGTCAACCAGGAACTCCCGCCCCCGCCCGCCACCGACCTCAACGACCTGCTGCCCGGGCTCCGCGCGGTGCAGCTCGAGCTCGAGCGGGGCCGCAAGGGGGACCAGGCGGTGCTCAACGACTTCCTCCCCCGCATCGCCGAGGAGCACTACGACCTGGGCGACGCCTGGGTCTTCGGCCGGCTCGGCGCCGGCGCGGCCGACTCGCTGGCCCGCCGCTTCCTCCAGACCGACGACCAGGCGCTCCGCATCCGCTACCTCACGCTGCTCTCCTTCAGCCGCGACACCGCCCTCATCCCGCTGCTGGCCCGGATCTTCGTCGCGCCCGACAGCTTCAACCTCCCCCGGAGGATCGGCGCGCGGGCCTCCGATGGCCTGGCCTGGATCGGCACCCGGCGGAGCCTCGAGGCGCTGCTCGCGGCCCGCGCCGCGGCCCGCGCCCGCGGCACCTACGCCGACCCGCGCCTCAACCACGCCGACCTGGACTTCCTGGGGAACGACAGCTCGATGGTCGTGAGCCGCACCGGGCGGTGGGCGACGGAGTGGCTGGAGGTGCTGCGGGAAGGACGGTAACGACGGTAGCGACGGTACCGTCGGTACCGTCGCTACCGTCGCTACCGCCTACACCTCCGCCACCCCCCCGGAGACGACAAACGCCATCACCTTGGCGCTCGGCGCGCTGAGCGGGGTGATCCGGTCCCGCGGGAAGACCAGCATCTGCCCCGCGAAGTTGTAGGACTGCGGCAGGTACACGGTCACATGGTCCGCCAGCCCCAGTTCCTCCAGCGAATCCTGGGTCAGGAAACCGATCGCCATGGAGCCGGCGTTGGGATCGAGCGTCACCAGCACCGGCGTCTGGAACCGTTTCTTCTCCCCCACGAAGGCCCCCAGCACGTCCTTCACCCCGGAATAGAGCAGCCGCACCCCCGGCACCCGGTCGAGCAGCTGCTCCACCAGGGTCAGCGCCCGCCGCGCGAGGAAGTTGGAGGCGAGGAAGCCGATCAGCGTGATCAGCAGCAGCGTCACCACGAAGCCGACGCCGGGGATGGGGATGCGGAGCCAGCCATCCACCGTGGTGAACAGCAGCCAGACGATGTACACGGTGAGGGCCACGGGCGCGGTGAAGATGAGCCCGTTGAGGAAGTAGCCGACCAGGCGTTTCATGGCAGGTCCGGGGGAGGGGTCAGCAGCAGCGCGTCGGGCCGTCGCCGTAGCGGCTGTCGAGGTACAGGTCGAAGAACTCGCGTTCCGTCGGGATGGGCCACGCCGGGTGCCTCAGCCGCAGGTGGCGGACGTAGGCGGCGTAGTCCGGCATGCCGGTGAGCTGCTTGAAGCTGCTCAGGCAGCTCTCCGCCCGCTCCCGGAACTGCAACCAGAGCCCGCCCCGGCGCTCCCAGAGTCCGCCGGCCCGCCGGCCCATCGGCCCGTCGGTCCTATCCCGCATATGCCGATTCCACGAACGGGGTCTCGGTGCTTGCCACGGTGCCGGTGCCCCGGCGCAGCCGCAGCCAGTCCCGCACCGAGGAGACCACCACCGCCACCACGATGAGCACGAAGATCGACGCCATCGTGGCGTTGATCTGATTGTTGAAAATGAGCCGCGCCCCGCGCTCCGGGTCCAGCGTGCCGGCGGCGATCTCCCCCCGGAGCGCCGCGGCGTCCGCCAGGAACCCGATGCGGCGTTCGGGGGAGAAGATCTTCTGCCAGCTTGCGGTGAGGGTCACCACCAGCAGCCACGCCAGCGGCAGCAGGGTGGCCCAGGCATAGCGCGCCTTCCCCGCCTTGATGATGATCGTCGTGCCCACGCACAGCGCCACCGAAGCGAGCAGCTGGTTGCTGATGCCGAACAGCGGCCACAGGCTGTTGATCCCGCCCAGCGGGTCGAGCACCCCCTGCACCAGGAAGTAGCCCCACCCGGCGACCACCAGCAGGGACGACAGGATGATGCTGGGGTACCAGGAAGTGCGGCCCAGCGGCGCCCACACATGGCCCGCCAGTTCCTGCAGCATGAAGCGTCCCACCCGGGTGCCGGTATCCACCGTGGTCAGGATGAAGAGCGCCTCGAACATGATCGCGAAGTGGTACCAGAGCGCCAGCAGGTGTTCGCCGAAGGCGCCGCTGAACAGCGTGGCCATCCCGACCGCGAGGCTGGGCGCCCCGCCGGTCCGGCCCAGGAGCGTCGCCTCCCCCACCTGCCGGGCGAGGGTCTCCATCTGTTCCGGCGTCACCAGGAAGCCCCAGCCGCGGATGGTCTCGGCCGCCGCCACCGCGCTGCCGCCCAGCTTGGCCAGCGGCACGTTGATGGCGAAGTAGACCCCGGGGTCGAGCACCGCGGCGGCGCACATCGCCATCACCGCCACGAACGACTCCATGAGCATCCCGCCGTACCCGATCAGCCGCGCGTCGGTCTCCTGCCGCAGCATCTTGGGCGTCGTCCCCGACGCCACCAGCGCGTGGAAGCCGCTGATCGCCCCGCAGGCAATCGTGATGAAGCAGAAGGGAAAGAGCTTCCCGGCAAACACCGGCCCGGTGCCATCAATGAACTGGGTCACCGCCGGCAGCTTGAGGTCCGGCATCACCACCAGGATCGTGACCGCCAGCAGGACGATGGTCCCGATCTTCATGAAGGTCGAGAGGTAGTCCCGGGGGCAGAGCAGCATCCAGACCGGCAGCACGCTGGCGATGAAGCCGTACGCGATCATCGCGAACGCGATCGACAGCCCCGACCAGGTGAACAGCGGCGCCAGCTCGGGGCTGCTCGCCACGTATTGCCCGCCGACCAGGGCCAGTGCCAGCAGCGCCAGCCCCGCGAGCGACGCCTCCAGCGTCTTCCCGGGGCGCCAGACCTTCATCCAGAACCCCATCAGCACCGCGATCGGGATGGTGCAGGCAATCGTGAACAGCCCCCATGGGCTGTCCCGCAGCGCGTTCACCACCACCAGCGCCAGCACCGCGAGCAGGATCACCATGATCGCGAGGATGGCGCACATGGCGGCGAGCCCGGTGAACGGGCCGATCTCCTCCTTGGCCATCTGCCCCAGCGACTTGCCGTCCCGCCGCATGGAGCCCGCCAGGATCACGAAGTCCTGCACCGCCCCCGCGAGCACCACGCCGAACACCAGCCAGAGCGTCCCCGGGAGGTAGCCGAACTGCGCGGCCAGCACCGGCCCGATCAGGGGGCCGGCGCCGGAGATGGCGGCGAAGTGATGCCCGAAGAGCACCCACCGGGTGGTGGGGACGAAGTCGCGGCCGTTGCCCAGCCGCTCCGCCGGCGTGGCGCGGCGGTTGTCGAGCCCGAAGACCCGGTCGGCGAGGAAGCGGCTGTAGAACCGGTAGGCGAGCAGGTAGGTGCCCACCGCGGCCACGACCAGCCAGGCGGCACTGACCGACTCTCCCCGGTGGAGGGCCAGCACGGCCCAGCCGGCCGCGCCCGCCAGGGCGACGAGAAGCCAGAGCAGGAATCGCATGCGGCGGAATCTAGGGCGCCCGTGGCGGGACGACAGGGAGCGCCGCGCCGCGCCCACGCCTGCCTCTTCCGCCGCCCCCCGTCCGCCCGTAGCTTCAGCCCCCTATGTTCGCCTCGTTCGAGCACTTCGGAAGCGGCGCCTGGGACCCGGATGCCGAGCATTCGGGCACCACGCTCGAGCAGCCGCTGCCGGTGCCGGTGTCCGCCGGCTTCGCCGGCAAGGTGGCGGTGGTCACCGGCGGCGCCACCGGGCTGGGCCGCTGCATCGCCATGGAGTTCGCCCGGCAGCGCTGCCGGGTGGCGTTCTGCTTCGTGGACCTGCCGGGACGGGACGTCACCGAGCAGGCGCTGCTCACCGAGACCGCCTGCACCGCGATGGGCGCCGAGGTCTATGCCGCCCGTTGCGACGTCCGGGACCGCGGCTCGGTCGAGCGCTTCCTCGCCGACACCGCCCAGCGCTTCGGCACCGTGCACTTCCTGGTGAACAACGCCGGCATCGCGATGGACGGCGCCCTCTGGCGCATGACCGACGAGGCCTGGCGCGATGTGCTCGACACCAATGTCACCGGCGCCTTCAACTGCATCCGGACCGTCTCCCCCATCTTCCGCAAGCAGCACTACGGCAAGGTGGTGAGCGTGAGCGCCCACCAGGCGGCGCGCCCCGGCTTCGGGGTGGCCAACTACGCCGCCAGCAAGGCCGCCCTCGAGGGGCTGACCCGCGCCGCCGCGGTGGAGCTTGGCCCCGCCAACGTGAACGTCAACGCCGTGGCGCCCGGCTTCATCCGCACCGAGCGGATGAGCATGCTCCCCCGCGAGGTCATCGAGCGGGCCCAGAAGCACAGCGTCCTGGGCCGGGTGGCAGAGCCGGAGGACGTGGCCCACGTCATCACCTTCCTCTGCTCCGAGGAGGCCCGCCATATCACGGGGCAGACCCTCGTGGTGGACGGGGGCCTCTCGCTCGAATAGGCGGCACGGGGTCGCCGTTCCCCCGTTCCCCCGTTCCCCCAATACCCCCCCCGGTTTACGTTTCCCCCCGTGCCAAACCGCACCCTCCGGTTCCACGTCGCCCTCGCGCTCGCCCTCTCGGCGCTCGCCTGCGGTGGCAAGGCGCCCGCCGCGTCGCCGGCGCCCGTCGATCGTCCCCCCACCGAGCCGGTCAAGCCGTTCGCGACCGTGGTCTTCGCCGGCGAGCCGATCGCGGTGCTGCCGTTCACCCTGGTGCTCCCCGTCGACACCCTCGGCAAGGTGCCGCCCCTCAACGACCGCCCGACCATGCTGGCCTGGGGGGATTCCCTCCTCGGCGAGCAGCTCAACGCCCGCGGCCCCGAGGTGAAGTGGATCCTGCCGCCGGAGCTGCGGAAGGTGGCCCGCCGCGCGCCGTCGGTGGCCCCTGACCCGGACCGGATGGGGCAGTCGATCCTGCGGGCCAAGCAGCTGGAAAACCTGCCGGACCCGCTCCGGGGCCAGCTCCGCAACCTGGTGGCGCTGCTGGGCGGGCGGTACGCCCTGGTGCCCGCGGCGCTGACCTTCCTGTCCGAACCTGCCGGCGCGGTGCGGGCCGAACTGTCGCTGGTGCTGGCCGACACCCGGACCGGCAAGGTGGTCTGGCGGACCCTGGCCTGGGCCCATGGCGCCACCCCGGCGGAGGCCCTCACCCTCGCCCTGACCGCGGTGTTCCCCGCGGCCCTGGATATCCGATGACCTACAATGTCACGCTCATCCCCGGCGATGGAATCGGGCCGGAGATCACCGCCGAAACGGTGAAGGTGCTCGAGGCCACGGGCCTCGCCTTCGAGTGGGACGAGCAGCTTGCCGGGGTGGCCGCGGTGGACGCCACCGGCACCCCGCTTCCCGACGCCACCATCGAGAGCATCCGGCACCGGAAGCTGGCCCTCAAGGGCCCGCTGACCACCCCGGTCGGCTCCGGCTTCCGCTCGGTGAACGTGCAGCTCCGGAAGGAATTCGAGCTGTTCGCCAACCTGCGGCCCGCCCGCAGCTTCATCCCCGGCGGGCGGTTCAGCGATGTGGACATCGTGCTGGTGCGGGAGAATCTCGAAGGGCTGTACGTGGGGGTGGAGCACTTCATCGCGATCGGCGGCGACCCCCGCGCCGTCGCGGAGTCCATCGCGATCGTGACCCGCGCCGGCTGCGAGCGGATCATCCGCTACGCCTTCGAGTACGCCCTCCGCCAGGGGCGGAAGAAGGTCACGATCGTCCACAAGGCGAACATCCTCAAGATGGTGAGCGGGCTGTTCCTCGAGGTGGGCAAGCGGATCGCCAAGGAGTATGAGGGACGGGTGCAGTCCAACGACATGATCGTGGACAACTGCGCCATGCAGCTGGTGATGAGGCCGGAGCAGTTCGACGTCATGGTCACCACCAACATGTTCGGCGACATCCTGAGCGATGAGGTCTCCGGCCTGGTGGGCGGCCTGGGCCTTGCCCCGGGGGCCAACATCGGGACCCACGCCTCGATCTTCGAGGCGGTGCACGGGAGCGCCCCGGACATTGCGGGGAAGGGGATCGCCAACCCGGCGGCCCAGATGCTCGCCGCCGCGATGATGCTCGATCACCTGGGCGAGGGTGCCCGGGCCGGCCGGATTCGCGTGGCCATCGAGAAGACCATCGTGGAGGACAATCTCCGCACCCGCGACCTCGGGGGCACGGTGTCCACCCGGGAGTTCGGCGATGCTGTCGCCAAGCGGGTGGCCTGAGGTCCCCTGCGCCCGCTGCGAGGCGCGGGTGGCCGGCCTGGCCTGGGGAGCCCTCTGTCCCGCCTGCGCCGCCGACCGGGCCCGCCGTGCAAGCCGCCTCGCGAGCCGCATCTCCCTGCCCGCAACCCTGCTGGTCGGCCTCTACGTCCTCTGGCGCGTGCCCCCGATCCCGCTGGCCCGGATCTACGGCGTCATCGCGGTGCTGGTGACGTACATCGTGGTGCGGAAGGTCGTGCACCGGGTTGCCCTGGAGCTCCTCCCCAGGTGACGTCCCACTCCTGGAGTGCCACATGACCTCTCGTGTACCCCGCGGCCTGGCAGCCCTGACCGCGCTCCTCGCCGCGGCCCCGCTCACGGCCCAGGCCCCCACCAGCCTCACCATCTACAACGACGGGCGCGCCCTCGTACGCTGGACCGTGCCGCTCGAGATCCTCAAGGGCCAGTCGCAGCAGGTGGCCGTCACCGGCCCCGCCGATCCCGGCTCCATCTTCTCCACCGATCCCGACATCACCGTGCTGAGCGGTGCCTTCGATGCCGGCGTCACCGAGGGAGATGCCCTGCGCCGCGCGGTGGGCCGCCGGATGACCTTCCGGATCGGCAAGGACACCGTCTCCGCCACGATCCTGGGGGTGAACCCCACCCGCTACAAGCTGGCCGACGGCTCCGTGACCTTCCAGGCGCCCGGTGTGCCGCAGTACCCCGCCGACGTGGTCACCGTGGACCCCCGCTACGACATGATCATCACCAGCGCCCGCGCCCGGCGCGGCCTGCCGCTCGGCTACTTCACCAGCGGCGCCGGCTGGTCCGCCAGCTACCAGGTGGTGCTGGGCAGCGCGGGCACCGCGCGGGTGCTTGGCCAGGCGGTGGTAGACCCGGGGCCGCTCCGCTACAAGGAAGCGGAGCTGCAGCTCCTCGCCGGCCAGGTGAGCGTGGCGTCGGCGCCGGGGTTCCAGCCGCGGGAGGAGGCCCGGCGGGTGAGCATGGCCGCGATGGACATGGCCGCCAAGATGCCCGGTGAACAGAAGGTCGGGGAGTTCCACCTCTACACCCTCCCCGGCACCTGGGCACTCGAGCCCGGCGTGGTGCGCACCATCTCCCTCTTCCAGCCGGCCGAAGCCCGGATCACGCGGAGCTACGAGCTCCGCGGCCAGCTCCCCTGGTGGGGTGGCCTGGGCCAGAATGGCGAGGAAGAAGAGCCGCCGATCACCGTCTTCTATACGGTGCAGCGTCCCCGGAAGACCGACCTGGGAGACCGGCCCCTCCCCGGCGGCGTGGTGCGCCTCTTCCAGCCCGACAGCGCCGGCCGGCTGCAGCTCATCGGCGAGGCGGCGATCGACCACAGCCCCGCGGGTGAGGACCTCCGGCTCAACGCCGGCACCGCCTTTGACCTGACCGCCAAGCGGGTGCAGGCCAGCTTCAGCACCCGGCGGGACACCCTGCCGCAGGGCGGCGGCTGGCGCTACACCGCCACCGCGGACTACCGGGTTACCCTCGACAACGCCGCGGATTCCGCCGCCATGGTGGACGTGATCGAGGAGCGCGCCGGCGAGTGGAGCGTGGTCTCGAGCAGCATCAAGGCCGAGAAGCTCTCCTCCACCCGCACCCGCTTCCGGGTGCCGGTCCCGGCCCGGGGCAAGGCCACGCTCACCTATCGGGTACGGGTCATCTGGTGACGGAGCAGGTCGTCGCGCATCTCTCGGATATCCACTTCGGAGTGCGCTGCGACCTGCAGCAGCTCGCCGACCTCGAACGCTTCATCCCCACGCTCTCCCCGCGGGCGATCGTCGTCTCCGGCGACATCGCCCAGCGCGCCCGGCACGGCGAGTTCCAGGCGGCGCTCCGCTTCCTCGATGGCCTGGCCCGCACCGCCCCGGTGCACCTGGTCCCCGGCAATCACGACGTCCAGTGGTGGCGGAGCATCCTCGGGGTCCTCGGCCAGCGGGTCAAGTACGGCAAGTGGCGCCGCTACTTCGGCGAGGACCTCACCCCGGTGCTGGAGCTGGATGACCTGGTCGTGGCCGGGATGCTCTCCGCCCACGGCTTTGCGTGGGGCTCGCTCACGCCCAACCCCAACGACACGACGGTGAAGGGGTACCTCCCCGCCGCCGAGGTGGCGCGGGTGCGGGAGCGGTTTGCCCGCACCGATCCGCGGAAGACCCGGATCGCGGTGCTGCACCACAACGTCCTGCCCGGCGTGATCTCGAATCGCTGGGGGCTGGCCCGGCCACGAGCCGCGCAGGCCGCGCTGCTTACCCTCGACGCCGACCTGGTGCTCTGCGGCCACGATCACACCGAGGGGAGCGGGCAGCTGGATGGCCGCCTCGTGGTCAGCACCGCCGGCACCCACTCCGTCCGCACCCGCGGGGGTCGCCCCTCCGCCTTCAATCTGCTCCGGATCACCGCCGACCAGATCCAGGTGGAGCACTTCATCTACGCCCGGGACGCGAGGACCTTCCGTCCCGGCGACCGGTCGGCCTACGCCCGCTACCGCCGTGCAGCTGGGGCTGTTCAGCGATAGCCTCTGGTCCCTGGTGACCGGCCACCGCCGTCCCCCGGCGGCGGCGGCGTCCCATCCCGCGGATCCGCCTTCGCTGTACGACCGTCTCCGTGCCGCAGGCCTCCCGGCGGTGCCCCGGTTCGAGACTCATCGCAACCAGCAGGTGATGCTCTCCTGGCTTCCGGGCCGGCGGCTCCGGATCCACGAGGGGTACGCCGCCGCGCCGGATGAGGTGCTGCGGGCCATCGTCAAGTTCCTCACCCCCGGCGTCCGCCGGGCCACCCGGGTGGCGGCGCGGCAGGTCTTCCTCTCCTTTCCGGTGGAGCGGCATGCGCCCCCCCGGCCCCGCCGACCGCCGCGGCCCCGCCCCGGCGATCGTGACCTGCTGCTCCGGCTCACCACCCTTCAGGCCGAACTCAACCTGACCCACTTCGGCGGACAGCTGGCGACGCTCCCGATCCGGCTCTCCTCCCGCATGCGCCGCCGCCTGGGCGAGCTCCGGCTGGAGCGGAAGACCGGCCGCGCCGTGCACATCGGGCTCAACCGCCGCCACGCGCTTCGCGATCCCTGGCCCGAGGTACGGGACACCCTGCTGCACGAGCTGGTGCACCAGTGGCAGGCCGAGACCGGCAGGCCGGTGGACCATGGGCGGGAGTTCCGGCGGATGGCGCGGGAGGTGGGGATCGTGCCCCGGGCGGTGCGGACGGATTAGGAACCTCGGAGAAACGGAGAAACGGAGAAACGGGGGAATGATGCGGCGGGACAGCTGGGAATCTCGGGGTTAGATTCGAGGTCGTCACGGGTGCCCACTCCGTTTCCCCGTTTCCCCCTTTCCCCGTTTACCACCCGGCCCATGCCCCCCTTCTCCGGCGTCGACTTCTACGACCTCACGAGCCTCCTCTCCGAGGAGGAGCGCGCCGTCCGCGACACCGTGCGGCAGTGGGTGGACGAGCGGCTGATGCCGATCATCGGCGACTGCTACGTCGCCGGCCGCTTCCCCAAGGAGCTGATTCCCGGGATGGCGGAGCTGGGGATGCTCGGCGCCAACCTGCCGGAGGCCTACGGCTGCGCCGGGCTCAACAGCGTGGCCTACGGGCTGATCATGCAGGAGCTGGAGCGGGGGGACAGCGGCATCCGTTCCTTTGCCTCGGTGCAGGGCGCGCTGGTGATGTATCCCATCTTCGCCTTCGGCTCCGAGGAGCAGAAGCGGCGCTGGCTGCCGGCGCTGGCCGCGGGGACCGACATCGGCTGCTTCGGTCTGACCGAACCGGACTACGGCTCCAACCCCGCCGGCATGATCACCACCGCGCGCCAGACCGCGGATGGCTGGGTCCTGAACGGCGCCAAGATGTGGATCACCAACGGCTCCCAGGCCACCGTGGCGGTGGTCTGGGCCAAGACCGGCGAACTGTCCGACGCCAGGTCGGTGCGTGGCTTCATCGTTCCCGCGGATACGAAGGGCTTCACCGCCCGGGACCAGAAGGGAAAGCTCTCGCTCCGCGCCTCGGATACGAGTGAGCTGATCTTCGAGGACGTGCAGCTGCCCAGGGAGGCGATCCTCCCCGCCTCGGGCGGCCTCAAGAGCCCCCTCATGTGCCTGACCCAGGCGCGCTACGGGATCTCCTGGGGGGCCGTGGGGGCCGCCATGGCCTGCTACGACGAGGCCCTGCGCTACGCGAAGAACCGGATCATGTTCGACCGCCCCATCGGCCAGACCCAGATCCAGCAGGTCCGCCTGGCCGACATGCTCACCGAGATCACCAAGGCCCAGCTCCTGGCCCTGCAGCTGGGGCGGCTCAAGGACGCCGGCCGCATGACCCCCCAGCAGGTCTCCCTCGCCAAGCGCAACAACGTGGACATGGCCTGCGAGTGCGCCCGGGAGGCCCGCCGCCTCCTCGGGGCCAACGGCATCCTGGCCGAATATCACTCCATGCGCCACCTGGCCAATCTCGAGTCGGTCTATACCTATGAGGGGACGCATGATATGCACTCCCTCATCCTCGGTGAGAGTGTGACCGGCCTGGCTGCGTTCTAGGGGTGTGTGATGGTGGGTGTGGCCGGTTCCGGCACCCACCCCTACTATGCACCCAGGCCCTGGCCCGGACTGAACCCCTGACCGACGAACCGATCCCCCTCCCGCCCCTCATCGCGGGGCGTTACGCCGTCCAGCGCGAGCTCGGTCGCGGGGGGATGGCCACGGTCTATCTGGCCCGGGACGAGCGCCACGGCCGCGAAGTCGCCCTGAAGGTGATCCAGGTGGCGCCGGGGGATGAGGACGGCGCCGCGCGGTTCCTGAACGAGATCCAGGTGGCGGCCCGCCTGGCCCACCCCAACATCCTCCCGGTCCACGACTCCGGCCACACCGAAGGCTTCTCCTACTACGTCATGCCGTACGTGCCGGGGGAGAGTCTCCGGCAGCGGCTGGACCGGGAAGGGGCCCTCCCCGTCGCGGACACGCTCGCGATCGCCGGACAGGTCGCCAACGCCCTCGCGTACGCCCATAGCCACGGCGTCATCCACCGCGACATCAAGCCCGAGAACATCCTCTTCCTCGCCGGCCACGCGGTGGTGGCCGATTTCGGCATCGCCCGCGCGATCAGCGCCGGCGGCTGGAGCCGGCGGATGCTCGGGGGCGACCGGATCGGCACCCCCGCCTACATGAGTCCGGAGCAGGCGGTCGGCGGCTCCCGGGTGGATGGCCGGAGCGACACCTACAGCCTCGGCTGCGTGCTCTACGAGATGCTCACCGGCGATCCCCCCTTCCGGGGCGATACCCCCGAGGAACTGGTCGTCAAGCATCTGCAGGACGAACCCGAGCCGGTCCAGACCCGGCGCGCTGCCCTGCCCGCCGAGATGCAGCCGCTGGTGGCCCTGGCGCTGGCCAAGAACCCCGCCGACCGCTATCCCACCGCCCAGCAGTTCGCCGACGCCATTGCCCGGGTGCAGACGGGGCAGCACGCGACCCCCGCCGCCAGCCGCATCCTGCCGCGTCCGGGGATCGGCCGCTGGCGCTGGGTCCTGCCGGCGGCGGCGGTGGTCGCGGTGATCTACGCGGCGGTTGGCTCGGTCACGGCGCAGGGCGGGTTCGGCGCCCGGCCCGGCGATCCCGGCCGGCTCGCCATCGCGCCCTTCGTGCACCACGAGGGCGCCGCGCCCATGCTGCTCACGGGGGCGCAGTGTGCCCGCATCATCCGGGAGGCCTTTGGCCGGTGGGACGACCTCTCGCTGGTGGATTCCCGCTGGATGGACGACCGGCTCTCCCGGCTCCCGGGGGATCCGGACCTCGACCAGCTGCTCAAGCTGGCCCGGGAAGCCAATGCCGGGCGGCTGGTGAGCGGCGAGGTCTGGCCTTTCCGCGATTCCCTCCGCATCCGCGGGGTGCTGTACGACACGCGGCGCGGCGGTCGGATCATCCGCGAGCGCACCGTCAGCATCTCCGCGTCGCTGGAGGAGCTGGAGGCGCGCTTCAGTGAACTGGCCGATTCGCTGCTCCTCGCCCGGCCACAGACGCCGGTGGCCGCCGGCGGCGCGCTCGGCACCCGGATGCTCGTGGCCTGGCAGGCCTATGATTCGGCCCATGCGGCGCTGGCGCACTGGGACCTGGACGCGGCGGTAGCGGGGTTCCGCCTGGCCCTGGAGCGGGACCCCGGCTACGGTCTGGCCCATCTCTGGCTGGCCCAGGTCCGGAGCTGGATGGGGGCGCCCGCGGATGACTGGCGCGATCACGCCATCGCCGGCCTCGGGGCCCAGCCGGCCCTCCCCGCCCGCGAGCGGGAGTGGGCCCTGGCCCTCGCCGCCATGGCCGAAGCCCGCTTCCCCGAGGCCTGCGATCGCTACGACGCGATGATCCGCCGCGACAGCCTCGACTTCCGGGGCTGGTACGGCCGGGCCGAGTGCCGCTCCCGCGACCAGGTCGTGGTGGCGGACGCGAAGAGCCCTTCCGGCTGGCGCTTCCGGTCCAGCTATCAGGCGGCGATCAACGACTACCAGGCCGCCCTTACCCTGGTGCCGAGCACCCACCTGGCCTTCAAGGGCGGGGCCTTTGCCCGGCTGAGCCGGTTGTACTTCGCCGAGTCGAACATGCTGCGGCGCGGCAGCCGCTCCGATGCCACCGCCGGCGAGTTCTTCGCCTTCCCCACGCTGGACGCAGACACCCTCGAGTTCATTCCCTGGACCATCGAGACGATCGGAAGCAGCTCGCTCGGGGCGGCGTCCAAGCCCCGCGAAGCGACCCAGCCCGAGGCGATCCGACGCAACCAGCGGGAGCTGGTGCGGCTCACCGCCGAATGGGCGCGGGTCTTTCCGAAGAGCCTTCCCGCCATCGAGGCGGAGGGGCTCGCCCTCGAGCTGGTCGGGGAATTCGGCGCCACCGCCGGTGCCGCCGATACCGCGGTGCGCCGGATCCAGCAGGCGCGCGGCCTGGCCACCGATGATACCGACCGGGTCCGGTTGGGGAGCGTGGAGCTGCGACTCCTGGTCAAGCAGGAGCGCTTCCGCGAGGCGGCGCTGCTCGCCGACTCCCTGCTCCGCGCCAACCCCGCGCCGGGCCCCGCCACCGCCCCCTACCTCGCGGCGGCGGCGGCGCTCACTGGGCGGGCGGCGCTGGCCGCCCACCTCAGCCGGCTCAGCGCGCCGGAACAGGTGGTCTGGACCCTCGACGGCGCGGTCCTCAAGGTGCCCCTGCCGCTCCGGGAGACCGCCCTGGCCTTCGAGGCATTCGCCGCCGTCGGCGCGCCGGCCGATTCGCTGGAGGGACTCTACCGGCTGGCGCAGCGGCAGCTCACCGGCTACCTGACGACTGACCGCCGGGAGCTGGCCGACGCCGCCCTGCTGGATCAGACCCGCGCCCTCCTCTTCCCCGGCCCCCTGGCGGCGCCGGCGCCCCGCAGCCGCGCCAAGCTCAACTACCTCCTCCGGCTGCAGCAGGCCGCCCGGAACGACCAGCGGGGAGAGGCCCAGGCCATCCTCGGCAACCTGGCCCGGGTCCGGGTCGGGCGGCGGCCGGGAGACCAGGCGGTGGAAGGCGCCCTGGCCGAAGCGCAGGTGGAGCTGGCCATCCGGGATACCGCCGCCGCCATCACTCGCCTCGATGGGTTCCTCGACGGCTTCGCCTCCATCGGCGTGGACCTCACCGAGCGCACCGTCGCCGCCGGCTCCCTGGTCCGGCTCATGGCGCTCCGGGCCCGGCTGGCGGAGGCCACCGGCGACCGGAGCGTCGCCCGCAAGTGGGCGGGCGACGTGGTAACCCTCTGGGAGCGCGCCGACCCGGGGCTCCTCCCCGTGGTGAACGAGATGCGCGCGATCGCCACCCGCCCCTCCTGATCCGCCCCCGATGGTCCTACATTCCTCCAACTCTTCCCCTGGAGGACCGGTGGGCATCCGTCCGTCTGCTATCCGCGCGCTGCTCCTGATGGCGGCGCCACTCCTGCTCGCCTGCCGGATGGAACGCACCCCGGCGCCCCCCACCGATCCCGCCCCCGAGCCGCCGACCCCCGTCGGGCTCGACGCCGGCGGCGAGATCAACCGCGCCAGGGTGCTGGAAGTGGCGCGGTCGCAGCAGTATGACGTCAACCCCGGCTCCTCCCACCGGGCCGTCCTGGACTACGGGGTCGAGGCCACGATCGAGCCGACGGTCGGAGCCTACCGCAATCCGAAGGACGGCTTCGACCGCGGCGTCATCGTGGCCCGGTTCGTCAACAACAGTGACTCCACCCTGAGCCGGCTGGGCCTGCTCCCCCGGGGAACCACCTACTGGTTCATCTACCGGAAGGATGGCCAGCTCTTCTCGGCCTACATCCCCGACATCGACACCGACAAGCACGACGTGCGCGGGGTGCCCACGATCGCGCACCCCCCGACCCGCCCCTGGCGGCAGTCGGTGGCCCAGTGGCAGCTCCCCGGCATCCTGGACAAGGAGGGCGGGCTTGGGGCGCTCGGGGTGGCGGCCGGGGGACAACTTCCGTGGGTGACCTGCGAGGGGTCCGGCTGCTGCAAGCCGTCCACCTGACCCCGAAGAAAGGCCGGGCCGCATAAGTATCCGGCGTGATGAGGGGGCCGTGTGACGCACGGCCCCCTCGTGCGTATGTTCTCTCCGTGACCCTCCCTTTCGTCCAATCCGCTCCCCCCGGCGCCCCGTCCCAGGTCTCTCCCGAGGCCGGGGCGCTTTGCCGCGCCTGGTACGAGCAGCATGGCCAGGCGGTCTACCGCTACCTCCGGTTCCACCTCCCCGGCGCCGATGCGGCGGAGGATGTGACCTCGGAGACCTTCCTGAAGGCCTTCCAGGCCGCCCACCGCTACGATCCCGCCCTTGGCGAGGCCCGGACCTGGATCTTCCGCATCGCCCGGAACAGCCTGCGGGACTACCTCCGGCGGAGCCGGGTGCGGCGCCACGTCTCGATCGGCGGCATGCGGGACCTCGCCTGCCAGGCGCCCTCGCCGGAGGAACGCCTGCTCTGGGAGGAAGAGGTGGGACGGCTGCTGGAGGCGGTGGCGGAGTTGCCGGAGCGGGACCGGGAAGTGGTGAGCCTCCGCTATGGCAGCGGCTTCGACACGGCCGCGGTGGCGGAGGTGCTGGGCATCAAGGAAGCGGCGGTTCGGACCCGACTGTGGCGGGCGCTGGCCCGGCTCCGGGACCAGCTGACCGACCGGGGTGAGCCGTGAGCGCACTGCCGGAGGACCTCCAGGACCTCGAGCGCCGCCTGGTCGGCGTGCAGTTCGAGCCGCGGGCCTCCCTCGGGGCCGAGATTCTGGGCCGGTTCCAGCGGGGCGACACCGGCGCCCCTGGCCGGCCCCCATTCTGGCTCCGGGTGCGGGGGCTCGCCGCCGTGCTCGCACTGGTGGGCCTAGGGCTCTCGGTGTTCGGCCTGTTTGCGCTCCGCTCCCCGGCGCTCGCCTCGGTGGACCGCTGCTGCCACGACTTCGACGGCGGGGGCGACGCCGACGACGGGCTCCTGATCCTGTCCCGCGCCGGGACCGAGGTCCGGCGGTTGGCGATCTACGAGGATCGGGACGGCAGCCGCAGCTTCACGCCGGCGGATCTCATCCGCTTTGCCCGGAGCGGCGGCCCCTCGCTTCACGCCCAGCTGCTTCCCGGCGCCATCACCACCGAATTCTGCTGCCTTGATTACGACGGCGGCGGCCCCGACGACGACGCGCTGCTGGTCGTGGGGCTGCCCCCGGACCGGATCGCGATGGCGGCGATCTACGAGCGCCGCGGGCCGCCGGGGCTGCCGGCGGAGCTCCGGTGACCCACCCCGCCTCACCTGGCTGACTCGTCGGTTATCGGGCGGGCACATGGCCCGCCCTTCCACAGACCGTTTCCCGCATCCCCCAGGCTCATGACCCAGATCCGTCTGCCCATCCTGTTGCTGGTCGTCGCACTCCCCCTCGCCGCCCAGCAGCCCGACAGCACCCGGCGCGACACCACCGTCATCGAGCTCAAGCCCATCGAGGTCGTGGGCTCGATCCTGGCGCCGACGGGGCCAAAGGTGGGCTCCGGCGTGCCGGCCCGGTCCACGACGATCGGGCGGGAACAGATTGAGGCCAACGAGCCGCGGCTGCTCTCCGACCTGCTGGTGACGCAGGCGGGGATGTCGAGCTACGACGACCTCGGGGCGAGCTACAAGATGTCCATCTCCTCCCGCGGCTTCTACGCCTCGCCGATCGTCGGGCTGCCCCAGGGCATTTCGGTCTTCCTCGACGGCGTCCGCCAGAACGAGCCTGACGCCGCCCAGGTGAACTTCGACCTGCTGCCGATGGAGCATGTGAGCCGGGTGGAGATTCTCTCCGGCACCTCTTCGCTGCTGGGGCGGAACTCGCTGGGCGGATCCATCAACCTGGTCACCAATTCGGGTGGCGGTCCCACGCACGGTGAGCTCGAGGTCTCCGGTGGCAACTACAAGACTTTCGGCGCCGACGGCTCGGTGGCGGGTTCGCTGGGCGGCGGGAAGTGGAGCTACTACACCGGCGGCGGCTACGACCGGGAGGACGGCTGGCGGCAGGACACCGGCGCCGAGCAGTACAACGGCTTCTTCAACCTGGGCCGGCTCACCGAGCAGTGGGGCGTCCGGTTCCAGGGCTACGGCGCCAAGTCCCGGGCTGAGACCGCCGGCTCGCTGCCGCTCAGCGTCTTCAACACCAGCCCCGACTCCAACCTCAGCACCGGGGACTATGAAGACCTGAACAACCTCCAGCTCGCGGTGAGCGGCTACCAGCGGGGAGACCGGGGGCAATTCTCCTTCTCCACCTTTGTGCGGCGGCACCGGGCGGAGCGGTTCAACGTCAACCAGGAAGACGATCCCGACAACCTCGGCCGCTCCCGAAACCTGATGCTGGGCGGCAGCGCCGACTACCGCTGGCAGGCCACCGACCTCCTTGGCCTCCGGATTGGCGCCGAGGGTTCCCGCAGCAACACCGAGGTGGAGCTGTTCGCCGACTCCACCAAGTTCAGCGGACCGGTCAACCAGACCACCTTCGTGAAGAGCCCTACCTGGGACATCGCCGGCTACGCGCTGGCGGACCTGACGGTCGGCCGCGCCACATTCTCGGCTGGTGCGCGGTACGACTACGTCCGGATCCCCTTCGAGAACCAGCTCGACCCGACCCGCGACACCACCAGCTCCTACTCCCGGCTGAGCCCCAAGGGCGGGGTCAGCGTGGAGATGGGGCGGGGCCTGACGCTGTACGGCTCGGTGGGAGGCGCCTTCCGCGCGCCGGCGGTGATCGAGCTGGCCTGCGCCGACGAGGCCGAGCCCTGCCCGCTCCCGTTCGCGCTGGGAGACGATCCGCCCATTGATCCGGTGCGGGCCACCACCTTCGAGGTGGGGGGGCGGCTGATCGCGGGCCAGGCCATCCTGAGCGCCTCGCTGTACCGCACCGAGGTGCGGGACGACATCATCCTGCTGGCGTCGGATTCCGCGCCGGCCGGCTCCACCATCGAGGGGTACTTCGACAACATCGACAAGACCCGGCGGGAGGG
>JAEUJI010000310.1 GCA_016794805.1 Gemmatimonadota bacterium
TCGGGATGGGCGTGACGATCGGCTTCGGCGAACAACTCCCGGCGCTCGTGCCAGCGGTCCACGTAGTTGTAGCCCACGATGTCGAGGGCCTTGAGGAACGGGAGGGTCGTGGGGTCGTTGTCGGCGACGATGCGGTCGTTCCCGGTGGTCACCGGCCGGGTCGGGTCCTCGCGGTGGAAGATGTCGAGCAGCCGCTGGAGCACCGCCACGCCGCCGGTGCTGCTCTGTTCCCCGATCTCGTTCCCCGCGCTCCAGAGTACGATGGAGGGATGGTTCCGGTCCCGGCGCACGAAGTCGGTGGCGTCCCGTTCCGACCACTCGGCGAAATACCGATGGTAGCCCTCCGGGACCTTGCCGAAGGTCCATTCGTCGAAGGCCTCCGCCATGACCAGGAAGCCCATCCGGTCGCAGAGGTCGAGGAATTCCGGGGCGGGGGGATTGTGCGAGGTGCGGATGGCGTTCACGCCCATGGCCTTGAGCGTCTCCAGCCTGGCCTCCCACACCCGCTCCGGCACGGCGGCGCCGAGCCCGCCGGCGTCGTGATGCAGGTTGACTCCGCGCATCTTGACCCGGCGGCCGTTGAGCAGGAATCCCTGGTCCTTGTCATAGGCGATGCTGCGGATGCCGAAGGGGGTCTCGGCAGCATCATGGGTGACGTCGCGGGCGGTGCCGTCCGTGATCTCCGAGCGCAGCGTATAGAGGTACGGCGTCTCCACCGACCAGAGGCTTGGCGCGGTGAGGCCCAGCCGCTGCTCCACCTCGAGCTTCTCGCCGGGACCGATCGAGAACGGCGTCTCCGCGCTGGTGAGGCGCCCCCCACCGCTGTCGAACACCACCGAGCGGAGGACGCCCCGACGGGGCACGGTCCCGTCGTTCTCGAGCCGGCTGCGCACCACGATCCCGGCGGCCGCCGAGTCCGCCCGAGGGGTCGTGACGTAGCTGCCCCAGTGGCCCAGGTGCAGCGGGGTCATCGTCCGGAGCCAGACGTGGCGGTAGATGCCGCTCCCCGAGTACCAGCGGGAGTTGGGCTCGGCTGAGTTGTCGACCCGGACCGCCACCACATTGTCGGCCGGCTTGAGGTGGCGGGTGATGTCGTACGCGAAGCTCGAGTACCCATAGGGGCGCCGGCCCAGGTGCACCCCGTTGAGCCAGACGTCGCTATTCATGTAGACACCGTCGAACTCGAGCCAGACGGCGCCGGTGTGCGCGCCCTTCGGAAGCCGGAAGACCTTCCGGTACCAGCCAACCCCGTTCGGGAAGTACCCGACCCGGCCCCCGCCGGGCGCGTTCTCCTCCGGGGTACCCTCGATGCTCCAGTCGTGCGGCACATCGAGCTGACGCCACTGCCGGTCGTCGAACCGCGGTTGCTCCGCGCCGGCGGGGTCCCCCCGGGTGAAGCGCCAGCCCGGGTCCATGGACCACCGCGTGCCCTGGGCGGTCGCGGGCGCGGCAAGCAACGCAAGGCCGAGGAGGAACGCGGCCCCAACCCGGGTCATGCCTGGACTCACTGCAGCACCAGGTAGCCGTAGGCGGGGAGCGTCACCCGGTTGCCGCGCTGCTTCCGGGAGGTGAGCAGGTCCCGCCAGCCATCCAGCTCGATGCTCGTCACGGTGAACCGGACCGGTGTCGGTCGCGGGTTCACCAGCACCACGATGCCGCCGCGCCGGAAGGCGATGACGTTGGAGGGGGCGCTGGTGCGGATC
>JAEUJI010000340.1 GCA_016794805.1 Gemmatimonadota bacterium
GGGGTCCGCGCCACCGTCGCGGACCGGGACAACCTCGACACCGATGACCGGGTGACGATCTTTCTCGACACCTTCAACGACCGGCGCCGGGCGTTCTTCTTCACCGTGAATCCGCTGGGGGTGCAGGAGGACGGAGTCCGGAGCGAGGGTGGCTTCACCGCCGGCACGCTCACCGGCGGCACCAGCGACAAGAGCCCGGACTACCTCTGGCAGTCCCGCGGGCAGGTCACCGATTCGGGCTACGTGGTCGAGATCCGGATTCCCTTCAAGAGCCTCCGCTACCCCGGGAATGGCGCCCAGAGCTGGGGCCTCAACATCCAGCGCCGGATCCAGCGCACCGGCTACGACGACACCTGGACCGATACCCGGCGGGCCAACGCCAGCTTCCTGCTCCAGGCCGGCACCCTTACGGGCCTCCACGACCTCCAGCGCGGCATCACCGCGGAGGTGCAGCCGTTTGTCACCGCCCAGGCCAACGGGCTCCGCACCGCCGGAGGCTTCGATCGCGAGGACCTCGACCCCAGCGCGGGCGTCAATCTCCGCCTGGGCCTGAGCAGCAACCTGTCGCTCGACGCGACCTACAATCCCGACTTCAGCCAGGTCGAGTCCGACGCCGCCCTGGTCACGGTCAATGAGCGCTTCGCCCTCTTCTTCCCGGAAAAGCGGCCCTTCTTCCTCGAGGGGATCGAGCTCTTCGCCACCCCGAACCAGCTGGTCTATACCCGGCAGATCGTGAACCCGCTGGTGGGCGGCAAGGTGACCACCAAGTTCGGCCGCCACAACGTGGCGCACCTGGTCGCGCTCGATGAACAGGCCGGCGCCGACGCCCTCTTCACCGTCACCCGGGTCCGGCGCGACATCGGCGCCAACTCCACGGGCGGCCTCACCATCACCACCCGGGACCAGGACGGCGCCTTCAACCGCCTCGCCGCCGGCGACGTGCGGGTGGTGTTCGGCAAGCTGTACTACGTCGCGGGGCAGCTGGGCGGCTCGTGGACCCGGGATGTCCGCGACGGCGCCGAACGCAGCAGCCCCCTCTGGGAGGCGGAGTTCGACCGCACCGGACGGAGCTGGGGCTTCAACTACAAGCTCACCGGCATCGGCGAGGACTTCTCCGCCCAGGCCGGCTTCGTTCCCCGGGTCGGCGTGACCACCGCGCGGGCGTTCAACCGCTTCTCGTTCTACGGAGCGCGCGGGGCCCTGGTGGAGCAGTTCACCTTCTTCTTCGGCCCCAATCGGCTCTGGCGCTACGCCGATTTCCCCAGGGACCCGATCGAGGGGGACGAGAGCCTCGACGTCAATCTCTCGCTGCGCGGCGGGTGGCGGGTGAGCACCGGCACCGAACACACCTTCGTGGATTTCCTGGGCGGCGATTACGCCGGTTACACCGTCGACCCGGGGACGGGGCCGGTGGCGTACCGGCCGCTCGACGGGGTCGATGACGGCTTCGGCCTCTCCCTCAGCGTGACCACCCCGACCTGGCAGACGCTCAACGCCACCGCGCGGGTGCAGCGGGCGCGGGGCGGCATCTTCCCCGAGGGGTCCCGCGGCTACGAGACGCGGCTCTCCTCCAGCGTCTCCCTCCGCCCCAGCGGGTCGCTGCGGATGACGGCCTCGGGGACCCTCTCGCGCATCACCCGGGACCGGAATGGGTCGGAGTTCGCCCGCACGATCATCCCCCGGCTCAAGCTGGAGTACCAGGCCACACGCAGCCTGTTCTTCAGAGTCATTGGGGAATACGTGGCGGAGCGGCGGGCCAGGCTGGAGGATGCGCGGAGCGGGGACGTGCTGACCGTGAACGGGACCGCGAGCGCGGCCCGGAACACCAACCGGATGCGGGTGGACTGGCTGGCGTCGTTCGAGCCGTCACCGGGGACGGTGGCGTTTTTCGGCTACGGGGCCTCGCTCGATGACAGCAAGGCATTCGGGTTCCGCGATGTCTCCCGCTCGTCAGACGGGTTCTTCTTCAAGCTGGCGTACCAGTTCCGGCGCTGAGCCGGCCCGCTCAGCTCTCCCCCACCCAGACGTCGGCCGTGCCGTCCGCGCCATAGTGCACGTGAACGGTCCAGGGCTGGCAGCAGACCGGGCAATCCTCGATGTACTCCTGTACCGTCCCGCTGCCGGGGTCGAGGGCTATGCTGGCCGGCTCGCCGCAGTAGGGGCAGGTGACCGTGGCCTCGAGGTCGGCGACGCCGTCGCCGAGGGGAAACTCCTCGTCCAGCGGGTCGGGGAAGTCCACCATGTTCAGCGGTTCAGGCGCCAGAGGGTGAGGTTGAGGTACCCGGCGAAGGTGACCCACAGCAGGTAGGGCACCAGCAGCTGGCCCGCCGCCGGACGAATCGACCAGAAGGCCAGCAGCGTTGCGAGCACCAGCAGCCACATCACGACCAGCTCGCTGAACGCCAGGTCCATCCGGCGAAACCGGAAGAAGATCCAGGACCAGGCGCTGTTGAACAGCAGCTGGACCACGAACAGGCCCAGCGCCAGGCCCACCGCGGCTTCCTCCCGGCGGGACCAGACCATCCAGGCCGCCACCCCCATGGTCACGTAGAGGACGGTCCAGGCCGGCGCGAAGACCCAGTGGGGCGGGTTCCAGCGGGGCTTCCTGATCCCGTCATACCACGCATCGGGCCGCGCCACCCCGCCGCTCACCCCCGCCAGCATCGACAGCAGGATCCAGCCTCCGAGTGCCACCATGTCGTGCGGTCCTTGTCGCTGAGGATCGTCCCGCCGCCTTGCCCCGCCCCCCTCCCCGGGCGACCTTACCCACGCCAGTCCGACCCCGGGGAATCCGCATGCTGCGCAGTCGTATTGTGGGCACCGGCTTCGCCGTGCCCGAGCGGGTCGTCACCAACGACGACTTCGCGAAGATCATGGACACCACCGACGAGTGGATCCGGACCCGCACCGGCATCCAGCAGCGGCATTGGGTGACCGAGGGCGAGACCGGGGCAGACCTGGCCCTGGCGGCCTCCCGGAAGGCCCTCGAGATGGCGGGGATCGCGCCGCGGGAACTGGACGCGATCGTGTACGCTACCTCCACACCCGATCACTACGCCCCGGGCAACGGCGTCTTCCTGCAGCGGCTCCTCGGGGTCCAGCCCATCCCCGCCATGGACATCCACCAGGCCTGCAGCGGCTTCATCTACAGCCTCTCGGTCGCGGATGCCTGGATCCGGGTGGGGCTCTTCCGGCGGATCCTCGTGGTCGGCGCCGAAGTCCAATCTACCGCCATGGACGTGAGCACCAAGGGCAGGAACACGGCCGTGATCTTCGCCGACGGGGCCGGCGCCGTGGTGCTGGCGCCCTCGGAGCGCGAAGATCAGGGGCTGCTCGCCGTGGACCTCCACAGCGACGGCGCGCACGCCGAGATGCTGTGGGTGGACGTGCCCGGCTGCATGTACCACCCGCGCATCAGCAAGGAACACATCGATGCGGGCCGGCACTTCCTCTCGATGGACGGGAAGGAGGTCTTCCGCCACGCGGTGACCCGCATGCCGGAATCGGTCCGGGCCGTCCTCGGCCGGGTCGGCGCCACCCCCGCGGACCTCTCGCTCCTGCTCCCCCACCAGGCCAACCTCCGGATCTCCGAGATGGTGCAGCGGGAACTCGGCCTCCGGGACGACCAGGTCTACAACAACATCCAGCAGTACGGAAACACGACCGCGGCCACGATCCCCATCCTGCTGGACGAATGCGTCCGGTCGGGACGGGTCAAGGCCGGCGACCTCCTCGTGATGACCGCCTTCGGCGCCGGCTTCTCCTGGGGCAGCGTGGCCTGCCGCTGGTAGCCTGAATCCCGGGCGAGGCTTGTTCCGTACTGAAACAGGCGTGGCAGCTGGAATCCTCGAGGAATCAGAGGGGTGGGACCATGAACCTGATCTACCTGGCGGTCACCGCCGTGGCGACCATTGCCGGCTTCGTCATTGCCCGGGACTTCGTGCGCCGTCGGCTCCGTTTCGTGGACGCGGTGCGTTCGCCGGCGACGCCCTGGATCGTGGGGCTCGGTGCGGCGCTCGTGGCCTGGCCGGTGGCGCTGCTTCCGATCGTCACGACCGCCACGACCACGCTGTTCGGGATCGGCGCCGGACTGGGCACGGCCAGCGGGGTGAAGGCGCTCCGGAGCGGCGACTCCCGGTAGGGCCGGGGTGCCAGCGCCGGATCGCGGCCCCGCTTCCCGGAGCGGGGCCGCGATTATTATTGCAGCACCATGCCGACCGTCTCCTGCTCCCGCTGCGGCCAGAGCCGCGACCAGATGGCCTTCCGTCCCTTCCAGAACGACCTGGGACTCCGCGTCTTCCAGCAGATCTGCAATCCCTGCTGGGGGGAGTGGCTCAAGCTGCAGCAGCAACTCATCAACCACTACGCGCTGAACGTGCGGGACGCCCAGTCCAAGGATTTCCTGTTCAAGCAGATGGAGCAATTCCTGTTCACCCCGCCGGAGCAGCAGGCCACCTAGCCGTCCTGCCGTCCTACCAGCTGTACCCCACCCGGAAATTCGCGTCGATCGCCGGTCCGCTGGGCCAGAGATCCTCGCTCATCCCGAAGCGGAACTCCCGCCCCCCGCGGGACCGCACCATCCAGCCGAAATCAATGGTCAGGTCCCAGCGGTCGAGCTGGCGGGCATCGGCGCGGCTGTAGTAGGGGCTGTGCAGATAGAGGTTGGCGAAGCTCCACAGGCTGCCGATGGTGCGCCAGCGCCCCCCTGAGGTCGCGAGCAGGAAGACTCGCTCCTGCACGTCGCGGAGGGCGCCATCGCCCGGCGTCACCCCGAGGTTCAGGGAGCCCTCGTAGATGAGCCGGGGCGTGACCGGGGCCCGGACGGTATTGAGCAGGTTGATCGAGGGCTTGCCGCGGGCGTAGCCATCCCCGGCGGTGTTGGTCGGCAGCGTCAGGGAGAGCACGGTCTGGACCTTCGGGCTGTGCCTTAACCCCACCCCCACCCGCACGTCTCCGAGGTAGGCGCCGCGGCGGCGGAAACGCAGCAGCTGTCCGTCGGGGCGCCGGTAACGGTAGCCGTAGTCGTTGTGCCGGCGGGCCTCCCGCTCCGGGTAGTAGATCCCGAAGAGGCCGTGGTACCAGTCCAGGAAGCCATCCAGGAAGCCGTTGTAGGTGCCGCCAGCCCACCCCTCCAGCAGCAGGAATCCGCGC
This sequence comes from Gemmatimonadota bacterium, assembly GCA_016794805.1. Classification (GTDB taxonomy): domain Bacteria; phylum Gemmatimonadota; class Gemmatimonadetes; order Gemmatimonadales; family GWC2-71-9; genus JADJOM01. The sequence continues at coordinate 5,152 of JAEUJI010000340.1, forward strand.
CCGCCGAGATCGCGCGAGGCGCTCAGGTTGAGCCGGAGGGCCTCGGTGTCCAGCATGTAGGAGGTGTCGGCCAGAGAGAGCCGGAGGCCGTACTCGACCATGCTGGCGTAGTCCACCGCCGCCTGGAAGCGCCAGCCGGGGTGCGGCGGCACGTAGGGCTGGAAGTAGAGGCCGCTCCGGGCCTCCGCCGCCGGATTGAGGGAGTGGTGGATCGGAAGCGACTGGCCCGCGAGGATGCTGCCGGGCCCCGCCGCCAGGCACAGGGCGAGGCCGAGCATTCGGCGAGTGTCGGGAGGTTTGGGCATAGGTTCC
>JAEUJI010000240.1 GCA_016794805.1 Gemmatimonadota bacterium
CTGTCCACCTGGAAATAGAAGCCGTGCATGTGCATGGGGTGGTTGCGACGGCTGGCGTTGATCCAGCGCCAGTCCACCGGCGCGCCGAGCGGCAGGGTCTGGAGCTCGGTGAAGGGGAAGCTGCGCCCATTGATGGCCAGCGCGTGCCGCTCGCCGGGTGTCTGCCGGCCATCACTCCAGATGTTGATCACGAAGACCCGGTCGTCGCTCCGGGCCCCGGTCGAGTCCACGATGAACGCCCACGCGAGCTGTTCGCGCTCGTGCAGGGTGTCCACGGTGCCGGCGATGGCATGATAGAGGTAGGTCCCGGGTTCGCCCGCGGCGAACGTCACCCGCGCCCTCTGCCCCGGCGCGAGGACCAGCGAGTCGGCGCCCGCCCCGGGGCGGGGGTAGAAGCCGTGGACGGTGACGGTGGAATCGCCGAGCCGGTTGGTGAGGGTGGCCGCAATCACCGTCCCGGCGGGCACCCGGATCAGGGGCCCCGGAACCCGGGGTGCGGCCCCGGCCTCGGCAAAGACCGGGACCAGGAGGGAGGGGCCCGAGTCCGCTTCCGGATACCAGCGGCCCAGCCGGATCTCGAGCGCGATGGTCAGGGTATCGTGCCGGAGCCGGCCGGCGGGGGTGCGGTTGTCGTTCGCCTCGACCCGGGGCGGCGCCGGGCGGCCCACCTGGGTGGCGAGGGGGATGCCCAGGACGGTCGCCACCAGCAGCAAGCGGTACATCATCACCTGTTCTATTGAAGTGCAATCACAAAGGGCGCGAGGGCCGCGCCCGCTACGCCGGGGCGCGCCCCGACAGGATGGTGATGTTGTCGCTGCCGCCCCGCTCCAGCGCCAGCTCCAGCAGCGAGCGACAGAGCTGTTCCGAGGACTGCATGGCGCCGGTCCGCTCGGCGATCTCGGCGTCGGAGACGTGCTTGGTCAGCCCGTCGCTGCAGAGCAGCAGGACCGAGTTGCGGTCGCGGATGTCGAGGCGGGACACCACCGGGGTGGCCGACTCGCCGCCGATCGCGCTCACCAGCACGTGGCTGAAGGGGGAAGAGGCCAGCCGGTCCGCGGGCAGCGCCCCCTCGTCCACCAGCGCCTGGGCCATGGTCTGGTCCCGCGTCACCTGCCGCAGCTTCCCATTGAGGTAGTGGTAGCAGCGGCTGTCGCCGACCTGCACCACGTACACCCACGGCCAGGTGACGATCGCCAGGGTAAGGGTCGTGGCCATCCGGCTCGGCTCCGCCCGGCTGGCCGCCTCCGCCTTGACCGCGGTGTGCGCCTCGATGGCCGCGGTGCGGAGCGCCTCCTCGAATTCGCCGCCGTGGGCCTGGCCGGCCGCGTGGTAGCTGCGCAGGCTCGACGAGACGTAGCGGGTGATGGTCTCGACCGCGAGCTGGCTCGCCTCCCCGCCGCCGGCGCCGCTCCCCACGCCGTCCGCCACGAGCATGATGGTGGCGAGTCGCTGGCCGCGGAGCGGAAGCTCCTCCGGCATCGGCAGGCTGGTGCCGTGCACCAGCACCTGCGGATGCACGGTGCACAGCAGGAAGTGATCCTGGTTGTTCTTCCGCACCTTCCCCATGTGGGTCAGGCCGAAGAGATCGAGCTCCTCATCCCGCGGCTTGGGGCCGGGATCGGCAGGGATGGAGGTGGTACGCAGTCCGGTCATCGTCATCTGTGCCTCCTCGAACCGATGACGGCCCGGCCGGTCAGTTGGCCGTGCCGCTGCCCTGGAGTCGCCGTACCAGCTCGGGCAGATGCTGGATCACCATGATACGCGTTGCCGGGCTCCGGCGCACCATGGCGAAGGTGCGACCGTCGGGCGAAAGGTCGTAATTGGTGTGCGGATTGGTCCCGACGATGTCGGCCATGGAGAAGAGCGGCTGCCGGGAAAGTATCTCGAAGGCCGGCGCGGTGCGGAACCGCGCCGAGACGAGCCGGGTGTCTTCCCCCGTGGTGGTGCGGTAGAGCAGCTCCCGTCCGTCCCGGCTCCAGAGCGGTTCGGTGGCGCCATCAGCCGAGACCTGGACCTGGTCCCCGTCCCCCGCCAGCGGCCGGACGTAGACCTCTTGCCGTCCCGACTGGTCCGAGACGAAGGCCACCCACTTCCCATCGGGAGAAAGCGACGGATACACCTCGCTGAACGGGCTCGCGACCAGCGCGGTCAATGGTCCGCGGCCGCCATTCCCGAGCAGGGCCAGGTCGTTGCTTGAGGCACCGTTCAGCCCGGTGCCGACCGTCAGGAGACCGGAGCCGTCCGGCAGCGGCAGGCCGGTGTACAGCAGTTTCTCCGAGACGAACAACGACTCGGCGCCGGTGGCGCTGCCCGGGCGGGTGCGGAAGATCCCGAGCGCCCCGCCCCGACTGGAGGCGTAGGTGATGAATCGCCCGTCGGGAGTCCAGGTGGCGTCGTGCCCGTCCCGGTCGAAGGTGGCGCGGGTGAGCGTTCCCTGCGCCAGGGACAGGATCCAGACGTCCCGGCCGTCCCCCGAGATGTAATCCGTGGAGAGCCGGGTTCCGTCGGGGGAGAACATCGGCGCGTGGTAGCTGTGCCGTTCCGTCACCGCGGTGCGGAAGCCGCCGGCCCGGTCCACGAAGACCAGGGAGCGCGGCTCCTCCGGGATGTACGCGACCGTTCCATTCTCCGCCACCGCGACCTGACCGAACCCACTGCCGGTCACCGACACCCCGGTGCCGATGGTGACCGGCGCCCCGGTCACCCGGCCACGCTTCTGGTCGAACGGCACGGCCTGCAATGTGCCGTCGAGGGCCACGGTCACCAGGAAGCCCGAGGTGTACCTGGCCTCGAGCAGCGGCCGGTCCAGCACCGTGGTCGCCTCCCCCGTACGGAGGTCGAGCAGCACGATGGGCCCGGTGATGGCCGTCGACCCGCTGCGGACCATGATGGCCCGCCGGCCATCGGGCAGGAGCTCCTGCAGCTGCAGGTCGAGGTGCCGGCCGGGGAAGTGCCCGATGCTCGAATCGGTCCCGATCAACTGAAAGACGCCGGACCGGGCTCCCTGCGCGTAGAACCCGCCCCCGAACCAGATGCTGCCGTCTGGCGCGAAGTCCGCGTACCCGGTCGTGGCGAACGCCACGGGCAGCGGGGTGCGGCCGCCGCCGTCTCCGCGGAGCCGGAAGGCGCCTGCCGGGGCCCACTGGGTTGCGAAGACGGCGCTGCCGTCCGGGGCCAGGAGCGGCGCCGCCAGGCCGGCGCTGTTGGGGATGATCGCCCCCTGCTCGGAATCAAGGGAGTGCCGTACCAGCCGATTCACCCCGTCGGAGCCGACCGCGACGTAGATCAGCTCACTCCCGTCCCGTGCAATGGCGATCTGGCGCTGCAGCGCCGGGCCGCCGGAACCGCCGAGGCCGGACACCAGGATCGCGAGCTTGGAGGGCAGGGGCGCGGCGGGCGCGGGCCGGAGCCAGCCCCAGGCCGCGAGCAGCGCA
>JAEUJI010000358.1 GCA_016794805.1 Gemmatimonadota bacterium
GTGGAGGCCGCCATGCGCCCTGCCCGTTTCGCTTCCCGCGTCGTCCGCGCCGCCCTGATCGCCACCCTGGGCGCGAGCATCGTCACCTGCGCCACCAATCCCGTCACCGGGCGCCGCGAGCTGGCCTTCGTCTCCGAGAGCCAGGAGATCCAGATGGGGCGCGAGTACTCCGGCCAGGTGGCGCAGGAGATGGGCGTCTATCCCGATTCGGGTGTCCAGGCCTATGTGAGCCGCATCGGCAAGGAGATGGCGGTCCTGACCGAGCGCCCCAAGCTCCCCTGGACCTTCACCGTCATGGATGACCCGCAGGTGAACGCGTTCGCCCTGCCCGGGGGATACATCTTCGTGACCCGGGGCATCCTCACCCACATGAACTCGGAGGCGGAGCTCGCCTCGGTGCTGGGGCACGAGATCGGGCATGTGACGGCGCGGCACTCAGTGCAGCAGATGACCCGGCAGCAGCTGGCGCAGATCGGCCTGGTCGCCGGCGCGATCGCCTCCGACCGCGTGGCCCAGAACCTCGGCGTGATCTCGCAGGGCCTCGGGGTGCTCTTCCTCAAGTACAGCCGGGACGACGAATCCCAGGCCGACGGCCTCGGCTTCCGCTACGCCCTCACCGACGGCTATGACGTGCGCAAGATGGTGGACATGTTCGCCATCCTGCAGCGGGTGAGCGCCCGCGCCGGGCAGCGGATTCCCGAGTGGCAATCGTCGCACCCCGACCCGGGCAATCGCATCCAGGCCACCGAACAGCGGATCGCGAAGACCACCGTGCCGCTGGATGACAAGAAGGTGAATCGCGACCAGCTCCTGCGGGTGCTGGACGGGATGGTGTACGGCGACAATCCGCGGCAGGGGTTCTTCAAGGGCGACGCGTTCCTGCATCCCGACCTCGCCTTCCAGATCGACTTCCCGCAGGGCTGGAAGACCGTCAACCAGCCCTCCGCCGTCGTGGGGCTGAGCCCCAAGCAGGACGCGCAGCTGCAGCTGTCGTTCGCCGGGCAGGAGGCGCCGGCCACCACCCTGCAGAAATTCCTGGGCCAGGAAGGGGTCACCGCGGGACAGAGCCGGTCGCTCTCGATCGGCGGCAACCCGGCGGCCCAGGCGCCGTTCACCGCCCAGACCCAGGAGGGACAGACCCTCTCCGGGCTGGTGACCTTCCTCTCCTACGGCGGATCGACCTACCAGCTGCTGGGCATTACCGCGGCGAGCTACGCCACCTACGACCGCGCCTTCCAGGCCTTCGCGGGGAGTTTCCGGCGCCTCACCGACCCGGCGGCGCTGAACGTCAAGCCGAACCGGGTCCAGGTCACCCGGGTGTCCCGCGCCATGACGCTGGCGGAGTTCAACCAGCAGAATCCGTCCACGATCCCGATCGAGGACCTGGCGCTGATCAACGGGCTGGCGGACGGCAACGCGCGGCTGGCGGCGGGCGCATCAGTGAAGCGGGTGGTGGCGAAGTAGGTTCGCCGCGGGCGCGGAGCCAGGGACTGCCCTGGCTCCGTCCTCAGGAGACCCGGCGGGTCTTCCGTTTCATGAAGTCCATCAGGATGAACTGGCCCAGCGTCATGGTGGTGGTGAAATAGGCCTTTCCGCGGCAGATCTCCGATACCCGCTTCACGAACTCCACCAGCGACCGTTCCCGCGCCAGCATGAACGTATTGATCATGATCCCCGCGCGGCGGCACTGGGCCACCTCGCGGTAGGTCTCCTGCAGGATCCGCGGGTCCAGCCCCATCGAGTTGACGTACACCTGGCCGTCGGGCAGCGTCATTGCCGACGGCTTGCCGTCGGTGATCATGATGATCTGCCGCATGTCCTTCTTCTGGGCCAGCAGCAGGCGCCGGGCCAGCTTGAGCCCCTCGGCGGTGTTGGTGTGGTAGGGGCCCACCTGCACCTGCGGCAGCGCCGCCAGCGGAATCTCCTCGGCACTGTCGTGGAACAGCACGCAGCGGATCGCATCGCCGGGGAACTGGGTCCGGATCAGGTGGGTCAGCGCCAGCGCGACGCGCTTGGCCGGGGTGAACCGATCCTCCCCGTAGAGGATCATGGAGTGGGAGCAGTCGAGCATCAGGACGGTGGCCGCGGAGGAGCGGTACTCGGACTGGTGCACCATGAGGTCGTCATACTCGAGGTTGAGCGGGACCGTCAGTCCCTCGCGGGCCAGGGCCCGGCCCAGCGTGGCGGGCACGTCCAGGTTGAGGACGTCCCCATACTCGTAGGGCTTGCTCGCCGCCTCCGACTCGATGCTGGTGGCCAGGTGCGGGGTGTCGTGGGCGCCGGCGCTCGACTTGCCCACCGTGCCCAGCAGCGCCTTGAGGGTCTTGTACCCGAGGAAGTCGGCGCCCTTCTCGGTGAGGCTGAACTGCACCTGCTTGGCCGCGGAACGGGCCTGGCCCTCGGGGCCGAACACCGCCGAGTACCCGGCGGGCAGCTGCGGCGCCTCGGCCAGGTTGAGGTACCCCTCCTCCATCAGCCGCCGGATGATCCGGTCGAGCAGCTCGGCCACCTGCCGCTCCACCTCCTGGTCCTGCGCCGGGTCCCCGCTCGACTCCCCCCGCAGGAACCGCAGCATCTCGGGGGTGAGCTGGCCCGAGTTGGCCAGCGCCCGGAGGATGGCGTCCCGCAGCGATTCGAGGGACCGGTCTCCCTGGTCCTCGCCGCCCCACCAGCTCTCCCCGCCGGCGAATCCGGACTGCAGCAGGAAGTCGCCCAGCTGGTCCAGCAGGGCCTGGAGATTGACCGCTTCGGCCAGGCCGGGGATGAACTTCGAGTAGGTGGTGAAGCGCATATCCTACTATACACCTTAGTTTTCAATTGTGCTCCCCGGCGCCCAGAACCCCTTCCACGCCCTCCGTCACCGGAATTTCCGGCTGTTTTCGATCGGCCAGTTCATCTCGCTGGCCGGGACCTGGATGCAGGTCGTGGCCCTGGGCTGGCTGGTCCTCGACCTGACCAACTCCCCCTTCTACGTCGGGCTGGTCAGCACCCTCACGTCGCTCCCGATCCTGCTGTTCACCCTGTGGGGCGGGGTGCTGGCGGACCGGGTGCACCGGCGCCGGGCGCTGATCCTCCTCCAGTCCTTCATGCTGGCGGACGCGCTTGCCCTGGCGCTGCTCACCCTGACCGGCCACATCACCGTCCACTGGGTCATGGCCCTCGCCCTGGTGCACGGCACCTCCGCGGCCTTCGAGGTCCCCATCCGGCAGGCGTTCATCGTGGAGATGGTGGGGAAGGAGGACCTCATGAACGCCATCGCGCTCAACTCCTCGAACTTCAACATCACCCGGATCTTCGGGCCGATGCTCGCGGGGCTGGTCGTCGGCAGCGTCGGGGTGGCCCCCTGTTTCGTGCTCAACGCGGTGAGCTTCGTGGCCGTGATCGTCTGCCTGCTCCGCATGGAGGAATCGGACGCGCGGCCGGCGCCGTCCGGCGCGTCGGCCCTGACCACCCTGCGGGAAGGGTACCGCTACGTGCTGGACCAGCCGCAGCCGCGCGCGCTGCTGCTGCTGACCGCGCTGTACGCCATCTTCGGCTTCGCCTTCGTGAGCATGCTGCCGGTCTTTGCGCGGGATGTCCTGCGGACCGGCGCCGCCGGCTACGGCGGCCTGATGACCGCGGTCGGCGTCGGGGCCAGCGCCGGGGCCCTGGCCATGGCCGCGCTCGGCCACCGGGTGGCCCGGCTCCGGATCATCCGCAGCGCCGGAATGCTCTTCGCGCTGACGCTGGCCGTGACGGCGCTGGCGCAGGTGTGGTGGCTGGCCGCCGGCGTGCTCGCGGTGGCGGGGTGCACCATGATCCTGAACAACGTGAGCACCAACACCCAGTTGCAGACGGCCGCACCGGACCACCTGCGCGGCCGGGTGATGGGCTTCTATTCACTCATGGTGCTGGGCATGGCGCCGCTGGGGTCGTTCCAGGCAGGGTGGGTCTCGGAGCACTTCGGGGTGCCGATGAGCCTCGCCCTCGGCGCCGTGGTGACGGCCGCGGGCACGCTGTGGCTGGCGCGCCCGCGGACCACGGCCGGGTCTGGCGCCCGCGCCGACGGGGCATAACGTTCCCTCCATGGTGATCACGATCTCCCGGCAGTACGGCGCCGGCGGCTCCGAAGTGGCGCGCCTGGTCGCGACGTCGCTCGGGTGGGCGGTGCTGGACAATGAAATCGTCGAGCGGGTGGCCCAGCGTGCCGGCCTCGCGCCCGACATCGTGGCGCGGGAGGATGAGGCGGCGCCCACGTTCGTCGAGCGGCTGGCGCGCGCCCTCGCCGCCTCGTCCCAGGAATACGTCGTCCCCGAACTCGGCGTCGCGGTGCGCCCGGAGGAGCCGGACCTGGTCCGGCTCACCGAACTGGTGGTGCGGGAGGCGGCGGCCGCGGGCCGGGTGGTGCTGGTGGGGCGCGCGGCGCCGGCGGTGCTCCGGACCGCCGCGGAGGCGCTCCACGTGAAGGTGGTGGCGCCCCGCGCCTTTCGCATCCAGCTGGCGCAGCAAACCTCCGGGCGGGACGCGCGCGGCACCGAACAGCTCATGGATGAGACCGACGCCCGCCGGGCCCGCTACACCCGCGATCACTACACCCGCGACTGGGACGACCCCAGCCACTACCACATGGTGCTCAACACCGGCTGGCTGGGGCTGGAGGGCGCGGCGGCCCTGGTGGTGGCGCAGGCGCGCGCGCTGGGGTGGGGACCGCCCTGACCGCCCCGGGCGTCAGCCCAGGTTGAAGCCCTTGCCGGGCCCAGGTTCCCGCCGATCCGGGCGGGCCCGGGTGTACCCCAGCTCGTCGATCCGGCTGATTCGCTTCTCCGCGGCGAGCCCCTCGAGGATGAGCTCGCAGGCGGCCACGAGGAGCGGCACGTCATCCCGGGGCGAGAGGCCGCCGGCCACCGCGGCGTCCACCAGGCCGGGGACCACGCTGAAGCCCTTGAGGCAGAGGTCGCTCCGTTCGTCCCCCTTCACCTTGAGCGCGCCGCCCCCGTCGAACCAGCTCACGATCGGGTCCAGCCCGATCTCGCCCATGCGCTCTTCCAGCGTCCGGCCCGCGGCCCGGCGCACCAGCTCCTTGGCGATCACCTCGCCCCCCTGCAACTCCCCTTCATACTCCAGCTCCAGCTTGCCGGTCATGGAGGGGATCGCGGCGTAGATGTCGCTGATGCGGGGCACCACCGTCGCCTCGCCGGTGAGGAGCGCCCGCCGTTCCGCGTTGGACACGGCATGCTCCAGCACGCTGATGGGCAGCCGCTGGCTCACCCCGGAGCGCTTGTCGATCCGCTTGTCCTCCCGCGCCTCGAACGCCACCCGCTCCACGACCTCGAGCACAAACTCGGGCACCTGGACCCGGCGCCCGTTCCGCCGCACCCAGGCCTCCTGCCCGGTGATCGTCATCCCCAGCTCCACGCTGCGCGGGTAGTGGGTGAGGACCTCCGACCCGATCCGGTCCTTGAGCGGGGTGATGATCTTGCCCCGGGCGGTGTAGTCCTCGGGGTTCGCGGTGAAGGCGAGCAGCACGTCCAGCGGCAGCCGCACCGGGTAGCCTTTGATTTGGACGTCCCCCTCCTGCATGATGTTGAACAGCCCCACCTGCACCTTGCCCGAGAGGTCCGGCAGCTCATTGATGGCGAAGATGCCCCGGTTGGCCCGCGGCAGCAGCCCGAAGTGCATGGTGAGCTCGTCGGACAGCAGGTGCCCGCCGCGCGCCGCCTTGATCGGGTCCACGTCGCCGATCAGGTCGGCGACCGTCACGTCCGGGGTGGCCAGCTTCTCCACGTACCGCTGGTCCCGCGGCAGCCAGGCGATCGGGGTGCGGTCCCCCAGTTCGGTGAGCCGCTCCCGGGCATATTTGGAAATCGGGGCGAAGGGATCGTCGTTCACCTCGCTGCCCGCCACGATCGGCACCCCCTCATCCAGGAACCGGGTGAGCTGGCGCAGGATCCGGCTCTTGGCCTGGCCCCGGAGGCCGAGCAGGATGAAATGGTGCCGCGCGAGCAGGGCATTGGTGAGCTGGGGCAGGATGGTGTCTTCATACCCCACGATGCCAGGGAAGAGCGGCTCTCCCTGTTCCAGCATTCGGAGCAGGTTGGTGCGCAACTCATCCCGCACCGTCCGCCCGCGCAGGGGGGCATCGGCCCAGGGGGATTGCCGGAGGTCGCCAAGGGTCTGGGGGAGGGTAGGCATGCTTCAAGGTAACCCCGAGGCGGCCGCGGGTTCCGCCGCCAATCGGTGATCCAGGTCACCGGGGCCGGGCGGCGGGCGGGCGCTGCTTGACAGGCGGTTCGGCGACGCTAACTTGCGCCCGGTTTTTTGGGGGGGGCTTCCGGGGAGGAGGCCCCGGACCGCCACCCGTTTTCATCCATTACATCCTGCAGAGGGAAGCCATGAAGAAGTACGTTGCCCTGGCCGCGGTGCTCGTCATCGCCGCGTGCGGCAAGAAGGAAGAGGCCACTCCGGCCGTTGACAGCACCACCGTCGCGCCCGCTCCGGCGACGACCGATTCGGCCGCGCCGATGGACTCCACGATGACCCGGGACAGCGCCCACTCGATGTAACCGGGCGCGGGTCCATGTCACGCCGCAGCAGGGGCGGAGCGCACGCTCCGCCCCTATGCGTCTGGGGCGGCCGCGTCCCGGACCGCGGCCGGCAGCGCCTCACGGTGCGGGACCACCGGCGCCCAGCCCAGGTCCCTGACCAGCGCGGCCGAAGTGAAGGGATTGCCCCCCTCGAGGAACCGGACCGAGGCGCGGAAGCTCGGGAAGGGTGGGCCGAAGATGCCGCGGACCCGGTCTCCGACCGTTGCCAGCCCTCGGGCGGCGCCCGCCGGCAGGTGGACGGCGCGGACCGGGCGTCCCAGCCCCGCGGCGAGTCCGGCCACGAACTCGAGGCCGGTGAGCTCGCCATCGTTCGTCACGTTGAACACGCGCCCGCCGGCCGCCGGGTTTCCGAGCGTCACGGCGACCGCCGCCGCGACATTCGCCGCGTGCACGATGGGGAGCGGGGCCCGCCCCGGGCCGACCAGCGGGAAGAACCCCCGCCGGGCGTGCCGCACAATCCCCGGCAGGAAGAGCCGGTCCCCCGCACCATACACGACGCAGGGCCGGAGCATCACCGCCACCAGCCCCCGGGTCATCTCCTCCCGGACCACGTCCTCCGCCAGCCGCTTGGAGCGGGCGTAACGGTCGCCCGCGCCGCGCGGGCCGATCGGATAGTCCTCCGCCACCGTGCCCGGCGGTTGCTCGCCCGCGTCGGCGCCATACACTGCCACCGAGGAGATGTGGATGAGCGGGACGCCGAGGTCGCGGGCCCGCTGCGCCGCCAGGCGGGTGGCGCCGACGTTGATGCGTTCGTAGGTATCCCAGCCTTCCGGCGAGACGATCACCGCCGCCGAGTGGATGATGGCGGTGACCCCGCGCACCTGTTGCCAGGTGGCGGGGTCGGCGACGTCCCCTTGGAGGGTCTCTGCCCCCCGGGCCGCAAGCCGCCCGGCGCGCGCCGGGGTCCGGGCGAGCGCCAGCACCGAGTCTCCCCGGGAACGCAGATGGGCAAGGATGTGCAGGCCGAGCAGACCGGAGCCGCCGGTCAGGAAGATCACCCGGCGGCCTGTGACAGGAGGGAGACATCAAACGGCAGCGGCACCACCCGGGCCGCGCGGTTGCCGGCGGTGATGGTGGCGCCCGGGAGGATCTCCCGCCGGAGGACGGTGAGGCCGAGGCTCCGGGAGTCGAGGTCGAGGACCGAACGTACGGAGCCGACTTCCTTGCCGTCCATCGCCCGCACCTGGTCGTCCTCGAGGAGCGGGGAACCATCCCAGAGCAGCCCCTGCAATACCCGGTTGGAGTGGCCCCGGAAATGGAGCCGGGCCACGGTCTCCTGCCCGGTGTAGCAGCCCTTCGTATAGGAGACCCCGCCGTTCTCGTCGAACCGGACCTCCTGCGGCAGGGTCTTCTCCTGGATCTCCGCCCCCAGGAGCGGCCAGCCGGAGAGGATCCGGGCCGCCTCCTGTTCCGCCGGGCCGCCCCGCAGGGCGCCGGCCTTCTCCAGGGCGCCGTCGGCCTCGAGGATGGTGGCGGGGTGGCCCAGGAGCAGGGCCCGGAACGGGGCGCCGGGAGTGGGCCGCAGGATGGTCAGCCCGGTCTCGCCCTCGCCAAGCACCGCGCCGCGCCCGTCGCCGTCGGGGACGCCGAGGTGGGCGGCGGCCAGCGCCGCGATGGCGAGGTCCCCGTAGAGCCAGGTGGCCTCGATCTGTCCGGTCAGGTCCTCGACCTTCGCCAGCCGGGGGGGCATGCTCCGGGCGAAGATCTGCCGCATCGGTTCACGGGCGTCGGGCTCGGCCACGAGGAGGAGGCCCGTCGGCGAGCGGAAGACCCAGCAATCGGCGACGATCATCCCCTTCGGCGTCAGCAGGGCGCCGTACACCACCGCGCCCTGGCCCGGCTTGTCGAGGTCGTTGGTGAGCAGCCCCTGCAGGCAGGCGAGGGCACCCTGTCCGGTGACGCGGAAGACGGCGGGCTCCCCCGGGACCAGCAGCACCCCATGCAGCAGCTGGGAGAAGCGGCTGGCATCGAGGGAGACGCGGCGCATGGTCAGTTCCGCCACGGGAGCTCGTCGGGGTGATGCCCCGCCAGCGAGGGCCAGACCAGGTCGGCCCCGGCCAGCGCCTCCGCCGGGTGCGAGGTGGCGATCATCGTGCAGGGCACGCCCGCGCCACGCGCCGCCTCCAGCCCCGGCAGGGAATCCTCGATCACCATGCAGTGATCGGGCGGCACCCCAAGCGCCGCCTGCGCCGCGCGGTACCCCTGCGGGTCCGGCTTGCAGTGGGACACATCCTCCGCGGCGACGATGTGCGCAAAGTGCGTTCCCAGGTCGGCGGCCTCGAGCACGAGGTCGATCTCGCGGCGCAGCGCCCCCGACACGATCGCCAGGCGGTGGCCGGCCTCGGCCGCGGCCCGGATGAAGTCGACCGACCCCGGCACCAGCTCCAGGGAGGCGCGAATCGCCCGTTCGTAGAGGAGCGCCTTCCGCTCGATCGCCTCCTGCAGCCGCGCCGGGTCCGGGGCCAGTCCCATCCGCTCGAAGGTGTAGCGGAAGCACTCGCGATCGTCGAAGCCGAGGTAGTCCCGGTAGTACCCCTCGCGGTCGAGGGTGTAGCCGTACGACGCCAGGGTGGCGATCAGCGCCTCGCAGTGCTGTGGCTCGTCGTTGACGATGACGCCATTGAAATCGAAGAGGATCGCCCGGTGCATGGGCGGAAGATAGTCGGGGCCGTCCCCTCAGTAATACCCCGCCGCCCGGTAGGACCAGTCCAGCAGTTCCACCGGATGCGCCACCTGGATCGGGAGCCCCGCGGCGCGGAGACCGCCCCCGATCTGCATCAGGCAGCCGGGATTCCCGGTGGTCATGATCCCGGGACGGGGCGACGCGTCCGCGATGCCCGCCACCTTCTGCGCCAGCACCGCCTGCGACATCGCCGGCTCGAGCAGGCTGTAGATCCCGGCGCTGCCACAGCAGCGGTCGAACCCGGGGAGCAGCGACAGCCGGAGTCCCGGTATCGCCCGCAGCACCGCGAGCACTTGCTCGTGGACCCGCTGGGCGTGCTGCAGGTGACAGGGCGCATCGTAGGCCACCGCGAGGTCGAGCGCCCCCCCGGGCCGCGGCCCGCGCTCGGCGAGGAGCTCGCTCACATCCCGGACCTGCGCCGCGAAGCGCTGCCCCGCGTCATCGCCCAGCAGGTGGCCGTAGTCCTTGAGCAGCGCGCCGCAGCCGGCGCTGTTCACCACGATGAAGTCGGCGCGCCCGGCGAAGGCGGCGAGGTTGGCGCGCGCCAGGGTGCGCGCGGCCCCGGGGTCGCCGGCGTGCGCGTGCAGCGCCCCGCAGCAACCCTGGCCCGGGGCCTCGAGCACGGTGTAGCCGTTGGCCTCGAGGGTGCGGCGGGTCGCGTCGTGCACGTGGCCGAAGAGCTCGTCCATGACGCAGCCGCGGAAGAGGGCGACGGTGGAGCCCGGACCTGGCTCGGCGGCCCGGCGGCTCGGCGGCGCGGCCGCCGACGGGGTTGCAGCCCGGGCCGGCGTGGTCGCCGCGAGCATCGCCATCCCGAAGCGGCGGGGGCCGGCCAGCGCCTGCGCGAGACCCAGGCCCCGGAGCCACCGGGCGGCACGGAAGATCGTGCGCCAGGCGGCGCGCCGCGCAAAGACGCCGAGCACCAGCCGGGCCAGCGGACGGAAGCCGCGCCGCTCCGCCAGCAGGGTCCGCGCCGCCTCCAGTCCGCGGCCGTAGCCGACTCCGGAGGGGCACACCGGCTCGCACCCGCGGCAGCCGAGACAGGCATCGAGGTGCTGCAGCAGGGCGGCATCGTCGGCGCGGACCTCTCCCCGCTCCAGCGCGCGCATCAGCACGATGCGCCCGCGGGGGCTGTCGGCCTCATCTCCCGTAGCGAGGTAGGTGGGGCAGGCGGGCAGGCAGAAGCCGCAATGGACGCAGGGGTCGAGCGCCGCGAAGGGACTACTCATCCGCCCCTTCCAGCGCGACCGCGATCACCCCCTTGGGATCGAAGGTCTCGCGCAGGCGCCCCACCAGCATGCCGACGCCCTCGCGGTACGCGCCGAAGTGCCCCACGGCGCGGCGGAGCGGCCAGCTGCCGCGCTCGAGGGTCACCGGGATCTCCCGCTCCGCGGCGCGACGGCGGAGGCCGCGCAGCACGGCCACGTCCGCCTCGCCGGCCCAGCGGAGCTGTCCGGTGCCGAGGCCGGTGGCCAGCAGCCCCTCGCCGAGGGTGCCGAGGACTAGGTCCATGGTGTCGTCCAGGGTGTCGGTCAGGGCGCCGAACCGGAGGGCGAGTTCCGCCTCGAGGGGGGCGCGCGCCACGAGGTTCCAGAGGGCCGAGGCGGCCGCGTCCGGCAACAGCGCCCAGCGGACGCCGCTGGCGCCGTCGAGCTGGGCCGCCTCGGCGGCGACGCCATCGGCGGTGCCGACGAGCCGGGCCAC
>JAEUJI010000068.1 GCA_016794805.1 Gemmatimonadota bacterium
CGGGTCAGCGCCCGGCCCAGCCGGTGCGAGCGCTCGGCGATGAGTCGCACGGCGTTCTCGATCACGATGACCGCCCCGTCCACGATCAGCCCGAAATCGATCGCGCCGAGCGACATCAGGTTGCCGGACACGCCAAAGGCGCGCATCCCGATGAACGCACCGAGCATGGACAGGGGAATGGCGGAGGCCACGATCAGCCCGGCCCGCAGGTTCCGGAGCATGAGGAACAGCACCACCACCACCAGCAGGCCGCCCTCCGCCAGGCTCTTCGCCACCGTCGTGATGGTCTGCTTCACCAGCACCGTGCGGTCGTAGAAGGGCTCCAGCGTCACCCCCAGCCGGGTCAGGCCCGGGGTCATCTCCGTCACCGCGGATTTGACCCGGTCCACCACCTCCCGGGAGTTGGCCCCCAGCAGCATGAGCACGATCCCGCTCACGATCTCGCCGTTGCCGTCGCGGGTCACGGCCCCCTGCCGCACGATCGGGGCGAATTCGACCTCTCCCAGCTGCCGGACGTAGATCGGCGTGCCATCCCCGTCCACGGTGACCACGATCGCGCCGAGATCCTCGAGGGTCCCCACCAGTCCCTCGCCCCGGATCAGGAACTGCTCGGCGTTGCGTTCGATATACGCCCCGCCGGCATTGGCGTTGTTCCGCTCCAGCGCCGCGAACACCTCCGCCAGCGATACCCCGTATTGTACCAGGCGCTCCGGGTGCAGCTGCACCTCGTAGGCCTTCAGCTCGCCGCCGAATGCATTCACCTCCACCACCCCGGGCACCGTGCGCAACCGGGGCGCGACTTCCCATTCCAGGATGGTGCGCAACTCCATCTGCGACAGCCCCGGGCCCCGGACCTCGAACTGGAAGATCTCCCCGAGCCCGGTGGAGATCGGCCCCATCTCCGGGTCGCCATACCCGGAGGGGATGTTCTCCCGCGCTGCCTGCAGCCGCTCGTTCACCAGTTGCCGGGCGAAGTAGATGTCGGTGCCGTCGAGGAACACCACCGTCACCGCCGACAGCCCGAAGCGGGAAATGGACCGCACCCCGGAGAGCCGGGGCAGCCCGCTCATCGCCAGCTCCACCGGCGTCGTGATGAAGCGCTCCACCTCTTCCGGCCCCAGCGCCGGCGCCGTGGTCAGGACCTGCACCTGCACATTGGTCACGTCCGGCACCGCATCAATCGGGAGGTCGCGCACCGCCACGGCTCCGCCCACCATCAGGAGCAGCGCCAGCGCCAGGACCAGGAACCGGTTCTTGAGCGACCAGCCCAGCAGTCGTTCGATCATCGCGGCGCCCTATTCCTCTTCCCCGAGCTCGCTCTTGCGCAGCTCGGACTTGAGCAGGAACGCCCCTTCGGTCACCACGCTGTCACCGGCCGCCACGCCGCTCACGACTTCCACCCAGCCCGGGCGCTCGCGGCCGGTCCGGACCCGCACGTGGCGGAACCGCCCCGGTCCGGCGGACAGGAACACGATGGGCACCCCGTCGTCCCGCTGCACCGCTCCTTCGGGCACATACAGCCCGGTGGACGACTGTCCACTGCGGGACCCCGAGAGCTGCACCGTGGCGAACATCCCCGGCTTGAGCCGGCCATCAGCGTTCGGCAGCACCACCCGCACCTTCACCGCCCGCGACTGGGCTTCGAGGATCGCGCCGACGTTGGCGACCTT
>JAEUJI010000216.1 GCA_016794805.1 Gemmatimonadota bacterium
GGATAGTCCCGGGCCAGCGACTCGAAGTACGGTTCCGCCTCCAGCCAGCGCCCGGCGTCGTACAGCGCCGACCCCATCCAGTAGCGATGCGCCCGGTGGTGCGGGTCCCGCGCCAGGTGGTTGGCGAACCAGCGCACCGCGCGGTTGTAGTAGCGCGCCGTCGCGAACGCGCGGCCATGCGCCGCCAGCTCCTCCCCCGCGACCACCATCGCGGCCCCCTGCGACCAGTAGGTGTCGGTGGGCAGCGACGACTGCGCATCGAGGAGCGAATCCACCAGCGCGGTGTTGCCGGTCGCTGCCACCGCGCGGACCTCCAGCACCAGGGCAATCCGGCTCTCCGGATGCCGCGCCTTCATGGCGCGGGCGCTGGCGAGCTCCGCGGCATAGTCGCCCAGCCGGTGTTCCGCATGCGCCCGCTGCACCCAGTACGGGGCCCAGCGCCGGATGCTCCCCACATCGGGGTCGATCTTGCGCAGCGCGTCGAGGGCGTCCCGCGGCCGGTTGGTCGCATTGGCGCTCCACCCGATGGCATAGAGCCCGCGGAAGTCGCCGGAGAGGTCCGCGGCGCGGCTGATGATGCCGAAGGCGCGGTCCCCCTCGCCCACCAGCAGCGCGCCGAGATAGGCGGCCAGCAGCTCGTGGTACTCGCTCAGCGGCAGGGCCCGGCTGCGCAGCGTCCGGAGGGACGAATCCACCTCGGCGTAGCGATCCTCATTCCACAGGTCGATCGCCGCGTACAGCAGCGTGATCCCGAAAGTGCTGTCGAGCCTGAAGGCCTCGAGGAAGGCCGCCGACGCGCTGTCGTAGTCCTGCGCCAGGTGGTGGGCCAGGGCCCGGTCGAAGGCGCGGTAGGCCTCGAAGGTCGGCGGCCGCTCCGCAAGGCCGGGGATGCGGGCCACCCGCTCATCCCGCCGGATGGCGAGCGCCCCCATCACCCTCGTGCGGAGGAGCCGCACCGCCTGTTCGGCGGAATCCCGGGGGGCCTCCGCCGGCGGCGGCGCGGCCAGCAGCGTGCCCCGCGCGGCATCGGTGATCTGGGCCTGGAACCGGATGCGGTCGCCCACCAGGTAGTACGAGCCGGTGATCACCGTGGCGGCACCGGTCTCGGCGCGGAGCAGCTTCACCGGATCGCCGTGGCTGCCGGCGGGGGCGCGCTCCGCCGCCTCCCGCGCATTGGGCCAGGGGATGATGCTCCCGATGCCGGTCTCCTGCAGGCCCTGGGTGATCCAGTCTCCCGCCATCCGGCCCCAGGTGCCGAGGGCCGAATCGCCGGTCTCGTTCTGCAGCGGCGCCACCGCCACGGGCATCGCCAGCTCACCCAGGGGCACCGCGGCCGCGCTCCGACCGAAGATCACCCAGCCGGCCACCGCGAGGACCGCCGCCCCGAGGGCCAGGCGCAGCGGCCAGCGGCGCCGCTTCGGCGGGGAGGAGGCAACGCTTCGCCGCTCCCGCAGTCCCGTAACGGCATTCCGGACCTCCGCCATGTCCTCCGGCCGCTCGGCGGGGTTGGGCTGGAGGCACCGGGCCACCAACGTGGCCAGCGGGGCCGGCGTGTCCGGTGGCAGCGTCTCCGGGAGCACCGTGGCGAAGAGCCCCGGCTGCTGCCCGGTCAGCATCTCCCGCGCGAGCACACCCCAGGCGTAGATGTCCACCCGGTGATCGGTGCGACCGCCCCCCTCCTGCTCCGGCGCCATGTAGCCCATGGTGCCGATCACCGCTCCCTGCCCGGTGATCCGCTCCCGCTCCTCCGTCAGGCGCAGCTGCGCGATCCCGAAGTCCAGCAGGTAGGCGTGGTCCCCCGCGAGCAGGATGTTCTCGGGCTTGAGGTCCCGATGGATGACCCCCGCGGCATGCGCCGTGGCGAGGGCATCGGCGATGTCGTGGAGCACGCGGAGGACCAGCGGCATCGGCAGCCGGTCTCCCCGGCGCAGCCGCTGGCGCAGGGTCTCGCCGCCCAGCCAGGGCATGACGTAATAGAGGAGGCCGTCGGCCTCCCCCGAGTCAATCAGCGCCAGGATGTGCGGGTGGGAGAGCTGGGCCGCGACGTGGATCTCGGCCAGGAACCGGTCCGCCCCGAAGGTGAGGGCGTTCTCGGGGTTGAGCACCTTGAGCACCACCGGGCGGTCATGCTTCCGCTCCCGGGCGCGATACACCGTGGCCATCCCGCCGCGGCCGATCTCGTCGTCCAGCTGGTACCGGTCCGCCAGCGCCGCCTGCAGCCGGTCGTGCAGCGAGAGCGGCCCGGCATCGAGGGCCCGGTCGAGCGGCCCGCCTTCCGCCGCGTGCGCCGCGAGCATCCTGGCCAGGAGATTCCGGAGGCCGGGATCAGGGGTCGCGGTGGCCAGCCAGCTCAGGCGCTGCTCCGGGGGCTGCTCCAGCGCGGCGTCGAACAGTCGTTCGACCTCCGGCCACTCCGGCTCAGGCGCCACCGCTGTCCCCCCGGTTCGGCTCGAGCGCCTGATGCAGCCAGGCGCGGGCCCGGGCCCAGTCCCGCTGCACCGTGCGGGTGGTGACCCCCAGCAGCGCGGCGATCTCCGTTTCCTCGAGCCCGGCAAAGAAGCGATACTCGACCACCTCGCGGAGCCGCGGGCTCTGGGCGCCCAGCTGCTCCAGCGCCTCGTCGAGGGCGAGCATATCTTCTGGCGGGAGCGCCGGGAGGCCGGCTTCGTCGCTCAGGGTGACGGACACCGCCCCCCCGCCGCGCTTGGCGGCGAGCCGCCGGCGGGCATGATCCACCAGGATCTGGCGCATGAGCCGGGCGGCGATGGCGAGAAAGTGCTGGCGGCTGGCCACGTCCTCCGGCGCGTTGCCGGCCAGCCGGAGCCAGGCCTCATGCACCAGTTCGGTCGGTTGCAGCGTATGCCCCGACGCCTCACGGCGCAGCAGGCGGGCCGCGGTCGCGCGCAGTTCGGCATGGACCAGGGGAATGACACGGGCGAGGGCATCCGGCGACCCGGGAGCGGCCTCCCGGAGGAGGCGGGTCACCAGTCCCGGGTCCCGTGAGTCACCGTGTGAGGGCATCGGCGCGCGCTGGGAGCGAATGTCGGGTCTGGGTGAGAGCGTCCGCAATATACGGGTGAGCCGTTGGACCGGCCATGCGCCGCCACCCATACCGGAGGGGATCATGTTCCGAACCGCACAGCTGCTGGGGCTCCTGGCCCTGGCCCCCCTGGCGACGCTGGCCGCCCAGGGCGACGCCCACCAGCATCAGCACGCCCCAGCGTCCGGGCCCATGCCGCTGCACCAGAACCTCGGCACCCTGCACTATGCCGTGACCACCGGTGAGGCCCGGGCCCAGGCCTACTTCGACCAGGGGCTTCGGCTGTACTGGGCCTTCAACCACGCCGAGGCGGCGCGTTCCTTTGAGGAAGCGGAGCGCCTCGACCCCGCCTGCGCCATGTGCGCCTTCGGCCAGGCGCTGGCGCTCGGCCCCAACATCAATGCGCCGATGGACAGCGCCGCCGGGGTGCTGGCCTGGGCCACGGTCCGCCGGGCCGAAGGGCTGGCCGGCGCCGACGAGCGGGAGCGGGCCATGATCGCCGCGCTGCGGGAGCGCTACGATCCCGCCCGCTCGCGCGCGGCCGCCGACACCGCCTGGGCCCGGGCCATCGGTGCCCTCGCCGACCGCCATCCCGGGGACCTGGAGCTGCAGGCCCTGCACGCCGAGGCGATCATGGACCTGAGCCCCTGGCGCTACTGGACGCCGGAGGGGGAGGCGCGCCCGGAGACGCCGGCCGCGCTGGCGCGGATCGAGCGGGTGCTCGCGGCGAATCCCAACCATGCCGGCGGCTGCCACCTCCTGATCCATGCGGTGGAGGCGGTGGCTCCGGAGCGGGCGGTGGCCTGCGCCGAACGGCTCGCCGGTCTCATGCCGGGCGCCGGGCACCTGGTGCACATGCCGGGACATATCTACGTGCGGGTGGGCCGCTACCGGGACGCGATCCGCGCCAACGAGCACGCGGTGCACGCCGACGAGCACTTCTTCGAGGGGCCCAACGTGAGCCGCCAGGGCCTCTACGGCCTGGGCTACTATCCCCACAACTGGCACTTCATGAGCTTTGCCGCCGCCCTTGCCGGCGACCGCGCCACCGCCATCCGCGCGGCGCGCAAGGTGACCGAGACGGTGGGCATCGAGGTGGCACGGCAGCAGCCCTGGCTCGAGGCGGTGACCCCGATCGTGTACTACACCCTGGTGAACTTCGGCCAGTGGGACGCGATCCTCGCCGAGCCGATGCCCCCGACGGACCTGCGGTTCACCACCGGGATGGCCTACTACGCCCGCGGCATCGCCTTCGCGGCCCGGCGGCGGTGGGCGGAGGCGCGGGCCGCGATGGACTCGGTGACCAGGATCGCGGCAGCGCTGCCCGAGGGGGAGAATCGAACGGCGATGCGCATCGCGGCGCAGGCGCTCGAGGGGGAGATCGCGCTCCGGGCCGGCCGGACCGCGGATGCCGTGACCCGCTTCCGCGCGGCGGTGGAGCTGGAGGACGGGCTGGCCTACACCGAGCCGCCCACCTGGTATTACCCGGCCCGGCAGTCGCTGGGGAAGGCGCTGCTGGCGGCCGGGGATTTCGCGGGGGCGGAGGCGGTGTACCGCCAGGACCTGCGGCGCTTTCCGGAGAACGGCTGGTCGCTGTTCGGCCTCGCCGAGAGCCTTCGCCGCCAGTCGAAGCAGGACGAGGCGTCCGCCGTCATGCAGCGATTCCAGGCCGCGTGGCAGGGGTCCGACACCCGGCTCACCGCCTCGCGGTTCTAGCCCGCCACGAAACGCCAACGCCGCCCGGGTTTCCCCGGGCGGCGTTGGCGTTGCCGGCAGCCCGCATCAGGGAAGCGTGGCGGTGAAGC
>JAEUJI010000232.1 GCA_016794805.1 Gemmatimonadota bacterium
ACCCAGCTGCGCACCGTGCTGTTCGACCTCGACGGCACCCTCATCGATTCGATCGAACTCATCCTCGAGAGCTACCATCACACCCTCGCCGCCCACGGGCGGGAGCCGGTGTCCGACGCGGAGTGGCTCGCCGGCGTGGGCACACCCCTCCGGGTCCAGCTCCGCCGCGCGGCCCGCTCCGAGGAGGACCTCGTGGCGCTGGCGGCGACCTATCGGGAGTACAACCTCGCCAACCACGACCGGATGATCCGCCCCTTCCCCGGCGTCACCGAGCTGGTGCTGGCGCTGCGCGACGCGGGCTACCGCACCGGCGTGGTCACCAGCAAGAACCGGGAGGGGACCCTCCGCGGGCTCCGGCTGGTCGGGCTCGAGGCCGCGATCGAGATCCTGGTCTGCGCCGACGATGTCACCAACCCCAAGCCCCACCCGGAACCGGTCGAGCGGGCGGTGAGGGAGCTGGGCGCCGATCCGGCGAGCACCATCTATATCGGGGACAGCATCCACGACCTCCACAGCGGGCGGGCCGCGGGGGTGCGGACGGGCGCGGTGCTCTGGGGTCCCTTCTCCCGGGCCGACCTCGAGCCGGCCGGGCCGGACTTCTGGTTCGAGCGCCCGGAGCACCTCCGCAGGTTGTTACTCCCGTAGCACTTACGATGCCTGCCCGGGGCGGTGGACCGAGCGGGAATTCCGCCCCCCACCCTCCCGGTTTCCCGCGCGCTCCCCTTCCGCTCCCCTCTCCCGCCGTTACATTCCCGCCCGCGTCGTGACCCCTCCGTGACATTCGGACTGGAGTGCAAGGTGCGCCTGCTCCCCCGTGACGAGCGATTCTTCGAGCTGTTCACCGCCGTGGCCGAACGGAGTGTCGAGGCGGCCGGCCTGCTGGAGGAGCTGTTGAAGGCGGAGCCGGAACGCCGCAACTACCTGGTGGAGTCCATCAAGCGGCTGGAACACGAGTGCGACACGGTCACCCATGAGGTGATCACCCGGCTCGACCGCACGTTCATCACCCCGCTCGACCGGGAGGACATCCACGCGCTGGCCTCGGGGCTGGACGACGTGGTGGACCTGATCGACGGCCTGGCCCGGCGCACCCAGATCTTCCATGTGGGGGAGGCCCCGCGGGGCGCGATTCTGCTGGCGGAGGTGGTCAAGCGGGCCTGCGAGCAGCTGGTGATCGCGGTGAAGAACCTGTCGAAGAACGACGGCGCGGTGCTCACCGCCTGCATCGCGCTCAAGCGGCACGAGGAGGAGGGCGACAGCCTCTACCACGAGTGGCTGGGCCGGATGTTCGAGGGCAACCCCGACCCGGTGGCGCTCATCAAGTGGAAGGAGCTGTACGACAACCTGGAGAAGACGCTGGACTACTGCGAGGACGCCGCCAACGTCCTCGAGTCCATCTCGATCAAGCACGGCTGAGCCATGGACTCCACCGTCGCGTACATCCTGGCGGTCATCGTGGTGGCGCTGGTGTTCGACTTCATCAACGGCTTCCACGACAGCGCCAACTCGATCGCCACCGTGGTGGCGACGCGGGTGCTCTCCCCCGGGGTGGCGGTGCTGTGGGCGGCGTTCTTCAACTTCATCGCCGCGTTCATCATGGGCACCGCCGTGGCGAAGACCATCGGCAAGGGGCTGGTGGACCCGGCGGTGCTCGACACCGACGTCATCCTGGCGGCGCTCACCGGCGCCATCCTCTGGAACCTGCTCACCTGGTGGCTGGGGCTCCCCAGCTCCTCCTCCCATGCCCTGATGGGCGGCCTGGGCGGCGCGGCGATCGCCAAGGCCGGCGTGATCGCGCTGATCCCCGGCGGCTGGGTCAAGCCGATCGTCTTCATCTTCCTGTCACCGCTCCTCGGCTGCACCCTGGCGATCGGGCTCACCGTGGCGCTCTCCTGGATCCTCCGGCGCGGGCAGCCGGGGCCGATCGACCGGGTGTTCCGGCGGCTGCAGCTCCTCTCGGCCGCCCTGTACTCGATCGGGCATGGCGGCAACGACGCGCAGAAGACGATGGGCATCATCGTCGGCCTGCTGGTGGCGAACCAGGCCGCCTTCGCCAGCCAGGGCGGGTGGATGTCCCACCTCCACCTGACGAACGCCGATCACGTGCCGATGTGGATCGTGCTGGCGGCGCACGCGGCGATCGCGGCCGGCACCGCCCTGGGTGGGTGGCGGATCGTGAAGACCATGGGCGCGAAGATCACGCGGCTCCGGCCCTTCGGCGGCTTCTGCGCGGAGACGGCGGGCGGCATCACCCTGTTCATCGCCTCCCACTTCGGCATCCCGGTCAGCACCACGCACACGATCACCGGCGCCATCGTCGGCGTCGGGGCCACCCAGCGGATCTCGGCGGTGCGGTGGGGGGTGGCGGGGACGATCGTCTGGGCGTGGATCCTGACCATCCCGATGTCCGCGGCGGTGGCGGGCATCACCTACCTGCTGCTGCACTAGCGGGACGCTACGCTGCCTGCTCCCGGCGGGCGGTGAGGCGGGCGGCGACGGCGGCGTACTCCCGCACCAGGTCGTCGTAGATCGCGTCCCAGCCGCGGCCGGCGGCGGTCGCCAGGCCCCCGCGCCCCAGCCGCGCGCGGAGCGCGGCATCTCCCAGCAACCGTTCCAGCCCGGTGGCCAGCGCCGCCGTGCTCCCCGGATTCACCAGCAGCGCGTTCTCGTCGTGCCGGGCAAACTCGAGCACCCCGCCGGCGCGTACCGCGAGCGAGGGGAGCCCGGAGGCCATCGCCTCCAGCAGCGAATTGCCGAAGGTCTCGGTGGCGGAGGGAAAGACGAAGAGGTCGGCGCTGGCATAGGCCTCGGCGAGGGCGCGCCCCTCGAGCAGCCCCGCCACGTGGACGCCCGGAAGTCCGCCGCTCCGCAGCTCCGCCTCGAGCGGCCCCTGCCCCACCAGCACCAGCTGCGCCGAGCCGCGCCGCGCTCCCAGCCCCCGCCACGCGGCGATCAGCCGCGGCAGGTCCTTCTCCCGCGCCAGCCGTCCGATGTAGGTGACGAGCAGGTCGTCGGGGCCCGCCCCGAAGCGCGCCCGCCACTCGGCCGAGCGGAACCGCGGATGGAAGTGGGCCGGGTCCACGCCGCGGGTCCAGAGCCCGGTGTGGTGCACCCCGCGGGTGTGCAGGAAGCGCTCGAACATCCGCGAGGGGACCAGCACCCGGTCCGCGTGTCGGTAGAACCAGCGCAGGTAGATCCAGCCCACGCGCAGCGCCCACGCCACGCCGTAGCGCCGGGCATACTTCTCGTAGTCGGTGTGGGCGGAGGCGATGACCGGAATGCCGAGCAGCCCCGCCGCCTTGACCCCGGCGAGGCCCATGGCGAACTCCGTCGCCACATGCACCACATCCGGCCGGAAGAGGGCCAGGTCCGCCGCGATCTCCCGCGGCCGCGGAAAGGCCCAGTGCACGTCGGGGTACAGGAAGAGGGGCACGCAGGGAGAGCGATGGGCCTCCGGACGCTCGGCGCGGCCGGCGGGCAGCGCATAGTCCGGGCTGTACACCCGCACCGCGTGGCCCCGCGATTCCAGCGCGCCGACCAGCCGGTCGAGGGTCACCCCGACCCCGCTGACCATCGGCCAGTAGACCTCGGAGAAGATCGCGATCCGCATACCGGTCAGGCTAGCATCCGGGCGCGGAGGACACAAGCGCCGCGGTCACGTCACCTGCTCCAGGCGCCGCAGGGCCGGCACCCGCCAGGCGATCAGGCCGACGACGATTGCGGGCACGATTCCCCCGACCACCACCGCCGGCACCACCCCGAACAGTCGCGCCGCGACCCCGGACTCGAAGGCGCCGATCTCGTTCGAGGACCCGATGAACACCGCGTTCACCGCGGCCACCCGCCCCAGCAGGTGCCGCGGGGTGAGGGTCTGCAGCAGGGTGGAGCGGAGCACGACACTCACGTTGTCGAACATTCCCGAGGCGGCGAGCACCAGGACCGAGAGCAGGAAGCTGGTCGAGAGTCCGAAGACCGTGATGCAGGCCCCGTAGCACACCACCGACCAGAGCAGCGCCCGCCCCATCCGGCCCCGGAGCGGCCGGTGGGAGAGGTACACCGACATCAGCACCGAGCCCGCCGCCGGCGCCGCCCGCAGCACGCCGAGCCCCCCCGCGCCCACGTGCAGGATGTCCGCCGCGAACACCGGGAGCAGCGCCTCCGCGCCGGCGAACAGCACCGAGAAGAGGTCGAGGGTGAGCGCGCCGAGCAGCACCGGCTGGGTCCGGACGAAGCGCACCCCCTCGAGCAGCCCGGCCAGTCCCGCGGCTCCCTCCCCCGCCGCGGGGTAGAGGCGGGTGGCAACCCGGAACAGGGCCACCCAGGCCAGGGCCAGGAGGATGCTGGCGGCCGCGTGGGTGACCGTGGCGCCGGCCAGGCCGAGCAGCAGCCCGCCCAGCGCCGGCCCGGCCACGGCGGCGAACTGCCAGGTGGAACTGCGCCAGGTGATGGAGTTGACGTAGAGCTCGCGGGGGACGAGGTCCGCGGCCAGCGCGGTGCGGGTCGGCTGGAGGAAGCTGCGGGCGACGCCGCTCACGAAGATGATGCCGTACACCATCCAGGTGGTGTCGGGCCGGAGCAGGTCCGCCCGGGTGATGGCCCAGAGCGCCGTGGCGCAGCCGGTGAGCACGATCATCGCCGCGAGGCAGACCCGGCGCCGGTCCAGCCGGTCGGCAAGCTGGCCCGCCGGCAGCGCGCAAGCGATGAACGGCACCGCCTCCGCCAGGCCCACCAGCCCGAGGGCCAGGGGATCGCGGGTCACCTGGTAGAGCTGCCACCCGACGACCACCGCCTGCATCATGGTGGCGAGGGTCTGGGCCATCAGGAACAGGATGAACCGCCGGAAGTCCGGCACCCGGAGCGCGGCATAGGGATCGTGGGGGCCGGGGGGCGTGGTCACCCCGGCAAGCTAACCACGCCTGGCGGAGATCCGGACCCGCCCGGGGCGGACCGGCAGGAATCCCGGAAGACCGCCCGGCCATTCAGGAGTGGTGGCCGGGGTACTACTTTGGTCATGCCCATCCTGGCCGTCCCACGTCTCCCGCACCCGATGCCCCGCCACGCACCATGAACAGCCCGTCATCGCTGACCATCGCCGGTCCCCGGGTCCCGGATGCGGACCGGGTCCTCACGCCGGATGCCCTCGAGTTCCTGACGCGACTGTTCCGGACCTTCGGGGGCCGGCGCACGGCGCTCCTCGAGGCCCGCCGCAGCCGGCGGGACCGGTTCCGCCGCGGTGTCCTCCCGGCGTTCCTGGCCGAGACCCGGCGGGTGCGGGACGGGACCTGGCAGGTGGCCGGCGCCCCCGCCGACCTCGACGACCGCCGGGTCGAGATCACCGGACCGGTGGAGCGGAAGATGATGATCAACGCCCTCAACTCGGGGGCGAAGGTCTTCATGGCGGACTTCGAGGACGCCCTCTCCCCCAGCTGGGAGAACGTCGTTTCGGGGCAGGCCAACTGCCAGGACGCGGTGCGTCGCACCCTGACCTGGACCGCGCCGGAGGGGAAGGAGTACCGGCTGGGCGACCGGCTGGCCACCCTGCTCGTCCGCCCCCGCGGCTGGCACCTGGTGGAGAAGCACGTCACGCTTGACGGCGCGCCGGTCTCCGGCAGCCTCTTCGACTTCGGGCTCTACCTCTTTCACAACGGCGCCGAGCTGCTCCGTCGGGGCAGCGGGCCGTACTTCTACCTCCCCAAGCTGGAGAACCACCTCGAGGCGCGGCTCTGGAACGAGGTGTTCGTCTTTGCGCAGGAGGCGCTCGGCATCCCGCAGGGAACCATCCGGGCGACGGTCCTGATCGAGACGGTGCTCGCCGCGTTCGAGATGGAGGAGATCCTCTTCGAGCTGCGAGATCACGCCGCGGGGCTCAACGCCGGCCGGTGGGACTACATCTTTTCGATCCTCAAGAATTTCGGGCACCGGTCGGAGTTCGTGCTGCCGGACCGGGCCCAGGTCACGATGACCGTTCCCTTCATGAAGGCCTACACCGAGATGCTGGTGCGCGCCTGCCACCGGCGTGGGGCCCCAGCCCCCGGGGGGGTGGCCGCCCACATACCCCCCCCCCCACAACCCCCGCGGGCCCCCCCGGCCCCGGGGCCGGG
>JAEUJI010000276.1 GCA_016794805.1 Gemmatimonadota bacterium
CAAATTTCCCCGCTGGTGAATTTTTGCGAAAACTCCCCGGGGGCTGTGGGTACTGGGGGGGGGCGGGGGTCGTCGGGGGCCGCGTTCTCACGGCTTCGCGTGGCCGCAGCGCACGCAAGGGATCCCCGAGCGGCGCACGCACGCCGCTCACCCGCAGCCCCCGCCTCCCTGTCCCCCCGCCCAGCCGTCCTGCAGTCCTGCCGTCCTGCCGTCCTGCCGTCCTGCCGTCCCCTCCCGGAACATTGCAGGCCAATTGCTCACCCCAGCGAAACCCGCTAACCTCAAGCCCGTACTCGGGGGACGCCCCCGGTTTGCCCCCCTTCGGCTTCCCCACCCCGGATCCCATGACTGCGACCCAGCCCGCCACCGACGTTGAACAGCTGGCCCATCTGGCCCGGGCCGTGGAGCAACTCCGCGGGCAGGTCGCGCGCCGGATCGTGGGGCAACAGGACGCGGTGGACGGGATCCTGACGGCCATCCTGGCCGGTGGGCATGCGCTCCTGATCGGGGTGCCGGGGCTGGCCAAGACCCTGATGGTCTCCACCGTGGCGGAGGCGCTCCATCTCTCGTTCAACCGGGTCCAGTTCACCCCGGACCTGATGCCCTCCGACATCACCGGCACCGAGATCATCGAGGAAGACCTGGGCACCGGGAAGCGGGTGTTCCGGTTCGTCCAGGGACCGATCTTCGCCAACGTGGTGCTGGCGGACGAGATCAACCGGACCCCGCCCAAGACCCAGGCGGCGCTGCTCCAGGCGATGCAGGAGCACGAGGTCACCGCCGGGGGCCAGACCTACCACCTCCCCGAGCCGTTCTTCGTGCTCGCCACCCAGAATCCGATCGAGCAGGAGGGCACCTACCCCCTCCCCGAGGCGCAGCTCGACCGCTTCATGCTGGAGCTCCGGGTGGGCTACCCCAGCCGGAGTGAGGAGGAGGCAATCGTCGAGCAGACCACCGGCGCCCGGGTGGCGCGGCTGGAGCCGGTGCTCGATTCGGCCCAGGTGCGGGCGGCGCAGGAGCTGGTGCGGCGGATCCCGGTGTCGAAGCACCTGGTCCGGGCCGCGGTGGCGCTCACCCGGCTCACCCGCCCCGGCGATGCCGATGCCCCGGCGCTGGTGAAGGAATTCGTCGAATGGGGCGCCGGCCCGCGTGCGTCGCAGTACCTGGTGCTGGGCGCCAAGGCCCGGGCCGCCCTGTCGGGGCGTCCCATGGCCGATCTCGACGACGTGCGCGCGGTGGCCCTCCCGGTGCTGCGCCACCGGGTGGTCACCAACTTCGCGGCCGAGGCGGCGGGGCGGACCAACGACGACGTGGTCCGGGAGCTGCTCGCGGGGAGCGCCTGGACGTCGTAGCGGCGCGGGAGGACCCGAGCGGACAGGCGACAAGCAGAACGGCCCGGGCGACTGCCCGGGCCGTTCCTGTTGCGGGGCCGGCGGAACTCAGGTGTTGCCGGCGTCGAAGGTGTTGATCGTTTCCTGGCCGCAGGCCGGGCCGTAGTCCACCGTGAAGCCGATGTTGC
Source organism: Gemmatimonadota bacterium (assembly GCA_016794805.1). Taxonomy (GTDB): domain Bacteria; phylum Gemmatimonadota; class Gemmatimonadetes; order Gemmatimonadales; family GWC2-71-9; genus JADJOM01. The sequence continues at coordinate 1,520 of JAEUJI010000276.1, forward strand.
TCCGCCCGGTGATCGCCGCGCGCACCTGACCGGCGTCGATCGGCGGATCGGTGTCACAGGCATCGTTGTAGTGCACCGCGCCCGGGGTATCGAAGGTGAAGTTCCAGGTGCCGTCCGCCTGGCCCTGGCTCCCCGACCAGGCGAACTGCCCGGTGATGTCGAAGATGCCGCTGGGCAGCTCGCTCTGGCTGCCCGGATCAATGCTGCCGCTGTCCGGGTTGAACGAGAGCTGCCAGTTGTGGTCGGCGGCGAAGACGCGCTGTCCGTTCACCCGCCAGCGGGCGGAGACGTTCTGGTTGGAGATCGCGGCGGCGGAGGTGACGGTGATCGTGGAGTTGCCGTCATACTCGAAGCCCGCGCTGGCCGAGTCGGTGTAGAACAGCACCCGCCAGTTGTTGAACGCCACGTTCACGCCCCAGAGGGTCGCGCCGCCGTCGGTGTCCTGGATGACGATCGCGCCGGTGAGGGCGAAGCCGTTGCCCAGGGAGTCCTGGTAGGCGCAGCTGCCGGCGCCAAAGGTGTAGGTGGCGTTGTTCTGGATACCGTCGCCGTCGGAATCGGCGCTGTCACCGGTGACGGTCGGGGTGCAGTTGGGGTCGCCGGCGGCGAACATCGCCAGCTGGGGGCGGAACGAGCCGGGGATGTTCCGGCCCATCATCCGGGCCATCCGGCCACCCAGCGCCTGCGGCGCGAAGAGCCCGCCGCCCAGGCCGCCGGCCGGGTTGCCGAAGCTGGCCAGGTCGCCTGCCAGGTCACCGATCTGTCCCGAAACCTCTCCGCCAATCACGGCCGCCTCGGCGGGGGTGATGTCGGTATTGCTGTCCGGACCGCCGCTGTCGCCGCAGGCCGCCGCGAACGCGATCGCGGCCGTACCCATGGCAAAACGCCCCAGCTTCTGCAGAGCCCTCATGGAGCCTCCTCTACCTGGAAGAACGGGTTGTGTGGGCAGAATGCGTTGTCAGCCCTGAAGATAGGTCTCATCGGCTAACCGGGCCGTCATCCCGGGCACCAGCCGAATGTGACGCAGCGCATCCCCCGTTCCGCTCAAACCGCGCCAGCGGCCCAGGACCGGCTCGGAGGGACCCCGCAGGCGGTCCAGGTCAGGGTCAGCACCCCCGCCTGCCCGTTCACCGTGCCCGTCAGGGTCACCCTCCCCCCCTTGATCCGCTGGGGGGTCGTGTCGCAGTCGGCGTCATACACCAGCGCCTGGGAGGTGGCGACCGCTAGCGACCAGTTCTCGGTGCTGCGCTGCCAGCCGAGGGAGCCGGCGATGCTCAGCAGCCCGTCCGGGAGCGGCTGACCGACCGCCACCGACCCGGGGGTGTCGGCCAGGTAACTCACGGTGGTGGCCAGGTCCACGGTGGCGGTGGCGCGGTTGGGGCGGTCGCGGTCGATCGTGACGTCCACCTGCAGGCTGGCCCCGCTGGTGGTGCCGAGCCGGATGCGGGTGCCGTTCCGGGTGGCGGTGTAGGTGCGGGTGGCGGCGCTGTCGGTGTAGGACCAGGCCAGGTCGGTGTAGTCGAGGACGTACCGGGTGGTGGTGGCGCTGGTGTCGCGGATGCGGAGCGCACCGGTCACCGACCAGTCGCCGCCGCCGAGCCCGGTCACCGAGCAGGGCGGGTCGAGGAAGGTCAGGGTGGCGTCGTCGGGGATGCTGTCGTCGTCGCTGTCAGTGGTATCCGAGATGGCCGGGCACCCCGCCGGACCGGCAAACGAGGGCGGGAGGCCCGGCTCGGCGACGGTGAGCGCCGCGAGGGCCGATTCCACCTCGTCTTCCACGGCGAGCCGGAGCTCGAACTGCTGGCTGGCGGTGGGGCCGGCGCCGCTCACGCCGCCACCGACCTCGCCGCAGGCGGCGAGCGAGACGCTGACGAGCAGGACCTGCAGCAACGGGTGGGGCCGCGGCATTTCGAAGGCTCCGTTGGGTGAGCCTGAAAAGTAGTCGCCCCCCAAACGAGGGGAGCGGCCGCCCCGAGGGGGCGGCCGCTCCAGGAACCCGCACTGGCCGGCGCGCGGCGTCAGCGGGGCGGCGGACTCAGTGGAGCAGCTCCGCGGGGAGCTTGCCGCCGTTCGCGGCCAGCTTCTGGAGCACCTGCTGGTGCAGCCACATGTTCATCGTGGCGCTGTCCTGCATGTTGCCCGAGTACCCGAGTTCCTTGGCCAGCTCCTTCCGCTGGGTGAGGCTGCTGTCCATGCCCACCAGCTTCATGAGGTCCACGATGGAGGTGCGCCAGTTGAGCTTCTGCGGGTTCTTCGCGGCCAGTCCCTCCAGCACCGCCTCGACGTCGACCACGACCGTCGCGGTGGCCGCGGGGGCGGCACCCGGCACCGGGATCACCGGTGCCACCGGGGTGATGGGGGCGGGTTCGGCACGGCCGAAGATCTTGGACATCAGGTTTCCAAAGATTGACATAAGGCACCTCCGGGATTCCCACGAGTCACCAACGGAACCGCACCCCAATGTGGCCCCGGGGGAGTGAAGCTACCGGGAACCCGGGGTGAATCCCGCCGCGGACCGGGAGTCGGCCCAGCCGGAGCAGAGGCGGCGGAGCCCCGACATTCACCCGAACTTCTGGCTCCCTTCACCGCCCGGGTGTAGACTGGACAGCATACCGGTGTGCCCCGCTCCCGATCGCCGGGGTGTCGGTGGATCCCGCGTTCCCGGAGGTACCTATGGCCAAGGGTCGGCGTACTACCCACCGCAGTTCCAGCGGAACGAAGCTGTACGCTGTGCGCGACGCGAAGGGACGCTTCAAGGACATCCAGACCTACGAACGGGCCCACCGCGCCGACCTCAAGCGGAAGGCGAAGAAGGAGGGGTAGCCAGGCCCGGAGCTCCCACTGCCGGACGCGTCCCACCTGCCCCGCGGGTGGGACGTTCGGTTTTTCCGGCCCTTGCCAAGCGTCACCGGGGGCGGAGAATCAGGCGATGCGCCCCGGCCTCGATTTGACGATCGGTTGATCCGCCCTCCGTACCCATTCCCCATGCCCCCGCGCTTCTTCTTCCGCTGTCTCGGACCACCGGAGCTCCGCGGCCCCGGCGGGGAGCCGGTCAAGTTCCGGGTGCGGAAGCACCTGGCGCTGCTGGCCTTCCTGGCGGCGGAGCGGCGGGAGCCGCACCGGCGGGACCGGCTGGTGGACCTGCTCTGGCCCGATGCGCGGCCCAGCGAGGGCCGCCATTCGCTTGCCACCGCGCTCTCGGTGCTCCGCGCCCGGCTTGGCCCCCGGACCTTCGAGACCAGCCGCGACACCGTGCGGCTGGTGGCGGCGGAACTGGAGGTGGACCTCGACCGGCTGGCGCGGGGGGATGTGCTGGGGGACGAGTTCACCGGACCACTCGAAGTGGCGGGGTTCCTGGAGGACTTCGAGGTAGCCCGGGCGCCGGAATTCATGTTCTGGCGCGACCTGATGCGGGCACGCTGGCTGCCCCAGATCCGGGATGCGCTGGTCCTGCTCATGGACCGGTGCCGCCGGAGCGGCGACTTCACCCGCATCGAGCCCCACGCCGACCGGCTGCTTGCGCTGGATGAGCTCTCCGAGGACGCGGTCCGGGCCAAGATGGAGGCGCGGGCCTTCGCCGGAGACCGGGTCAGCGCCATCCGGCTGTACCAGGGGTGGCGGGCGCGGCTGGAGGAGGAGCTGGACGCGACCCCGTCGCCGCTGGTGGCGGGGATGGCCCTCCGGCTCCGGCAGCGGGGCTACACCCCTCCCGGGGCGGCGCACGTGCCCACCGTGGCCACCGACCAGTGGCAGAACCGGGCCTTCGTGGGGCGCGGCAGCCAGTACCGGGTGCTGTACGAGCGGTGGGAGACCACCCGCGACGGCGCGGGGCGGCATGGGCTGGTGCTGGGGGACTCGGGGATCGGGAAGACCACGCTCATCGAGCGGCTGGTGACGGCGGCGTCGCTGGAGGGGGCGACCTCGAGCCGGGTCCAGTGCTACGAGGTGGAGCGGGAGGTGCCCTACACCGCCATCGGCACCCTGGTGCGGGGGCTGCTGGACCGGCCCGGGGCGAGCGGCACCTCCCCGGTGTGGCTGGCGGAGCTGGCGCGGATGATCCCGGCCGTGGCCCAACGCTACCGGAACCTGCCGGCACCGCTGGAGACCACCGGGGAGAGCGCGCGGCTCCGCTTCACCGAGGCGGTGCACGAGCTGCTCACCGCGGTGGCGGAGGAGCACCCCGTCATCCTGGTGGTAGACGACGTCCACCTGGCCGACGACGCCAGCGTGGCGGTCCTGCACCTGGTGATGCGGCGGACCCAGGAGCAGCGGATCATGGTGCTGCTGGCGGCGCGGGAATCGGAGCTGGCCAAGACGCCGAACGCGGGGCGGCTGATCGAGCAGCGGGACCCGCTGGGGCTCGCAACCGTGATCCTCCCCCCGCTCGGTCCGGAGGAGATGGGGGAGGTGCTGGCGCAGCTGTCCGGGGCGGCGGAGGTGCGCCTGCCGCCGGCGGTGGAGCGGGCGGTGCTGCGCACGGCGGCCGGGGTCCCGATGATGGCGGAGCTCTTGTTCGACGACTGGCGGCGGCACGGGGAGCAGTGCCTGGCGCTGTCGGTCGGGGCGATGACGGTGCATGCGCCGGGGGGCGAGGCGCCGGAGGAGGTGTACCAGCGGCTGTTCGCGCGGATGCTGGGCAGTCTCACGCCGGCAGCGCGGGCGGTGCTGGACCTGGCCGCCATCCTGGGGGACCGGCTCAACGACCTCACGATGTACGAGATCGTGGACCTGTCGCTGGCGCAGACCCTGGCGGGGATGGCGGAGCTGGTGGGGGCGCGGGTGTTCCGGGATGGCGGGAAGGGGGTGGAGTTCCGCTATGAGCTGCTCCGGGCCTACGCCTATTTCTGCGTCCCGTCGCCGCTCCGGCGGGCGGTGCATGGCCGGATCGCGGACCGGCTGCTGGCGGCGGAGGGCCGCGGGGAGGCGATCCCGGGGCTGATGCTGGCGTGGCACTGTTTCCGGGCGGGCCGGGTGGGGGAGGCGGTGCCGCGGCTGCTGCGGGGGGCCAAGGAGGCGATCCGGGGAGCGGCGCCCTTTGAGGTAGAATTGGCTATCACCAGTGCCATGCCGGAACTTCATGAGCCGGAACGGAGCCGGGGTCAGCTCCTCCTCGTGGAATCGCTTCAAGAGCAGGGACGCTGGAACGAGTCATTGACCTACCTGCCGCCGAGCTGTGAGCCTGGTGAACCGATCGCAGATGCAACAACTGCGCTCGCACTGTACGCGCGTTCCATGAAGCACTCTGAATTGTCCGAGCAAGTTTCCCTTATTGAAGA
>JAEUJI010000348.1 GCA_016794805.1 Gemmatimonadota bacterium
CAGTGATTTCAAGCTTCGCCCCCTGCCTCCCAATACCGGCTTCGGGCTCGCCACTGGAAAACAGGAAACGGGCATCCTCCTGGGCGGGCAGGCTCGGCTCTGGGTCACGCGGCGGTTCGGCTTGCAGGTCGGCGCGGCCCACGCTGCCAGCGACCTGAAGGTCAGCCCACAATTCACCACTGCTCCCGATTCCTCCGTCGAAGCCAGCCTGACCATTCTCACCTTCGGCGGGCTGGTGCGGTTTCCTGTCTCCACGCTGCCCAACCCCATCTGGGCGGAGCTCGGTGGCGCCGTTGTCAGCCGCCAGGGCAACGCCTTTGACTCCTACGACAATCCCAAGTCGGTCGGGGGAATGCTGGGACTCGGCACCGGTCTGGGGCTCACCGATCGCCTCCGCGCCGACATCAGCTTTCGCGGGATCTTCTACAAGCTCAGCTTGGAGGACTCCCTTGGAACCCTGCCCAGCCGGACTCACGTTGACCTGATGGCGCATGTCGGGCTGAGCCTGCAGCTTGGCGGGGATCGCTAGGAGTGCACTCAGGCCAGCGCTCGAAGCGAAGGCCCCCAACCGCAGGGTAGTTGTCCGCGGGCCCCACCCGCTGCATACTGAGCCCGTGCGCCCACCCCGTGACAGCCGAGAGCAACCATGGCCGAACTCAAGACCCAGCGAACCAGGGCCAGCGTGACGGCCTTTCTCTCCGCCATCCCCGATCCGGACCGCCGGAAGGACGCGCGCGCACTCGCCGCCCTGTTCCGGAAGGCCACCCGCAAGGCCCCGGCCATGTGGGGGCCCGCCATCGTGGGCTACGGCGAGATCACCTACGAAGGCGCCAGCGGCCGGAGCGGGGTCTGGTTCCCGGTCGGCTTCTCGCCCCGCAAGGCCGCGCTCACCATCTACCTGATGGGCGGCACCAGGGCCCACCCCGACCTGCTCAAGCAGCTCGGTCCCCACAAGGTCGGGGGCGGCTGCCTCTACCTGAAGCGCCTGGCCGACGTCAACACCACGGTACTCGCCCGCCTGATCGCGAAGAGCAATGCGCTCAACATTGAGCGTTATCGCAAGCAGGCCGCCGCCAGGGCGAAGGCCCGCAAGCGCTGAGAGCTCACGTGTGCCCCCCCCATCATCTCACCTTCACCGGCAAGCTCCGCCGAAACTTTTCACTCCAGGCGACTTCCGCGACTCCCGGGTCCGGTGCCCGCCATTGCGTCCGCCGCGTCCCGACGATAGACTGACGCTGCGCTCGGGGCGCAATCAGTCCGCGAAAAGGGCCGTGCCCACCCACCGCTGTCCTACAACTGAGACGAACCTCCCTTCAGCCTGATCGGTGCGGACTCCAGGCGCTCTGAAAGGAGATTCGTGTGTATCCCAATCCGCAGGACGTTCTCCCCCTCCCGCCGCGCCCCGACCTCGACCAGTACCGCAAGCGTGCCAGGGAGCTCTCCACCGCCGGCCGTGCGGGTGAGGCGGCGCTGCTGACGTGGGCCGCTGGGTGGATCGAGGCGCTGAATCGGCTGCAGCCGGATCCCGCCCGTACTTCGCCCCAGGAGCTGGGACGCCGCGCCCACCAGGTGGCGGAGTTCGCCGGCGAACGGCTGCGCCGGGCCAACTACAGCCTCACCCAGGCACAGTTCGTGCTCGCCCGGGCCCACGGCTTCGAGAGCTGGCCCAGGCTGGTGCAACATGTCGAGGGGCTGGCACGGCCCGACTCGGAGATCTCCACCTTCGAACGCGCCGCCGATGCCATCGTCACCGGCGATCTCCCCACCCTCGAGAACCTGGTCCGCGCCGACCCGGGGCTGGTGCGCGCCCGCTCCAGCCGCGAACACCGGGCGACGCTGCTGCACTACATCTCGGCCAACGGCGTGGAGAATTACCGTCAGCGCACCCCCGCCAACATCGAGGCCATCACCCGGTACCTGCTCGATGCCGGGGCCGTGGTGGATGCCGAGGCCGATGTCTATGGCGGCGGCGCCACGACCCTGGGGCTG
>JAEUJI010000356.1 GCA_016794805.1 Gemmatimonadota bacterium
ACGGCCACGGGGGCGACGGCCTCCTCTTCGTACAGCAGCGATTCGATCGGCACGATGGGACGGTGGTCCACCGGTTCCGGTGCGGACTCCGGGGCCAGCGCCTCGATCGGGAGGATCTCCGGTTCCATCTCCGGTGCTGCCTCGAGCGCTTCCACCGGGATGATGTCCAGCTCCGGCGGCGCCTCAGCCGCCGCCTCCACACGGCTGCTCCGCTCCGGCTCCACCGCCGCGATCGCCGGCGGTGGCGGCGCCGCGGTGCCGAGCAGATCGAGCCGGGCAATGAGCGGCTCGATGCCCGCCGCGAGGGTGCCGGGCTGGGTAATCTCGGTATAGCCGCGCAGCCGGGTGCCGGCGTCGCGGATGATGTCCGCGAACCGGCCGGCCTCGCGGCTGGCAACCCCGCGCGTCACCGCCCCGCGCGCCGCCACGGCGAACGATTCGACGCACGCTTCCAGTCCGCCCGGCAGGTTCTGGGAGAGGGTGCGGAGGTCCGCCAGCAGGACGTGGAAGCGGAGATCCCGCTGGGCCGTGCTGGTGGCCTGGGCGATCTCCTCCGCCGCCTGGACGAGGTGTTCTCCGCGACTCACCACCTGGGCCGCGCCGAGCGGGGCGCGCGGCTCCGGGCGGGGCGGCGTGCCGCGCTTGACGATACCGTCTTCTCCCGCAAAGAAGAGGGTCTCGATGGCCACCACCGGCACCTCCTCGGCGCCGGGGGCGAAGAGCAGGGTGGCGAAGGCCTGGAATTCGGGGCCGTTCGGATCGGGGCGGCCCCGGTCGGCGATCTCCCGGGCCGCCCGGACCAGGGCGTCCGCGGCGGCGGAAAGCCGCTCCGCGCCGTGCCGGGGCTGCACCTCCAGGCGGCTCACGCTCACCGCGGTGCGCTCGATGCCGTCCAGCAGGTCGGGGAGCGGAGGGAAGTCTGCCAGGGCGGCGAGCCCGCGGAGCGGCTGCAGCCGGCGCACCAGCGTTTCGAGGGTCTCCTCGGTGGCGGAGCCGGCGGTGAGGCTCTTCGAGGTCTGGTCGAGGACGCTGCCCAGCGCCGCCGCCTCGCGCGCGAGGAAGGCCCGCACCCCGGTCTCCGACTGGGTCACGGCCGGGGCCGGTCCGCGCGAGGCCTGACCGGCGGCGGCTTCGAGGTCGAGCGCCAGCCGCTCGGCCCGGGCCGCGTCGTCGGGGCTCCAGTTCCGCACCCGCTCCACCAGGGTTCGCAGGATGTCCACCGCCTCGCGGACGCGGGCGGGGAGATCGCCCCCCCATTCCTGCTTGCCGTCCCGGAAGCCGCGGAGGAGGTGCTCGAGGGCATTCGCCGCCCGCGCGATCCCCGGCTGGTTGGCCATGAGGGCGCTGCCCCGCAGCGCGCGGGTGAAGCGGACCAGCTCCTCCCCGTTGGGCGCGGTGGGGCTGGCCGAAAGCGCGGCCAGGCGGTCGAGATACTCTCCCGCCTCGAGCACGAAGAAGTCGTCCAGGCCGAGCGGCTGATTCATGGGTGCTTTAGTGTAGGAGGCTCGGGCAGCAGGGTCAATTCGTGACGCGCGCGGCATCCACCAGCCGGCGCATCTCCGCCGTGGCCGGGCCGATGCCGGTGGCGATGGACCGGCTCACGATGCTATGCCCGATATTGAGCTCTTCCAGCTCGGGAATCGCCGCGACCGGCGTCACATTGCGGTAGGTGAGTCCGTGCCCGGCATGCACCGCCATCCCGAGCTCCCGGGCGCGCCGCGCCGCGGCGACGATCTCCGCCAGGGCGGCATCGCTCGCGGGCCACCGGTGCGCGTAACGTCCGGTGTGCAACTCGAGCGCCGGCACCCCCAGGGCGCGGGACCGCTCCACGCTTTCAATCGTGGGGTCCACGAACAGGCTCACCCGGATTCCCGCCTCGGTGAGCCGGCCGATCACGGCGCCGAGCCGCGTGGGGTCGTGCCCCAGGTCGAGGCCGCCCTCGGTAGTGACCTCCTCCCGCCGCTCGGGCACCAGGGTCACCTGGAAGGGCCTGAGCCGGCAGGCCAGGGCGACGATGTCCTCGCTGAGGGCGAGCTCGAGGTTGAGCAGGGTGCGCACCGACACGGCCAGCCGCTCGATGTCATGGTCCTGCATGTGCCGCCGGTCCTCACGCAGGTGGGCCGTGATGCCGTCCGCGCCGGCGGCCTCCGCCAGCGCGGCGGCCGCGACCGGATCCGGCTCGTCGGTGCGCCGCGCCTGCCGCACGGTGGCGACGTGATCGATGTTAACGTACAAGCGCATCCGTGTCATTGCCGGCTCCAGAGGCCGCGTTTAAGTTGCGCTCTTCGCATCCCGCCCGATGGAGGACTGCGTGAATCGTCGTCTCTTGTCCGTGTTGCTCGCCGCGGCGCTCGGCTGCGGTGGAAGTCAGTCGGCTGGGGTGACCCCTCAGGAACTCGCCACCACTCCTGAAGCCGCCGTGCGGAACTTCATGCAGGCGGTGGCCGACAGCAATATCACCCGGATGGGGCAGTTCTGGGGATCGGCCAGCGGCCCGGCCACGGTCACCCGGCAGCCGGCGGACTACCAGGACCGCCTCGTCGTCACCCAGGCCTACCTCCGCCAGTCTCCCTTCCGGCTGCTCCGCACCGATCCGCTGCCCAATCAGGCCGACCGGCGCGCGGTGCAGGTGGAATTCGACCGGGTGGACCTCGACGGGAAGCGCTGCACCCGCGCCGTTCCCATCACGGTCCTCAACGCGGGGAAGCATGGCTGGATCGTCACCGGCCTCGATCTCAATCAGGTCGGGACGCCGGGCCGGTCCTGCTCGGTGACCCGCAGCGGGACCTGAGACGCTACTCGGTCAGTTCGATCAGGATGCCGGCAGTGCTCTTCGGGTGAATGAACGCGATGCGATGGCCCCCAGCCCCGGTGCGGGGCGCCTCGTCCACCAGGCGGTACCCCGCGGCGCGACAGGCGGCGAGCGCCGCATCGAGGTCCGGGACCCGGTAGCAGACGTGGTGAATGCCGGGACCCCGCCGGGCCATGAACGTGGCAATGGGGCTGTCGGGGGTCAGCGGCTCGAGCAGCTCGACCTCCGACTCGCCGAAGGGGAGCGAGACGATGCGGGCGCCGTCGGCCTGCTCCGGCGCACCGGGGATCAGGCCGAGGACATCGCGATAGAACGCGAGGGCGGCGTCAATGCTCTCGACGGCCACCCCGAGATGGGCGATGCGGGGAGCGGCGGACATGGCAACCAGGGTGCGGGGCGACAGAACCGGGCCGGCGATCCGCTGCGGCCCGCGAACGATTGACGACGGCGCCGGGCCGTCGCGGGCAAGGTAACAATAAAGGAGCAGGGACGCATGGCCAGCGCCAACGTGGTGCACGTGACGGATGCCAACTTCGGCAGCGAGATCCAGCAGATGCAGGGGCTGGCCCTCGTGGACTTCTGGGCCGTCTGGTGCGGGCCCTGCCAGGCGATCGCCCCGGTCATCGACCAGCTGGCGGAGAGCTACCGCGGCAAGGTGAAGGTCGCCAAGCTCGACACCGACAGCAACCAGGAGACCGCCATGAAGTTCAACGTCCGGTCCATCCCCACCATCATGTTCTTCAAGGACGGCAAGCACGTGGACACGGTGGTCGGCGCCGACCCCCGCATCAAGACCATCCTCGAGGGGAAGATCCAGCAGCACCTCGGCTAGACCCGGAGCGGGGTGACCACCAGGGAAGAGGACCGCGGAAAGCAGTCCGCCCACGCCCCGCTTCCCTTTTCCCGTTTCCCTCCCCCCGCCGTAGATTCAGATCATGTCGCCCCCCGCCACCCTCTATGTCGTCGCCACGCCGCTCGGCAACCTGGGGGACCTGACCCACCGGGCCGAGGCAGTGCTGCGCGCGGTGCCGGTGGTCGCGGCGGAGGATACCCGCCGGATCCGGGGGCTGCTCTCCCACCTCGACGCCCATCCGCCAACCATCGTCAGCTTTCACGCCCACTCCCCCGAGCGGCGGCGGGAGTCACTGCTGGAAATCCTCGCCGACGGCCGGGACGTGGCGCTGGTCACCGATGCCGGTACGCCGGGCATCAGCGACCCGGGCGAACTGCTCGTGGCGGAGGTCCGGGCCGCGGGATTCCCCGTGGTCCCCATCCCCGGACCGAGCGCGGTAACGACGGCCCTTTCCGCCTCCGGGCTGCCCGCCGACCGCTACACCTTCCTTGGCTTCCTGCCCCGGAAGGGAAAGGAGCGGGAACGGATGCTGGCCGGCGTGGCCCAGTCGCCCTGGACCGTCGTCCTGTATGAGGCGCCGCCGCGGCTCGCCGACCTGCTGCAGGATATCGCCCGGGTGGCGGGGGCCGAGCGCCAGGTCGTGGTGGCGCGGGAGCTGACCAAGCTGTTCGAGGAGTTCCGCGCCGGAACTGCCGCCGAGCTGGCCGCGTACTACGAAGCCACGGAGCCGCGCGGGGAGATCACCCTCGTTGTGGCCGGGAGGGAGGAGGAGGCGTCTCCCACCGTTCCCGCCGAGGACGCCGGAGCGCATGCCGCGCGGCTGCTTGGCGCGGGACTCTCCCGCAAGGCGGCGGTGCAGCAGCTGATCCAGGACCTGGGCATCCCGCGCAACGAGGCGTACCGGATTGTGACGTCCCTGCCATGAGTGGTCGCTTCGTCGGGCCGATCCTGGTCCTGCTCGGTATGGGGTTCGCCGCGCCTGCCCCGGCGCAGGCGCCGCCCGGCACGATGGCGATCGGACGGCTGCACTATGATGGAGGGGGCGACTGGTACGCCAACCCGTCCGCGCTGCCCAACTTGATTGCCGCGGCGCGCCAGCGGGCCGGCCTCCGGCTGGCGGAGAAGGAGAAGGTGGTGCGGCTGGTGGACGACGACATCTGGAACGTGGCCTACCTGCATGTGACGGGGCACGGCAACCTGCGCTGGAGCGAGCAGGAACTCGTCATCCTGCGGCGCTGGCTGGTGGCGGGTGGCTTCCTGCATGTGAGCGACAACTATGGCCTCGATGAGTCGTTCCGGCGGGAAGTGGCCCGGCTGTTCCCGGAGCGGCCGCTGGAGCCGGTGCCGGGCGGACATCCCATCTACCACCTGGTGTACGACTTCCCCCAGGGGGTTCCGAAGATCCACGAGCATGATGGCAAGCCGGCGGAAGGGCTGGGGATCTTCCTCGACGGGCGGCTCGCCCTCTTCTATGACTACCAGAGTGATCTCAGCGACGGCTGGGAGGACCCCGCCGTGCATCGTGACCCGGCCGAGAAGCACGAGGCCGCGCTTCGCATGGGAGTGAACCTGATCGCATACGCCATCGGATTCGGCGGGACCCAGCCGTGAGCAACACGGGCCTGGCACTCCAGGGGCTGACGGGCGGCTTCCGGCGGCTCGCGCTCACCGCCTGGGCGGGCGCCGGCCTGGGGCTGGTGCTGGCTCTGCTCGGCGCGGCGGCGTGGGGGGCGCGGCTGGGGTGGTTTTCCCAGCCCTGGTGGGTCCTGGCCACCTGGGGTGTGGTGCTGGTGCTGGCGGGCGCAGTGTTGTTCCAGCTGCGGCACCAGCTGGCGCGGCTCTCCCCGGCCTGGGTGGCAGAGCGGCTGGAGGCCCTGGGATTCCGGCAGGGGGCGCTCCGGGCGCACCTGGAGCCAGCCGTGGCCGGGACCAGCGCGGCGCTCCTCGCCGCGGCCGACGAGGCCTCAGCCCGCGAGGTAGCGACCCGGGCTCCCGCGCTTCTCAGCGAGACTCAGCTTCGATTCCGTCGGCGGGCGCTGCTCGGTCTCGGCGCGCTCGGCGCCGGGCTGCTGCTGCTCGGAACCGCCCGCCCCACGCACGGGCGGCCCGCGCTGCTCTGGCGCCCCGTTGCCGCCTGGTCGGCGACGGTGGCGCCGCTCCGGCTCACGGTCAGCGCCACGGAGATCGATCGGGGCGACTCGGTGCAGGTGGCGGTGGCGGCCCCGGGGCGCCAGCACGCGATCCTCTGGGTGCGCGCCCCCGGTGAGACGTGGCGTGGTGAGGGGCTCGCCCTGGATTCCAGCGGCCTGGCGAGCACGACGCTCGGCCCCCTCACCCAGGATCTCTTCGTCCGGGTGACCAGCGGCGGGCGCGGCTCCGACACCCTCGCGGTCAAGGTGCGGATCCCCGCCTTCCTCGGCACCCTCGCAGTCATGGCCCGGTATCCGCGCTACCTCGACCTCGAGGATGAGCCGCTCCCGACCGACGGGGACACGATCGTGGTGCCCGAGGGCACCCGGTTCGACACCGACGGGGAGGCCACGGCGGCGCTGGCCGCCGCGGCATGGACCGCTCCCGGCACCTCCGTGCCGCTCCAGGTGAACGGCGGGCGCTTTGCAGGGAGTTTCATGCCCGGGGGCCGCCGAGTCTGGGAGCTCGCCCTGTCCACGGTGGCCGGTCATCCGCTCGCAGGTGATACCGTGCGGCTGCCGGTGGTCGTGGTGCCGGACAGCGCCCCGCGGGTGGAGGTGCCCGTGCCCGGCGCCGACACGCTGGTGCCGCTCAACCTCCGGGTTCCCCTGGTGGTGGATGCGCAGGACGACCATGGCCTGACCCGGATCACCATCGAGAGCCGGCGCATCAGCCGGCTGGGGTTCGAGGATCCGGCTCGCGTGGAGTCGGTGGCGCTCCCCGACGGCGTCCAGGATCGCGCCATCCTGCCGCATGAACTCGACCTCAACCAGCGCGGCCTGCTGCCGGGCGACACCGTCCGGTTCTTCGTGCGGGTGAGCGACAATGCCCCGGTGGCGCATGTAGCCCGCTCCCGCGAGTTCGTGCTGCGGCTGCCCACGCTGAGCGAAGTCCGGGAGGCGACCCGCCAGACCTCGGAGCAGGTGAGCCGCCGGCTGGACAGCATTGCGCAGGCAAGCAAGCTGCTGGAACGGCAGACCGAGGATCTGGCCCAGGAGCGGCCGCGCAACACCGGCGCCCAGCAGGGCTCCAGCGACGAGTCGCTCAGCTTCGAGAACGCCAAGCGGGCGGAAAACGTGGCGGAGTCGCAGGAGCAGCTGCTGCGGGAGGCGGAATCGGTGCGGGAGGCGATCGAGGCGCTGCGCGAGAGCGCAGAGGCCGCGGGGCTCAACGATCCCGCCTGGCAGCAGCGACTCCAGGAGATCCAGGACCAGCTGGAGCGGGCCCTTACGCCGGAGATGCGGCAGCAGCTCGCGGAGCTGCAGCAGGCACTGAAGGACCTGGATCCGGAGCGGAGCCGGGAGGCGCTGGAGCGGCTGGCGGAGGCCCAGGAGCGGCTGCGGGAGGCGCTCGAGCGGAGCCGGGAGCTGTTCAAGCGCGCCGCCCTCGAAGGGGACATGGCCAACCTGACGGCCGAATCGCGCGAGCTCAGCCAGCAGCAGCAGCAGTGGGCCCAGCAGGTCCCGGCGCTCGACAGCACGCGCGCCGCCCGGGAGGAACAGGCCCTCGCCGCCCGGGCCGACTCGCTGGGCAGCGCCCTGGAGCGGCTGGCGGAGGAACTCGGCGAACAGAGCGCCGAACGACAGCAGGCGATGGAGCAGGCGGCGGACCGGGCGCAGCAGGCGGCGGCGCAGATGCGGCAGGCGGCGCAGTCGGCCGGGCAGGGAAAGAAGCAGCAGGCCCAGCGCCAGGGACAACAGGCGGCCGACCAGCTCAATCCCCTGGGGGACCAGATCGAGGAGCAGCGGGAGGGGATGCAGCAGGAATGGCGCGAGGAGGTCATGCAGGCTCTCGACCAGGTCCTCGCGGATGCCGGACGGCTCGCGGAGCGCCAGCTTGGGGTCACCGACGCGCTGCGGCGGGGGGACACCAGCCCCGGCGTCCGGGCGGAGCAGGGGGCCATCGAGGAAGGAGTGGAGCGGCTGCTGGAGCAGGTGAAGGAGATCAGCGGCAAGAACGCGCTCGTGGGCCAGCAGTCGGCGGTGGCGCTGGCGGCGGGGCGGGACAACATGCGGCGGGCCCGAGAGGCGCTTGCCAACGCGGCACCGAATCCGCGGGAGGCGGGGCGGCGCGCCGGGGAGGCGGTGGATGCCCTCAACGCCGCCGCCTTCAGCCTGCTGCGGAGTCGCGGCTCCGTGGAGGGGGCGGGGTCAGGCTCCGGCATGCAGGAGGCGATGGAGCAGATGAGCCAGATGGCCCAGCAGCAGGGGCAGCTGGGCCAGCAGTCCGGCGGAATGCTCCCCATGATGGGCCAGCAGGGGGGCGCCCAGATGCAGGAACAGCTGCGCGCGCTCGGGGCGCAGCAACGGGCCCTGGCGGAACGGCTGGAGCGGATGCGGGCCGGGGGGCAGATCCCCGGGGCGTCCGAGATGTCGCAGGAGGCCAAGGAGCTGGCGCGCACCCTGGAGGCGGGGCGGCTCGACCGGCAGACGGTCGAGCGGCAGGAGCGGCTCTTCCGCCGGATGCTCGACGCGGGCCGCACCCTGCAGGGGCAGGAAGAGGACGAGAAGCAGGAGCGGCAGAGCACCGCGGCGACCGATGATTCCATCCGGCTGCCGCCGGCGCTGCGGAGCCGGATCATCCAGGGGGAGTCCGCCCTCCGGCTGCCGACCTGGGAAGAACTCCAGGCGCTGTCACCGGACGACCGGCGGCGGGTGGTGGAATACTTCCGGCGGCTGGCGGAACAGCCGGGAAGCGGGGAACAACGATGAGTTCCCGTTTCCCGTTTCCCCGGTTCCCCTTTCTCGGGCTGCTCTGCTGCTGGGCGGTCCCGGCGATGGCGCAGGACCCGCTTTCCCGTGCCTTCGATCTGGAGCGTCGCGGGAGCTACGCCCAGGCGGCGGAGATCTATCGGGGGGTGCTGCGGGACAAGCCCGGCGAAGTCACTGCCCTCCTGGGGCTGGAACGGGCGCTCACGCCGCTCAATCGGCTGGTGGAGGTGCTCCCCGCGCTGCAGGCCGCCATCCGTGCCACGCCGGGTGCCATTCCGGTCTACGGGGTGGGGCTCCGGGTGTACGCCGCCGCCAACCTGATGGACAGCCTGCCCGGACTGGTGGACGCCTGGGCCCGGGCCGCCCCGGGGGACGAGACGCCGTATCGCGAATGGGCCAGCGCGGCGCTGCAGCGGCGGGATCGCCCGACGGCGCGGCGGGCGTTTCAGCTGGCGCGGGAGCGGCTCAACCGGCCGGACGCCCTCGCGGCGGAGATGGCGCAGCTCGCTGCCGCGGAGGAGGACTGGCCGGTCGCTACCCGCGAATGGCTGCGTGCGGTGCGGCAGCTGCCCGGGTATCGGTCGTCCGCCACGGCCACGCTGGGCCAGGCGCCCGCCCGGGCGCGCCCCGAGATCCTCGCTGCTCTGGAAAAGGAAAGCGGCCCGGAGGCGGCCCGCCTGTCGGTGGACCTCCGTACCCGATGGGGCGATCCGCTCGGCGCCTTCGACGCCCTGACCCGCCTGCTTACGGGGCCCGCGCCGCAGCAGATCGACCTGCTGCAGGGGTTCCTGGAGCAGGCCCGCATCGAATCCACGACGCCCTACCTGCAGGCGCAGGCGCGGGCGCTCGAGGCCCTGGCCGAGCGCTGGATCAACGCCCCGCAGCGGGCGCGCTACCGGCTGGACGCGGCGCGGGCCTACGCGGACGCCGGGGAGCGGCCCGCGGCCCGGCGGATGCTGACCCTGATCGCCAACGACTCGACCAGCGGCCCGGCGGTGGCCGCCGGGGCGACCGGCACCCTGATCGACCTGCTGGTGAAGGAAGGGAAGGTGGAGGAAGCGGGCCGCCAGCTGGACCGGTACCGCGGCGCGCTGCTCGTGGATGAGTACCTGCGGCTCCGCCGGGCCGTGGCTGCGCGCTGGGCCCAGGGTGGAGACCTTGCGCGGGCGGAGGAGATGCTGGCCGCGGACAGCAGCGTGGAGGCGCT
Source organism: Gemmatimonadota bacterium (assembly GCA_016794805.1). Classification (GTDB taxonomy): domain Bacteria; phylum Gemmatimonadota; class Gemmatimonadetes; order Gemmatimonadales; family GWC2-71-9; genus JADJOM01. Next base: position 9,774 of record JAEUJI010000356.1, read on the forward strand.
GGCCCTCACCGGCCGGTTCCGGCTCTACGCCGGGGACCTGAAGGCGGCCTCGGAGCAATGGAAGACGGCGGGCGCTTTCGCCGGCACTCGCGAGGAGTCCACCGAGCGCGCCCAGCTGCTGGCCCTGATCCAGCCGATACAGGAGGACACACTCCCCGCGCTGGGCGAGGCGCTGCGGCTGCTGGATGCCGGGGACAGCCTCAAGGCCGCCGCAGCGTTCGAGCGGGTGGGCGTGGGCCTCCCTCCGGACGGCGGCCGCGCCGACCTGCTGCTCTTTGCGGGCCGGATCTACGCCGGCGCGGGCGTGGCGGCGGAAGCGGAACGGCTGTTCCGTGCGGCGGTGCAGCCGGATGCGCCAGGCACGGCGGCGGCGGCGCTGCTCGAGCTTGGCCGCCTGCTGGTGGCCACCGAACGTGGAGACCAGGCGGTGGCGGTGCTGGAACAGATGATCCTCGACTACCCGGGCAGCGCCCTGGTGCCCCAGGCACGGCGGCTGCTGGACCAGGCGCGCAACGCGGTGCCGCGGACGTGAGGCGACGGGACTTTCTTCATGTGGCTGGCGCCGGCCTCGGCCTGGGGCTCCTCGGTCCACGCGGCCTGTTGTCCGCCGGCCCGTCGGTCCACCGGGCCGCGCCGTACCTCCTGATCCCGATGGACGACAGCCAGGCCGATCACCTGAAGGCGTACGGCCTCACCTTCCGGGTGCTGGAGCGCGGCGGGCGCGCCGAGTGGTTCCTCAACTTCCGGGGCGGGGCGTTCCTGGTGCCGGGCGACGGCGCCACCACGCGGGACGCGGCCCTCGCCGGCGTGACCAGCGAGCCGGTGAGCGAGGGCCAGGTCACCGACATCAAGGCCCAGATCCAGCAGCAGAACATGGACGCCGTCCCGCTGGAGAAGCCGCCCAAGATCGCGGTGTACGCGCCGCCCAATGCCTCGCCCTGGGATGACGCCGTCACCATGGTGCTCAACTACGCCGGGATCAACTTCGAAAAGATCTGGGACGAGGAGGTCGTGGGGAAGGGACTGACCAAGTACGACTGGCTGCACCTGCACCACGAGGACTTCACCGGGCAGTATTCCAAGTTCTACCTGAACTACTCCGGCGCCCCGTGGCTGGTGGACATGGTGCAGCGGAATACCGCCATGGCCCGGCAGCTCGGCTTCCCCAACGTGCCGGCGCAGAAACGCGCGGTGGCGGAGGAGATCCGCGGCTTCGTGAACCGCGGCGGGTTCCTGTTTGCCATGTGCACCGCGACGGAAACCCTGGACCTGGCGCTCGCCAGCGGGCGGGCGGACATCGCCGCGAGCTATGCCGATGGCTCCCCGATGGACCCCGATGCCACCCGCAAGATGGACTGGAGCCAGGCGCTGGCGTTCCAGGGGGCCCAGCTGGAGCTCTCGCCCAACATCCCCAGCTTCTCGGACATCGACGGCCACCAGGTGAACAGCCTCGACCGGCGCCAGCCGCTCGGGGCCTTCAAGCTGTTCAACTTCAGCGCCAAGATCGACCCCGTGCCGGCCATGCTGGTGCAGTGCCACCGGGACGTCATCCCCGACTTCTACGGGCTCACTACCTCGTTCACCAAGTCCACGCTCAAGCCATCCGCCACGATCCTGGCGGATGAGCCGGGCGCGCCGTGGGCCAAGTACATCCACGGGGAGCTGGGCCAGGGGACCTGGACCTTCTACGGGGGGCATGATCCCGAGGACCCCCAGCACCAGATCGGCGATCCGCCGACCGACCTCTCGCTGCACCCGCATTCACCGGGCTACCGGCTGATCCTCAACAACGTCCTCTTTCCCGCGGCCAAGAAGCGCGAGCTCAAGACCTGACGCACCCTCCCGCTATCTTTCCGGCATGAGCCGTATCCCCCCCGACGTCCAGTCGTTCCTCGCCTCCGAGATCGCCGCCGCCCGCGGGCGGGAGGTCTCCTTTGTGGCCACCGTGGATGCCCGTGGCGCCATCACCGCCGCGCGCACCGTGGCGCGGGGCACGGTGGACCGGGTGCTCGCCCTGCCGGGAGTGACGGCGCGGGGGGAGATGCTGCTCCACAACCACCCGAGCGGGCTGCTGGAGCCGTCGATGGCCGACCTTTCGGTGGCCGCCCGGCTGCACGACGGCGGGGTGGGGTTCGGCATCATCACCAACGATGCCTCGGAGCTCTATGTCGTGGTCGAGGTGCCCCGGGACAAGGGCGCCGTCCGGCTCGATGCGCTGGATGTGGTGGCGCAGCTCGGCGAGGCCGGACCGGTGGCGCTGGCGCTCGGGTCGTACGAGGACCGGCCCAGCCAGCGGGACATGGCGGCCCACATCTCCGACGCCTACAACGACGGTGGGGTGCTGCTTCTTGAGGCCGGCACCGGGGTGGGCAAGTCGTTCGCCTACCTGGTGCCGGCGCTGGCGTGGGCCAAGGCCAATGGCGAGCGCACGGTCATCAGCACCAACACCATCAACCTGCAGGAGCAGCTGGTGGGGAAGGACCTCCCGCTGCTGCGGGACGCCCTGCAGGACGAGCATCATGTGGCGAGCTTCGCGCTGCTCAAGGGGTGGCGCAACTACCTCTGCCTCTCCCGGCTGCACCAGGCGGTCGGCAGCCAGCGGTCGCTGCTGGAACCGGACAAGTATGACGAGCTGACGGGGCTCTTCGAGTGGGCCGGCCGGACCCAGGACGGCACCCTGGCCGACCTGGCGGTGACCCCGTCAAGCGAGGTATGGGACGAGGTCAGCGCCGAGGCCGATCTCTGCCCCCGCCTGCAGTGTTCCCACTTCGATGCCTGCTTCCTGTTCCGCGCCCGGCGGCGGGCGGCGGAGGCGGACGTGGTCGTGGTGAACCACCACCTGCTCGCGGCGGACCTGGCGGTGCGCCGGGCCTCGGAGAACTGGCGCGAGGCCGCGGTGCTGCCGCCGTACGACCGGCTGATCCTGGACGAGGCGCACCACCTCGAGGACGTGGCCGCCGGGCACCTGGGCGCCCAGGTGACCAGCCGCGGCATCCGCCGCCTGCTCGGCCGGTTCGAGCGGAACGGCAAGGGGCTGCTCCCGACCCTGGCCGCCGATCTCGTAGCACAGGGGGACCTGCTGTCCCGCGCCAGCCTCGACCTGCTGCGGGAGCGGCTGCTCCCGGCGGTGGCGGATGGCCGGCGCGCCGCGGACCAGCTGATCCTCAGGCTGCACGGGCGGCTGGAGCAGGAGGTGGGAGGCGTCCTCCGGCTGACCGACGACTTCCAGCAGGACGCCGTCTGGGCCGGGGGGCTGCAACGGGAGCTGGACGGGGCGCTGATCGCTTTCCGCGCCATCCGGGACTACGTGGAGACCATTGCCGACCGCATGGCTGGGGGGGAACCGCTCACCGAGCGGCGCACCCAGCTGCTGGGTGAGCTCCGTGGGGTGATGCGACGGCTGGAGTCGGTCTCGGACGGGCTCAACCAGTCGTTGCGCCCCGCCGCGGGTGGCCCTCCCATCGTGCGGTGGCTGGAGCGGAGCGGGGCCAAGGGCCAGCAGGTCGCGCTGGCCGCGGTGCCGCTCGACCTCGCCCCGATCCTGAGGGAGGCGATCTTCGACCGGGTGAAGACCGTCGCGCTCACCAGCGCCACCCTCGCCGCCGGCGGGGAGTTTGATTTCCTCGAGTCGCGCCTGGGGCTGTCCGTGGAACCGAACCCGGTGAGCGTCAAGACGATCCTGGCCAGCCCGTTCGACTACGCGGAGCAGTGCCTGTTCGGCATTCCCAACGACATCCCCGACCCGCGCGAGGATGAGGCGGGCCACGCCGCCGCCGTGGTGCAGGTGGTGCATGACCTGGCCTGGGCATCGGACGGGGGGATGTTCGTGCTGTTCACGAGCCATAACGCGCTGCGCCGGGCCGCCGCCGAGCTCCGGGCCGTCGCCGGCGAGCGGTGGCCGATTCTGGCGCAGGGCGAGGCCTCGCGGGACGTGCTGCTGCGCCGGTTCCGCGAGCTGGGCCGCGCCATCCTGCTGGGAACCGATTCGTTCTGGGAAGGGGTCGATGTGCCGGGGCGGGCGCTGCGGTCGCTGGTCCTCACGAAGTTACCTTTCAAGGTGCCCTCCGAGCCGCTCACCGCGGCCCGGCTGGAGCGCCTGGCGGAGCAGGGGGCGGACGGCTTCATGGGGTACCTGCTGCCGCACGCCGCGCTCAAGCTGAAGCAGGGCTTCGGCCGCCTCATCCGCACCCGGGCCGACGTGGGCGCCGTGGTGCTGCTGGACAAGCGGGTCGTCACCAAGCGGTACGGCCCGCTGGTGCTGAGCGGACTGCCGCGCGCCGACCGGGTCATCGGGCGCTGGGCCGATGTCCGCACCCGCATCGAAGACTTTTTCGCCCGCCATGGCATAGGAGCCAGCGTATGATCCCGGTGAAGCCGAGCAAGATCGTGTGCATCGGCCGCAACTACCTGGCGCACGCCCGGGAGCTGGGCAACGAGCTCCCGCCCGAGCCGCTCATCTTCCTCAAGCCCCCCTCGGCGCTGCTCGCGCCTGAGGGCACGATCCTCCTGCCGCCCCAGTCGCAGCAGGTGGAGTACGAGGGAGAGATCGGCGTGGTGGTGCTGGAGCGGCTCAGTCACGTCTCGGTCGAGGCGGCGGGCGAGGCCCGGCTTGGCTTCACCTGCGTCAACGACGTGACCGCGCGGGACCTGCAGAAGAGCGACGGGCAGTGGAGCCGCGCGAAGGGATTCGACACCTTCTGTCCGGTGGGACCGCGGGTGGTCGAGGGGCTCGACTGGCGCACCCTGGAGGTGCGCACCCGGGTGAACGGGAGCGAGCGGCAGCACGGCCGCACCGCCGACATGGCCTACAGCATCCCGGTCATCCTCTCCTATATCAGCAGCGTGATGACGCTCGAGCCCGGGGACCTGATCCCCACGGGAACGCCGGCGGGGGTCGGGAGGCTGGCCTCGGGCGACACGATCGAGGTGGAGGTCAGCGGCGTGGGGATTCTCCGGAACTCGGTCCGATGAAGTTCGCCAGCCGGCTCGACCGACTGCCGGGCTACCCGCTCGCGGAGCTTCCGGCGCGGAAGCGCGCCCTGATCGCCCAGGGGGTGGACGTGATCGACCTCGGCGCGGGGGACGCGGACTATCCCCCACCTGCGGAGGTCATTGCGGCGATGCGCCAGGCCACCGGCGAAACCGCCCTGAGCAAGTACGGCTTCCAGCAGGGGAACCCGGTCTTCCGGAAAGCTGCCTGCGACTGGATGATGCGCCGGTTCGGCGCCAGCTTCGATCCGCAGGCCGAGGTGCTGCCGCTGCTCGGCAGCAAGGAGGGGCTCTCCCACCTGCCGCTCGCCGTGCTCAATCCCGGCGACGTCGCCGTCGTTCCCGAGCCGGGGTACCAGGCGTACCTGGGCGGCACGGTGCTGAGCGGCGGGGAACCGTACGTCTATCCCCTCACACCGCGCACCCGGTACCTGGTGGAGCTGGAGGAGATCCCGGCCGCGGTGCTGCCGCGGGTGCGGCTGGTGTACCTCAACTATCCCAACAACCCGACCGCCGCCATCGCCCCGATGGAGTACCTGGAGCGGACGGTCGCCTTCTGCCGCCGCCACGGGATCCTGCTGGCGTACGACAATCCCTACTGCGACCTGACCTTCGACGGCTACCGGGCGCCGAGCATCTTTGAGGTCCCCGGCGCGCGGGAGGTCGCGATCGAGTACTTCTCGCTCAGCAAGAGCTTCTCGATGACCGGCTGGCGCCTGGGGTGGGCGGCGGGGGAGAAGCGCTTCATCACGGCGCTGACGCGGGTGAAGTCCTACGTGGACACCGGGCCGTGGCTGGCGGTGCAGCAGGCGGGGGCGTTCGCGCTCGACCATGCCGAGCGGCTGATCGCCCCCAACGTGGCGGAGTTGCAGGCGCGGCGGGATGCGGGGGTCGGCGCGCTGCGGGAGGCGGGGTTCGAGCTCGAGTCTCCGGTGGCCACGATGTACCTCTGGGTCCCGCTGCCGGCCGGGGTACCTTCGGCCGAGTTTTCGCGCCGGGCGCTGGAGGAGGCGGGGGTGGTGACCCTCCCGGGGAGCGCGTTCGGCCCCGGCGGCGAAGGGTTCTTCCGGATTGCCCTGACGGTGGGGGGGGCGCGGCTGCGCGAGGGGATTCTCCGCCTGCGCGAGGTGCTGGCCCGTGCGGATGTGGCCTGAACCGCCTGCGCAGCGGGGCCGGGCGCGCCGGCTCGCAGGCCTCGCGGTCAGCGCGGCGCTTCACAGCCTGTTGTTCTTCGTGGTGATCACGGGCCGGCTCCCCCAGCTGCCGGAGCGGCGCATCACCCTGATCCCGATCCCCGTCCCCCAGGACGAGCGGGCAGAAGAGATGCCGGTCTACCGTCCTGAGCGGCGCCAGCGGCCGGCGGGCCCGGTGCGCCAGTTGCCGTCCACGCCCCTCCTGGTGCCGACGGTCATCGATACCAGCCGGCCGCTTCCCCTGGTGGCGCAGCTCCCGGTTGACACCCTCCCCCCGGACCGGCGGGCGCGGGCCGGCCGGATCGGGCCCGCGCCGGGGGATGGCCGGCTCTGGGTGCGGGTCCTGCCGCTACCGCCCCGGGACCTCGCGGCCCGCCTGGCGCCGAGCCATATCGAGCTGGTGGACAGCGCCGTGACGGCGATCGTCCAGGGCTACCTGGATTCCATCGCGCGGGAGCCCGGCGCAGACCGGGTGCAGCTGCCGGACTGGACCACCGAGATTGACGGGAAGAAATTCGGGCTGGACAGCCGCCACATCTACGTCGCGGGGCTGAAGATCCCCGCGGTGGTCCTGGCGCTCCTCCCGCTGCCCTCGGGAGGCAACCAGCTCAGCGCCCTGGACCACGATGGGCAGTGGATCGCGGAGGACCTGCGCCGGGCGGCGTCGCGGGCCGCCACGCTGGAGGATTTCAAGCGGGCGGTCCGGGAGTTGCGGCAGGAGAAGCAGCGACAGAAGGACCTCGAACGGGCGCAGCGGGAGCGACCCGATTCCACACCCGCACAGGACTGAGGACAGGCCGGCATGAAGCTGGTGGACACTGATGAAACCGTGGTGCTGGTCACCGGCTCGGACATCCGGGCGGAGGAACGGGACCGTCCCACGGCCTATCGCCTGAAGCAGGAGGTCGACCGGCTGAGCGACGGGCAGCCGTTCCGCCGGGCGGTGGTCGTGGGGGATGCCTGGTACCTGGAGAACCGGATCTTCCACCTCAACCCGACGATCGCCATCGGCGGGCCCGGGGTGAATGGGCTCGCCGCCGAGCTGACGCAGGCGCTGCCGGTCCTCTGGAGCCGGGACCAGCGGGCCTTCGTGCAGGCGGACTTCGATGCCGATCCCAAGCGGGGCCTGCTCTGGGGGGCGAACGCCGAGTCCACGATGGTGGCGGTGGAGACCTTCGTCAGCCAGGGCTTCCTGGCCGACCTGCTGCGCCGGATCTGGCGCTTTCGCACCGAGGTGTACGTATGATCCGACGAGTCCGCCCGCTGGCCTGGCTGCTGCCCCTCCTCGCGCTCGGCTGTGACGACGCGGGACCGGTCGCCAGCACCGGGCCGGGGATCGCCCAGGTGCGGTTCCAGGCCGTGGCGCCGCCGGGCCTCGGCCGCTTCGCGCCGGGGCTGGTGGTGGAGCAGGTCAAGGCCAGCCTGATCCGGATTGTCAACGACCTGCCGGATACCGTCGGCACCCGGACGGCGCCATTCGGGGTGGAACAGAACACCCTCGCGCTCAACTTCTCGCTCTTCGTGGCCGCCCCCGAGACGCTGTACGTCGAGCTCGAGTACCAGACCGCGGCCGGGGTGACCCTGTTCTTCGCCTCGCAGCAGGTGGTCGCGATACCCGGGGTGCCCAGCCTGCCGCCCCTGCTGCAGCCGTTCTATATCGGCCCCGGAAGCAACCTGGCCTTCGTCAACCTCACGCCGCAGGACACGATGCTCTCCGCCGGCGATTCGCTGCAGTACGACGCCACGGCCCTCGATGGCCAGCAGCAGCCGGTGCCCACCTTCTACGCGGCCTGGAGCACCAGCGATCCCCGGGTCACGATCAATGCGCTGGGCCTGGTGCGGGCCCCGGATATCACCAAGCTGGTCACCATCACCGCCCAGACGCCCAACGGCGTCTTTGCCACCACCACCCTCGTGATCCAGGGCTCCGCCGGTCTGGGGCTGGCGCCGGACTCGGTCGAGAAGCTCCCCGGCGGTACCCAGCAGTTCGCGGTGGCGCTCGGGGGGCTCCGGACCTCGGTGTTCGCCTGGTCGGTGAACGGGGTGGATGGCGGGAATGCCACGTTCGGCACCGTGGACAGCCTCGGTTTCTACACCGCTCCGGCCCAGGTGCCATCCCCGAACTCCTTTGATCTCTGCGCCCGGGATATCACGCGCGCCGGGATCCAGGGTTGCGCCCGCGTCGTGATTTCCACGGTGCCCTCGGCCGGGGCGGACGTGATCGTCTTCAACGACATCAACCTGTTCGCCGACTACGACACGGTCCCGGGGAACCGGCGCCTGATCCGGAACCTGGTCAACTTCGCCAACAACCTGCCGCGGGGCCGCGGGACCCAGGTGCTGCACGAGTATTCCCACGCCTCGCTCTGCCTGTCCACCGCGGAATGCGACCAGACCGATCTCGCGGAGATGAACAACGTGATCGCCGGGCAGGGGCTGGGCGTGGTGGTGTACGACACCCTCAGCCGGTTGCCATCCGCCATTCCTCCCGAGGTCAAGGCACTCTTCATCTGGACTCCGCAGCGCGCCTACGATACCCTGGAGATCAACACCCTGAAGGCGTTCGCCTCGGAAGGCGGGCGGATCATCTTCCTGGGCGAACGGCTGCCCTACTACGGCCAGCTCAACATCGACCTGGTGGAGAATCGTTTCTTCCTGGAGATGGGCGCGCAGCTCACCAATGTGGCGGCGGACGTGGCCTTCGGCGCGCCGTACGTGGTCCACAAGGCGGGCATCCGGTCCCACCAGACCACCGCGGGGGTGGACAGCCTCTGGTTCTCGGCCGCGAGCATCGTCGTGCCGGGACCGAACGACTTCGCGCTGGTGGTGGATGTCCAGGGACAGCAGGCGGTGCTGGGCGGGGTGGCCAAGATCGACCTGACGCCGCTGCCGGTGCCTCCCGCGGCCGTGAGGACCACAAGGCCGGCGGCTGCCGCCTGGCGTCCGATGGTCCGCGCTGGGCTGGATTAGGAATTCAACCACGAAGGACACGAAGGACACGAAGGGCACAAAGGGCGAGACCGCGTCCTTCGTGCCCTTCGTGCTCTTTGTGGTTGACGTTTCTGCGGGGCTATGGTGGTGAGATAGCGCCGTCGACACCGATCCGGGCGCCGGTGCGCGGGAAGTCGAGCTTCGTCACCCGGCGGAGTAACGCGATCGCGGCGCCGGTGCTGTCCGGCACCACTCCCACCTGCGGCAGCTGCACCAGCGCCGGCATCCGGGCCCGCAGAAAGCCGCCCCCCGCGTCAAGCTCAAGGTCCAGGATGGTGGTCTGCCCCAGCGCCCCGTCCAGGTTGAAGCCGCGGTAGGTCAGGAAGTTCCCCAGCGAATAGAAGATCGGCTTGCCCTGGTGGAACTCCACCCCGCGCAGCACATGCGGACCGTGGCCCACCACCGCGTCCGCCCCGGCGTCCAGTACCGCGCGGGCCCAGCGCCGCAGGTTGCCCCGCGGCTCCTTCCCCAGGAATTCCGGGCCGGTGGGGGTCCGCACCGCGGCACTCCCCTCCCGGCCGCCATGGAAGGTCACCACCAGCACGTCCACCAGCGGCCGCACCGAATCCACGATCGCGACGCTCCGGGCCAGGTCGAGGAGGTTGTAGGTGTGGGGGTAAGTGGCGAAGCCCACCAGCCCCACGAGGGTCATCCGGCCATCCCGGAACACGGGGGTGATCGCCACCTGCCCCAGCGGGCCGTACGGCGTGAGGCCCAGCCCGCGCAGGGTCTCCTCGGTGTGCCGCCGGGCGTCGGGCCCGTAGTCGTTGGCGTGATTGTTGGCCAGGTTGGCATGGGTGAATCCGGCCTCCGCGAGGCGCGCCGCGAGCCAGGTCGGGGTGGCAAAGGCATAGCAGCGGGTGGACTTCGGGGCGCACTTGCTGGAACTGCCGGTGTCGGAGAGGACACCTTCGAAGTTCCCCACCACGAGATCGCCGCGGAGCAGGCTGTCCACCTGCCGGAAGAGCCCCCGCCCGCTGTCCGGGGGCAGGCCGTCCTCGATGGTGCGGGTGCCGAGGTTGATGTCGCCGGTGAAGGCGAGCCGGATGGGGAAGGGGTCGTGGACGATGCCGGCACCGGCGGCCTGGCCGGCCAGGGGCGGCGCGATGAGCGCGGCCAGGAGCGCCCCAAAGGGGAGTCTCCGCATGTGCGGAATCAGCTCCGGGCGGCGGCGATGCGCGCCAGGCTGTCTTCGCGGCCCACCACGGCGAGCAGCTCGTTGACGGGCTCGGAGACCGTGCCGCCGGTGAGCGCCACCCGCACCGGCTGCATCACGTCGCCCAGCTTCTTCCCCTCCCGCTCAGCCAGCTCCTTGAGGGCGGCCTCGAGCGCGGCGGGGGTCCACTGAGCCTCGGGGAGCGCGGTCAGCGCCGCCGAGACCAGCGCCAGGTTGGCGGTGAACGCCGCGCCGAGCTTCGTCACGAGCTGGTCGCCCTTGGGGTCGCGGGTGATGCGGGTCCGATCGAGCCGCACCGCCACCTGGTTCGCGATGTCGAGCAGCGTGCGGGACCGGGTCTTCACCGCGTCGATCAGCGGGCGCAGGTCTCGAGACCCCGGGTCCACGCCCAGGGCGCCCAGGTGGCGGCGCACCGCGGGCTCCAGTTCCGCCGCGGGGCGGGCCGAGAGGTACTGCCCGTTCATCCACTCCAGCTTCGCCAGGTCGAAGACTGCAGCCTTCTTCTGGATCCCTTCCAGCGAGAACAGCGCGATCATCTCCTCCTCCGGGAGGATCTCCCGATCTCCACCCGGGGACCATCCCAGCAGCGCCAGGAAGTTGCGCATCGCGAGCGGGAGGATGCCCTGGTCCTGGTAGTCCCCCACCGCGGTGGCGCCATGCCGCTTGGAGAGCTTCTTCCCGTCGCTGCCCAGGATCATCGGCACGTGGGCGAAGACGGGCGGCGTCCTCCCGAGCGCGCGGTACAGGGCGATCTGCTTGGGGGTGTTCGAGATGTGGTCGTCCCCGCGGATGACATGGGTGATTCGCATCTCGATGTCGTCCGACACGACCGCGAGGTTGTAGATCGGGGTGCCGTCGCTCCGGAGGATGATGAAATCGTCGAGGTCCCGCCCCTGGAAGCTGATCCGGTCGTGCACCGCGTCCTCCCAGGCGATTTCCTCGTCCGGCATCCGCACCCGGATGCTGAAGGGGGTGCCCGCGGCGAGCCGTGCGTCCACGTCGGCGCGGCTCAACCGGCCGCAGCGCCCGTCATAGCGGAAGCTGGAGTTCCCCTTCTCCGCGTGGGTCCGCGCCTGGTCCAGCTCCTCCCGGGTGCAGAAACAGCGGTAGGCGCGATCGGCCCGCAGCAGCCCCTCGGCGTCCGCCCGGTGGCGGCCGTAGAACTGCCCCTGGAAGTACGGCCCCTCGTCATGAGTGACGCCGAGCCAGGCCAGGCCATCGAGGATCACCTGGGTGTGGGCCTCGGTGCTCCGCTCCTTGTCGGTATCCTCGATGCGGAGCACAAAGGTGCCGCCGGTCCGCTTCGCGTAGAGCCAGTTGAACAGCGCCGTGCGGGCGCCACCGACGTGCAGGTAGCCGGTGGGGGAGGGGGCAAAGCGGACGCGTACGGAAGTCATGAGGTCTATCGAGCCGGAAGCGAGGGACGGGAAACTGGCACCGGGAAAACAGAAAAGGGGAACGGGGCGGATGGGCTCAGCCCGGTTCCCTGTTCCCCTTCATCCTGTGATCCCGCCAACGGAGTCGGAGGGATTCGAACCCTCGATAAGGCTTTTGACCCTATAACGGTTTAGCAAACCGCCGCCTTCAGCCACTCGGCCACGACTCCCGGGAGCGGGGATTCTAGCGGCCCCGCTGGGCCCGGACAAGGCCGGGCCGCTGGCGGGTCTCGCACCCATACAATAGGATGGAAGGGTCTCCAGCCGGGAGCCACGCATGCCCGCGCGGTCGCTCTGGTCCGTCATGCTCTGCTGCACCGCCTGCCTGGGCGGGGGGGAAGGACCGGCGGAGCCGGGGCGTGGTGCCGAGGGGCCCGGCCCCGCCGTCCCGGTGGATGGGGTGGTGCTGGACTCGCTCCGCGGCATCCCGGTGCCCAACGCCTCGGTGAGCCTGGGCGATACCGGGACGATGACCGATGGCGCCGGACGGTTCCGCCTCTTCGCGCCGACCGGTGCGGTGCCGGTGCTGGTCCTCGCCTACGGTCACGAGGCGCGGGCCATGGTGCTGCCGGTGCACGGCGCGACCCGCTCCACCATCACCCTGCGGCGGCTCGCGCCACTGCTCATGGCCTGCGCCCTCCAGGCGGACACCCTGCACGCGCTGATCGTGGACCTGCAGGGGCGGAAGACGCTCAACCGGCGGGAGGGTTCCACCGTCGCGCTGACGGCACCCTCGGGCATCACGGTGCTCAATGGATTCGCCTGGCGCTGGACCGCGATCGACAATCTCACCTGGCGGGTGCGCGTGCCCGGGGTGGGGGATTCGGTGAGCCGGATCTCCTGGCAGCTGCGCGACATTGACGGCAATCTGGATGCGTCCGAGTGCAGCCAGGTGGCCGCGCCACCAATGCCCCAGGACCCGGATTCCCTCGACTGACCTCGGGGCGCGGGCCGGCCGGCTCAAGCCTGCGCGGGCGCCGCGTGGAACTCCGCCACCCGATCCAGGGCGGCGCCCAGGTCTTCCAGCAGGTCCTCCACGAACTCGATCCCGACCGAGAGCCGCAGCAGGCCGCCGGTGATGCCGGCGACTTCCTGCTGTTCCGGCGTCATCGAGGCATGGGTCATGGTGGCCGGGTGCGCCACCAGCGACTCCACCCCGCCCAGCGACTCCGCCAGGGTGAAGCAGCGCAATCCCTCGAGGAACGCGGGCACCGCCGCCTCTCCACCCTCCAGCTCGAAGCTGAGCATCGCCCCGAACCCCGCCTGTTGCCGGGCCGCGAGCCGGTGGCCGGGGTGGTCCGGCAGCCCCGGATAGTGGACCCGGGCAACCGCGGGATGACGCGCGAGCAGCTCGGCAACCGCGCCGGCGTTCTCCAGGTGGGAGCGCATCCGGGGGTGCAGGGTGCGGAGCCCCCGCAGCGTCAGGTAACTGTCGAAGGGCGCGCCGGTCACGCCGATCACGTTGGCCCACCAGGCGAGTTCCTCGGCCAGCGCCGCCTCGCGGGCGATCACCGCGCCGCCCACCACGTCGCTGTGCCCGTTGAGGTACTTGGTGGTGGAGTGCACCACGAGGTCGGCGCCCAGGGTGAGGGGCCGCTGGAGCGCCGGGGAGAGAAAGGTGTTGTCCACCACCAGCAGCGCCCCGGCTCGCCGCGCCAGGCGGGCGGCGAGGGCGAGGTCGGTGATCCGGAGCAGGGGATTGCTCGGCGTCTCCACCCAGACCATTCGCGCCGGGAGGGCCAGCGCCGCCGTCAGCCGGTCGGGGTCGCTCTGGTCCACGTAGGACACGCGGAAGTGGTTGCGGGCGGCGAGCGTGTCGAGCAGGCGGCGGGTGCCGCCATAGCAGTCGTGCGGCGCCACCAGCCGGTCCCCCGGCTTGAGCAGCTGCAGCACCAGCAGGACGGCCGACATCCCGGTCGAGGTGATGACCGCGCCGGCGCCCTCTTCGAGTTCCGTCAGGGCGGCGCCGAGGGTATCGCGGGTGGGATTCCCAGTGCGGCTGTAGTCGTAGGGCCGCTTCTCGCGGAAGCCCGCGAAGGCAAACGTGGACGTGAGGTACAAGGGCGGGATGACCGCGCCATGTTGCTGGTCGGTCGCGACGCCGGCGCGCACGGCGCGGGTCTGGGGGCCAGGGGATCGGCGGCTCATCGGACGGCGACCGGGGACGGCAGGTGCATGGTTCGGTTCTCCCCAACACGAAAAAGGCCTGACGGAAGGCCGCCAGGCGATCGCGTTTTAGCATTTGTTTAACGTGGCTGCAATAGGCGGCAAATGACCACGGGGCGCTTCAGTTGTGACAGCCATACTACGGCGACCGTGCACCGCCGTCAAGCACCCCCCCGGCACCAGGCCGATCGGTGGGGCGGCAGGCGACACGGTTCGGCGCCGGTGTGGCCCCGGTTACAGCACCGCCGACCACCCGGCGGTAGTCTGCGGATGTCCCGTATCCCCTGGAGCTGGCATGGTGCGGAAGAGCCGGGCCGTAGCGCTGGCCATCACCCTCGCCGCCTGCGGCGGCGGATCCGACGGGACCCAGGGTCCGCCCCCGAACCCGGACTCCACCCTCGGTCCGGGGGTGAGCCTGGGCGGCCGGCGGCCCTTTCCCGACGACAATCCGTGGAACACCCCGGTGGACCTGATGCCGGTTGACTCCAATTCCGGTGCGCTGATCGCCAGCATCGGAGTCAACGGGGCCTTCCATCCCGACTTCGGGGCCAACTGGAATGGGGGCCCGTTCGGCATCCCCTACATCGTCGTCGACTCGAGCACCCCGCTGGTCCCGGTCACCTTCCAGTACGATGACGAGAGCGACCCCGGCCCCTATCCCATTCCCGGCAATGCCCCGATCGAGGGGGGCAAGAACAGCTCCGGAGACCGCCACGTGCTCGTGGTCGATCGCGACAACTGGATGCTCTACGAACTGTTCGCGGCCTACAAGAAGGGCAGCGGCTGGAAGGCGGGGGCCGGCGCGGTGTTCGACCTGTCGAGCAACGTCCTCCGGCCGGCGGGATGGACCAGCGCCGATGCCGCGGGGCTTCCCATCTTCCCGGGCCTGGCGCGGTACGACGAAGTGGTGGAGCAGGGGGAGATCCGGCATGCCCTCCGGTTCACGGCGAGCCAGACGCGACGCGCCTACGTGGCGCCGGCGCGACACTATGCCAGCGACCTGACCGATCCCGACCTCCCGCCCATGGGCATGCGGGTGCGGCTCAAGGCCGGGTTCGATCAGGCAGGCTACCCGCCGCAGGCCCAGGTGATCCTGACGGCGCTCAAGACCTATGGGATGATCCTGGCGGACAACGGGAGCAACTGGTACCTGTCGGGCGCCCCCGACCCGCGCTGGGATGACGACCAGCTCAATACCCTCAAGCAGCTGCGCGGCGGCGACTTCGAGGTGGTCCAGATGGGGCCGGTCACCACCGACTGACGGCGTGGGCGCCGGTCAGTCGTCGCACTGGCCCCGATTGGCGAAGGTGCAGGACGGTGGGTGGTGGTGCTGGCTGCAGGTGGACTGGCGGAAGTCGGCGGTGATGTGGCACTCGGCGCACCGCCCCCCGGCCCCCTCGTGGTTCACGCTGAACATCGTGTGGTACTGGGACGGGAGCCGGACGCCCATGTCCCAGGCCACGGTGCTGCTCGACCCCGAATGACAGGTCCGGCAGCTCTCCGGCCAGGCCAGCAGTTCATGGTCGGGGTTCGTGGTGTTCCGGAAGTCGGTCAGGTGGCACGCTTCACAGGCGGTAGGCTTCCCGCTGAACACCCCATCGTCATGGCAGAGGTCGCAGGTGACCGTCTTGTGCGCGCCGGTGAGGGGGAAGCCGGACCGGCTGTGATCGAAGGACGAGTTCCACGAGCGGGTGCCGTGGCAGGCCGCGCAGTCGGTGGTGAAGTTGGCGGCGGCGTGGGGCGGGGCGACCGTGGCGTCGTATTCCTCCCGGTGGCAGTTCACGCAGGCCGCCTGAATGCCGGTGTACTGATTCCCCACGTGGCATTCTGCGCACGCCACGGCCCGGTGCGCGCCGGAGAGGGGGAAGCCGCCCTGGTCGTGATTGAACCGGGCGGTGGTCCACAGGGTGGCGGCGTGACAGCGCTCGCAGTCCCGCGCGAACCCCGCGGCGAGGTGATCGGGATTCCGCGCCGCGGTGAACTGGCCCACATGGCAGCCCTGGCACTCCACCGGTCGCCCGACGAATTGCAGCAGCCCCTGTTGCGCCCGCGGGTGGCAGCTCTCGCAGTCGGCGGCGCGATGCGCCCCCTCGAGTGTGAACCGCGAGGCCTGGTGCCGCTGGAGCATCCGGCCGCGGTCGAGGAAGGTCCGCTCGGTGTGGCAGGTGGCGCAGTCGGCGCCCAGTTCACCCCGGTGCGGGTCCTGGTGGCAGGCGGCGCAGGTCCTGGGTGTATCGGCGAAACTCAGGTTCTGGTGACAGCTCATGCAGTTGGCCGCCCCGTGCGCCCCGACCAGCGGATACCCGAATTGCCCATGGTCGAAGGCGGGACCGACCCGTGCCGGCTTCCACCCATCCTCCCGGTGACAGTCGAGGCAATCGAGCGAGATCGCTCCGTGCGGGGAGACCGTCGTTTCCTGGGCCGCCGCCGGAGCTCCCATGGAGGCGACGAGGAGCACCACCCCGAGCCGCCAGGTCCAGCCGCGCGGCAGGCTTCCGCCTATCAGGGCGGCGGCAAGGCGGACTCGCAAGGTCGGGGATGAGGGGCGCATCGACCGCTAAATGGGAGCAAGAACCGGGCGCCGGTCCGAATTGTTGCATACCGAGCCAAAGTGTTGTCCTGAAAGGGCCTGGCGGCCCCCCGCGAGTCCGGCCGCGGCGTGCGCCGCGACGGCCCGTGGCAGCTGTCACGAAACGTTCTGGAAAGATGAATGACGAGGAAGGGCGGGGACGGCGTGGGTGAGATTCGAACTCACGGAACCCTTGCGGGTTCGGCGGTTTTCAAGACCGCTGCCTTAAACCACTCGGCCACCACGCCCGGCACGCGGGGGAAAGGTGGCCGTCCCCCGCGGATGAAGGCAAGCGTCCCCTTACTTGAGGTTGGCCTCGACCGCGCGGGCCACGGAATCGGCCCGGGCGGCGGTGACCGAATCGCCGGCGGCGCGGAAGCTCGCCGCAGTGGTCCCGTAGATCACGCTGTAGAGCGACAGGATGGACTGGGACGGCCGGTCCACCCAGCCGCGGGGGCGGAGCTGGGTGGCGGCGCCAAAGTTGTACGTGCCGAACAGTAGCGCGCGAGTCCGGTCCAGGTTGAGATACCCGAGGCCGCGGTTGATCGCGATCGGGCCCCCCGGCTCCAGCAGTTTCGTGTTGAGCTTCCGCACCAGCCCCTCGGTGCCGAGATAGGGCGTCAGGTTGAGCAGCTGGTCAGCGAAGCCCCCGGAGCTCCAGGCGAAGTAGATCGGCCGCTTGCCGATGTTGTCGCGGATCAGGAACACCGTGATGATGTCGGAGAGCATCAGCGTGTCCCGCCCGAAGGCCACCTGCAGGTCGCCGAACTTGACCCCGGAGTTGGGCGGCAGGAGCTGGGCCTCGGGGAGCTCGTTCAGCTCTTGCGGCGAGAGCGCCAGGACCGGCTCGGTGGGCTTGGGGCCGGTCCAGTCCTTCCAGATCGGCGCGGCCTTCGACGGATCGAAGGTCGGTGTCTCCCGCCGGCGCAGCTGCTGCAGGTGCCACCGGGTGTTCATCAGCGACAGATTGGCGATCGTCACGTCCGGCCGGATTCCCTCCACTTCCTGCGCGTACCAGAGGGGAAAGGTGTCGTTGTCGCCGGCGGTGACCAGGATGCCGTAGGGCTCCACCGACTCCAGCATGTCGCGGGCGAAGTCGCGGGCCAGGGTCTCGTTGGCCCGGCTGGCGGTCACCCGGTTGCCGAAGACCGGAATCAGCGCCAGCAGCAGGATGGGCGTCGCCATGAGGTAGGCGGTGCGCTGGCTGGCGCGGCCGCGGAGCATCTCCGCCACCGACTGCATGAGCGCCCCCATCCCCACCGCCACCCAGAGGCCCAGGGCGCCGAAGGACACCACGAAGAAGTAGTCCCGCTCGCGCACCTCCCGCAGCACCTGTCCCTTCTCGGGGGGCACCGGGTAGGAGAAGCCGTACTTGAAGTTGAGGTAGAACACCAGCGCCAGGGTCAGGGTGACGATCAGGGTGGTGGAGGCCCAGAAGGCGCGCCGGTCCCGCTGCCAGAGGGCGGCCGCGCCCGTGAGGCCGAGCAGGGTGAAGAGCGCCATCGCGGCGCGGCTGCCCACGTTGCCCCAGTCCCGCGCGAACTGCCAGCCGAGATACTGGATGTAGTTGCCGAGCTGCGACACGAAGTCCGCCTGCCGGTACGTGACGGAGGGCTTGCCGTACTGCGCCCGGTTGAGGACCTCGAGGAGGGCGGTCCAGGTGACCGGCTCCCCTTCATTGATCGGGGGGAACTGCGCGGCCCGGATGGGCAGGAACAGGTAGTTGAGCGAGATCCCCACCACCGCGCTCATGACCGCCAGGTACAGCATCGGGCGGCGGAACTCGGCGGAGTCCCGCCAGACCGTGTAGGCGGTGAGTCCCGCCAGGATCAGGCCGATCACGAACCGATCCGTGGCGGGGCCATCCACCAGCGCCGTCCACTTGCCGCTCACCGCCAGGCCGACCATCACGCCCAGCCAGAGCGCCCACGGCTTGAGCAGGAGGCTCGGCTCCGTGAACAGCACGTAGATCGCCACCGCGGGCGCCGCGAGGACGCCCATCATGTGGTTGGTGGACGACAGCGTCAGGATGTAGCCGATGAGTACCAGCCACCGGTCCCGGTGCTGTCCCGGGACATCGTCCGCCCAGTGCACCCCGAGCCAGAGGACCATCGAGGTGGAGAGCATCGAGACGGTGTAGACCTTCTCGTTCACCGTGGACTGGTTCCACACCGTCCAGGTGAGCGCGCCGACCAGGATCCCGGCGAACGCGGCCGCCAGCCGGGCCCAGCGGAGCGGAATCACGTCCCGCATCCAGCGGTCCGCCACCAGGAAGAGGAGGGCGGCGCTGGCGGCGCTGGTGAAGGCGGCGAAGAGGTTGATCCGCACCGCGTAGAACTCCGCGATCGGCAGCGCGCCCCAGACGTGCGCCAGCACCGTGAAGAGGGGATTCCCCGGCGGGTGGGGGATGCCCAGCACGTACGCGGCGGCGATGTACTCGGAGGTGTCCCAGAACGCGGTGGTTGGCGCGAGGGTCGCGAGGTACACGAGGAAGACGACGATGCCGGTGCCGGCGGCCCAGAGGTACGGCGGTGGGTCGCGGCGATCGGTGGGGGTGGCAGTCATGTCGTTAGTGTCGGAATTGGCGCTTGCCGGTGATGACCATGGCGATGTGATGCTTGTCGGCCGCGGCGATCACTTCGGCGTCCCGCACCGAACCGCCCGGCTGGATGATGGCAGTGATGCCGGCCGCCGCCGCCTCTTCGACCCCGTCGGCGAAGGGGAAGAAGGCATCGGAGGCGAGCACGCTGCCCCTGGGGTCGTGGCCCTGCTGCCGGGCCTTGTGGACAGCGAGGAACGAACTGTCCACCCGGCTCATCTGGCCGGCGCCGATCCCGATCGTCATCTCCTCCCGGGCCAGCAGCACGGCATTGGACTTGACCGAGGCGACGGCGGCCCACGCGAACCGCAGGTCGGACCATTCGGCGTCGGTGGGTTTCCGGATGGTGGGGACGGTCCACTCGGCGTCGGACATGTCGGGCACGAAGCGGTCCTGCACCAGGAGCCCGCCCCGCACCCGCTTGAAGTCGAAGCCGGCCCCGCCGCGGAACACCGGCAGCTCCACCGCGCGCAGGTTCTTCTTGGTGGCGAGCACCGTGAGCGCCTCGTCGTGGAAGGAGGGCGCCACCACCACCTCCAGGAACAGCTCCACCAGCCCCTCGGCGGTCTTCCGGTCCACCACGGTATTGAACGCCACCACCCCGCCGAAGGCCGACTGGGGATCGCAGGCGAGCGCCTTGCGCCACGCCTCCAGCGCGCTCCCCGCGACCGCGAGGCCGCAGGGGGTGTTGTGCTTGATGATGGCGCAGGCGGGGCAATTGGACCACAGCGACGCCGTCCACATGGCGGCATCGAGGTCCAGGATGTTGTTGAAGGAAAGCTCCTTCCCCTGCCGCTGCTTGAGGTCCCGGAGCCCGCGGGGCTCCTCGTCCACGTACAGCCCCGCCCGCTGGCTCGGGTTCTCGCCGTAGCGCAGCTCCAGCAGCCGCTCGAAGGAGAACTGGATCCGGCCGGGCAGCCCGTCCTCGTGCGGGGTCAGGTAGCGTGCGATCGCGCCGTCGTAGTCCGCGGTGTGGCTGAATACCTTGGCCGCGAAGCTCCGGCGGCAGGCGGCATCCACCGTGCCGCGGCGGAGCATGTCCAGCACCGGGCCGTAGTCGGTCGGGTCCACCACCACGATGACCGACTCGTGGTTCTTCGCCGCGGAGCGGAGCATCGAGGGGCCGCCGATATCGATGTTTTCGATGGCGTCCTCGAAGCTCACGTGGGGCTTGGCCACGGTCTCGCGGAAGGGGTAGAGGTTCACCGCCAGCAGGTCGATCGGGGTGATCCGGTGCTCCGCGATGGATGCCATGTGCTCCGGCAGATCACGGCGCGCCAGCAGCCCGCCATGCACCGCGGGGTGCAGCGTCTTGACCCGGCCGTCGAGGATCTCGGGGAACCCGGTGACCGATTCCACCGCCGAGGCGGGGACGCCACCCTGCCGCAGCGCCGCGTAAGTCCCGCCAGTGGAGATGATCTCCCAGCCCAGGTCCACCAGCCCCTGGGCAAAGGACACGATCCCCCGCTTGTCACTCACCGAGATCAGCGCGCGCGGCACAGGCAACTCCTCACGGGGACAGTTCCAGCGGTTCAGGTAGCACCACGGGCCGGCCGGCTTCGGCCGCTCGCAGGACCACGGCCGGCAACAGCCGATGTTCGGCCCGGAGCACCCGGGCCGCGAGCGTCGCGGGCGTGTCGTCCGGCAGGACGGGCACCCGGGCCTGCGCCAGGATCTGCCCCCGGTCGTAGGCCTCGTCCACCAGGTGGACGGTGGCCCCGGAGACGGTGGCGCCGCTCCGGATCACGGCCTCGTGCACATGATGGCCGTACATGCCGGGCCCCCCGAAATCGGGAAGCAGGGCGGGATGGACGTTGAGGATCCGGTCCCGGTATGCCGCGATCACCCCCGGAGGGACCAGCTTCAGGTACCCCGCCAGCACGATCAGCTCGACACCATGGGTCCGGAGCCGCCGCAGCCACTCCGTCGCGTCCCGGTGGTCGTCCAGGCTCTCGGCGGCGATCCCGCGCCCCCGCGCCAGCTCCAGCGCGGGCGCATCCGCCCGGTTGCTGAGCACCAGTACCACGTCTGCCTGACTGGAACCCGCCAGCGCCTCCAGCAGGGCCACCAGATTGCTGCCCCGGCCGGAAACGCAGACAGCAAGCTTCATTGGCATGGCGCAAGAACTTAGCGGCCCGGTGGCGGGGGTTGAAGGGGCTCATCGCGGCCCCCTTCGGGGGGGTCGGGGCCTAAAGTCCCCCCGGGTGGACGCCGATAATCCCATGCGAACATTGAAGTTGCCGCCCGCGGGGTTATCCGTCACCCCTGGCGGCCCACCGGCTGGCCCCCTCATTGCCCTCAATCCGGGTGATAGCGTGGCCCCAACCCGAGACCGAGGACGATCACCATGGCGATTCGGCTCCCGAACGCCCTGCGCACCTGCAGCCTGCTGGCCCTGGTGGCCATCCTGGCGGCGTGCGAATCCCAGCTGCGGCCCAACAGCAGCTTCAGCATCGAGAACTTCATCTCCAGCGTCACCGACCAGTCCGGCACGGTGCAGGCGGTCCTCCACCGCGGGGCGCCTCCCGCGCCGACCACCGCCGACTCCACCAAGGTCTCCGGCATCGCGGTGGTGATCAACGGCGGCAGCTCGCCGCAGAACATCACCTCCCCGACGGCGTTCACGAAGATCATCATCGCGGCCGAAGGGCTGAGCGACTACTACGAACTGACCCTGCCCGCCGGCCAGACGGCCCAGAGTCTCCTGCTGGGCCTGTCCCAGAACGCCACCGCCGGCCAGGTCTACTTCACCTACGCCGCCGGCGACGGCGCCGGGACCTTCCAGTACGCCCGCCAGCTGATGCGGATCCTGCAGATCGGCACCGGCGACATCCAGATCAGCGTGGCCTGGACCGACACCGCCGACGTGGACCTGCACGTGATTGACCCCGCGGGCGGCCACCTCTCCTTCGGGAACAAGTCGGTGGCGAGCGGCGGCACCCTGGACCTCGACGCCAACGCCGCCTGCAGCAAGAACACGCTGCCCGACAACTCCAGCGCCTTCATCAGCAACGAGAACGTCTTCTGGCCGACCGGCATGGCGCCGAACGGCACCTACAAGGTGTTCCTCGACTACTGGTCCGATTGCGGCGCCGCCCAGACCGACTGGGTCGTCACCGTCCAGCGGCGGGGCGCGGCGCCCCAGGTCTTCACCGGGACCTTCCTCGGCAGCTCCTCGGGCATTCCGGACGATACCGTCGCGGTCTTCACCTACTGATTGCGACGCGGGAGAGGGTGACGGGGCGGTCGGGAGCGGTTGGCCCGGCCGCCCCGACTGCGTTCCGGGCTAGCGCTCGAAGGCGGCCGCCACCGCCGTGGCGAGCGCCTCCATCGCGCCGGAAGCAATGGTCCGGGGGTCCAGCAGGACCCGCCCCGACTCCACCCGGGAAATCACGGGCGGTTCCCCCAGCCGGAGCCGGAGCGCCAGCCCATGGGCGCCGAGCGGGCCCGGATCCAGGCTGACCAGCGTGGTCGGCAGCGAGGCGCCAGGAAAGCTGCCTCCGCCCACCGCCGACTCCCCACGGAGGGTGCGGGCATCGGCCTCCACCGGCATCATCGCCGCCAGGCGCGCCGCCCGTTCGCCGAGGGTGGCGGCATCGGTGGTCAGCATCCGGAGCACCGGGATCTCGCGCCTCGCGGCCTCCGGGTCGCGGTAGAGGGCCAGGGTCGCCTCCAGCGCGGCGAGAGTGAACTTGTCGGCCCGGAGCGCCCGGGCGAGGGGATTGGCGCGGCAGCGCGCGACCGCGTCCCGGCTTCCGACGATGCATCCCGCCTGCGGGCCCCCGAGCAGCTTGTCACCCGAGAAGAGCACCAGGTCCGCTCCGGCGGCCACCGCCTCAGGGACTGAGGGCTCGCCCCGCAACCCGAACGCCGCCAGGTCCAGCAGCAGGCCGCTTCCGACGTCGTGGAGGTAGGGAATCCCGGCGCCCCGCGCCAGCGCCGCAAGCTCCCGGGGCTCCGGGGAGGCGACGAAACCACTCTGCGCGAAGTTCGACCGGTGGACCGTGAGGATCGCCGCCGCGCCATCCAGCGCACCCTCGTAGTCACGGAGGTGGGTCCGGTTGGTGGTGCCCACCTCCCGGAGTGCGGCGCCGCTCTTCTCCATGATCTCCGGGATCCGGAACGAGCCGCCGATCTCGATGAGCTCACCCCGCGAGATCACCACCGGCCGCCCCGCCGCCACGGCGTTGAGCGCCAGCACCAGCGCCCCCGCGGCGTTGTTCACCGCCAGCCCGTCTGCGGCGCCGGTCAGCTCGGCCAGCAGGCCCCGGCAATGGTCCGCCCGGTGGCCGCGGGAGCCGGTGGCAAGGTCGTATTCCAGGGTGCTGTACCCGCCGCCGACGGCGGTGATGGCGTCCAGGGCGGCGGCGGCGAGCGGGGCTCTTCCGAGGTTGGTATGGAGAACCACGCCGGTTGCGTTGATGACCGGCCGGAGGGATCGGGTGGTGAGCTCCCCCAGCCGCTCGCGCACCGCCTCCGCCCAGTCCGCCGGAGGACCGGCCCGGTTCGAGCGCGCCGACTCGAGGGCCTCGCGGACGGCGGTCACCACCGCGTTCCGGGGCGCGGTGTCGAGCAGGACGGCGATGGCGGGCTCGCGGAGCAGCCGGTCCACGGAGGGGAGCTCGCGGCGCCGGTCGGTCATGGCTTTGGTGCGGGAGCCGGCTGGGCCAGGGTAGAGTCGGTCGCGGTGCTGTCCTTCGGGGCCGGCGGCGGCGGGGGTGGCTTGGGCACCGCCAGCACGTTCTTCGCATCTCCCGCGACGCCGGCGGCGCTTCGGATGCCCCTGATCTCCACCAGGTACCGGGCCTCGGGGGTCCAGGCGCTGTCCACGCGCAGCACCAGCTTGTCGAAGAGCCGCGGGCGGCTCGCGATGACGCGCTCGGTCAGCGAATCGCGCGCGGCGGCGCCCGCCTCGGGTCGTTCGGCTGGCTGGGG
>JAEUJI010000027.1 GCA_016794805.1 Gemmatimonadota bacterium
GGGAGCTGGCCGCGCTGGTGAGCGAGCGCACCGCGCTCCCCGCCATATTGGAGGACGAGCGGCTCACCACCGCCCGGGCCCACCGCGAGATCCGGGAGCAGGGTGGCTCCACCCGCGGGCGCCGGGAGGATGTGGATGCCCACGCCGCGGCGGTGCTGTTGCAGGGGTACCTGGACCGACGGCGGAACGAGCGTCAATGATGTCAGTGCACGGGGCGCGGAAGCCAGGAAACGGGAAGCGGGACGCCGCTCCCGTTCCCCGTCTCCCGTCTCCGGTTCTCCTGCTGTCGCTGGCCCTCGCCTGCGCCGCCCCCGCCCCGACCGGTGAGCCGGTCCGCGTGACCATTCCCCCGGGCGCCTCGTTCCGCGTCGTCACCGATTCCCTCGCCGCCCATGGGCTGGTCGGCTCGCGATTCTGGTTCCGCACCCTGGCCCGGATCCGGGGAGTGGACCGCCGGGTGCAGGCGGGGGTCTACGACATCCCGGCCGGCGCCTCCGCCTCGCAGGTGCTCTCGCTCCTCGAGGAAGGTCGCATCGCGACCACCCGGTTCACCGCCCCGGAAGGGCTGACCCTGCTGGAGCTGGGCGACCTGGTCGAGGCCCGGCTCGGTATCCCCGCCGACTCATTCGCGCGGGCGGCCGGGGACGCGGAGCGGCTGCGGGCGCTCGAGGTCCCGGCCCCGACCCTGGAGGGCTACCTCCTTCCCGAGACCTATACCCTCCCCCTGCCCGTGACGGCGGCGGGGCTGGTGGACGCGATGGTCGCGGAATTCTCCCGGCGCTGGCAGCCCGGCTGGGACGCGCGGCTCGACTCGCTCGGCCTCACGCGACACCAGCTGCTCGCCCTGGCCGCCATCGTGGAGGGGGAGGCGCGGCACGACGAGGAGCGCGCCACCATCGCGGGGGTGTACAGCAACCGGCTCCGCATCGGCATGCCGCTCCAGGCGGACCCGACGGTGCAGTACGCCATCCAGCTGGCCACGGGGGCGCGGAAGCCGCGGCTGCTGTACAAGGACCTGGAGATCGCCTCGCCCTACAACACCTACCGGGTGCGTGGGCTGCCGCCCGGGCCGGTCAACTCGCCGGGGGTGAAGAGCATCGAGGCGGCGCTCTATCCGGCCGACGTCCCGTGGCTCTACTTCGTGGCCATCGGGGACGGGTATCACCGGTTCAGCCGGACGCTGGTCGAGCACAATCGCGCGATCCGGGAGGTGCGGCGGGCGCAGAGCGGAAGGTAGGGGAGCCGACGGGCCGACGGACCGTCCGACTGTCCGACCGCTACCGCGTGAGCGCCCGCGCGTAGGCCCGCGCCGCGCCCTCGACGTCCTCGACGCCCAGGATCCCGGACACCACCGCAACGCCCACCCCGCCGGCCTTCAGGACCGCCGGAACATCGTCTGGCAGGATCCCCCCGATGGCCACGCAGGGAATCCCCTCCGCCAGCCGCACGATGCGCCCGAAGCCCTCGGCGCCCAGCGCCACACCGGCGTCCGACTTGGTCGCGGTCGCCCGCCACGGCCCGACCCCCCAGTAGTCCGCGCCCCGCCCCGACGCCGCCTCCTCGGCGGTGCCGGCCGAGATGCCCACGATGGCGCCGGGGGGAAGGAGCCGGCGCGCCGCGTCGAGGGGGAGGTCATCGGGGCCCAGGTGCACCCCGGTGCCGCTCACCCGGGCCACGTCCGGCCGGTCGTTGACCAGCACCGGCACCGGGAGCGCCTCGCGGAGGCGGCGAGCCAGGTCCACCAGCTCCCGGGCGCCCGCGCGCTTGAGCCGGAGCTGCACCAGGGTCACGCCGCCGGCCACCGCCCGCCGGGCGACCTCCACCACGTCCCGGCCCGCCAGCAGCCGGTCGTCGGTCACCAGCACCAGCCGCAGGTGTGGCGCTAGATTACTGCCCATGAGCGATACGCCTTCCGTCCGGCTGCAGGGGATTCGGGGAGCGACCACGGTCGAGGAGAACGACGCCCAGCAGATCCTCCAGGCGACCGACGAACTCCTCCGCGAACTGATCGCGGCCAACCAGCTCCAGCCCGATGACATCGTAAGCGGGCTCTTCACCATGACCGCCGACCTCAACGCCGCCTTCCCGGCCCGGGCGGCGGAGGTGTACGGCTGGAATATCGTCGCGCTGCTGCATTCCACCGAGATCCCCGTCCCCGGCTCGCTGCCGCGCTGCATCCGGCTCCTCGTGCACGCCTATACCCCGCGGTCCAAGGAGGAGATCCGGCACGTGTATCTGCGCCGGGCGGTGGCGTTGCGACCGGACCGCGCCGAGGGGAGGCGGTAAGGACGGTACCGACGGTACCGTCCCTACCGTCCCTACCGTCGATACCGCCCATGCCCCTCCCCACTGCCCGGGTCAGCGACAAGGGTGCCGCCCGCTGGGCCCATGGACATCCCTGGATCTACCGGAGCGATGTGCTGGACGCCCCGGACGAGCCTGGCCTCGCCGCCGTGCACGACCGGCGCGGCAAGTTCCTCGGCACCGCCCTCTGCTCCCCCCGCTCCGAGATCCGGCTCCGCCTGATGGAGCGGACCACACGGTGGGTGGATGCCGACTGGTGGCGGGAGCAGATCGCCGCCGCCGCCGCGCGCCGGGACGGGATCGATGCCACCGCGTGGCGGGTGGTGCACGGCGAGGGAGATGGCATCCCATCGCTGGTGGTGGACCGCTACGATCGCTGGCTGGTGGTGCAGCTGCTCTCCGCCGGCCTCGAGACCCATCGCGGCCTCATCCTCGACGCGCTCCGCGAGGTCTTCTCCCCCGAGGGGATCCTGCTCCGGAACGACGTCGGGGTCCGGCGCCACGAGGGACTGCCCGAGGTCACGGAGCTCGCCGCCGGGTCGGTCCCCGAGACCATCGAGGTGCGCGAAGGCGGCGTCCGCTACCTGGCGGCGCCGTGGACCGGGCAGAAGACCGGTGCCTTTCTCGACCAGCGCGCCAACCGCCTGCTCGCGGCCCAGCTCACCCGGCCCGGCGGCACCGCGCTCGACTGCTTCACCTATCACGGCAGCTTCGCGCTGCACCTGGCCACGCGGGCGGCGCGGGTCATCGCCCTCGACGTGAGCGCCGACGCGCTGGCCCGGGGGCGGGAGAACGGGGCGCTGAACGGACGCGACAACATCGAGTGGGTGGAGGCCGACGTCTTCGAGCTGCTGCGGCAATACGACCGGGAGCGCCGCCGCTTCGATATCATCGTGGTGGACCCGCCCGCCTTCGCCAAGAGCAAGAGTGCCCTCCCCCAGGCGATCCGGGGCTACAAGGAAGTGAACCTCCGCGCCATGCGGCTGCTGGCGGCCGGCGGGGTGCTGCTCAGCGCCAGCTGCTCCTTTCACCTTCGCCGCGCGGACTTCCACGCGATGCTGGAGGAGGCGGCCCGGGACAGCGGCCGCCGGCTGGTGCTGACGCACCTGCTGGGACAGGGGCCGGACCACCCCGAAGTGGTGACCATCCCGGAGACCGGATACCTGAAGGGAGCCGCCCTACGTGCCTTCTGAGGTAAGGCCCCGGAACCCAAGGCAGGATTGACACTTGGCCCCGGTCCCTACCACTTTGTAACACATCGCCCCCAGCCATCCTCCCAGGCGCCGAACCGGGCATATCGACCCTTCATGCTGACCGCCCTTCAGCTCCAGCAGCAGCGCCGGCGGCGGGCCCTCCCCTCGCTCCGGCAGCAGTACCACGAGTACATCCTGCAGCGGATCGAGGGCTACAAGAACAGCCTCACCCGCCGGGAGCTGCTGGAGCTGGGCGATGCCGCCGCGACCGAGATGGCCGCCACCGACGGCGAGCAGTTCCTGCTCACCGAGGTGCTGCTCACCGACTGGGTGGACCGCCTGATCCACCGGCGGCTCCGGCTGCAGCCCTACAGCCGCTGGGCCAAGCACTTCCGCGCCCTGCGCCAGGCCCAGCGGGAACCCACCCACTGGGGCATCGACCGCCGCTGCCCCATCACCCGCGTCCTGCCCCGGCTCGAGCCGGGAGACACCGCGCTGGTCATCGGCGCCGATTCGGCCCCGATCGCCTTCCTGCTGGCCGCCTATGATGTCGAGGTGGTGTTCACCGGCAGCGACATGACTTTCGTGGACCAGGTCGAGTCCCGGGTGGCGGAGGAGGCCCTGGGCCACTACTGCAGCACCTATGTGGCGCCCACCGGGCAGGTTCCGCTGGGACTTCCGGAGCGGATCCAGATCATCGCCATCGACACCGCGACCCTGGATGCCCAGACGGCCGGTCGCCGCCGGCAGACCCTCGAAGGACTCATGGAACGCACCGCCCCCTGCGGCGTGCACCTGATCCTGCCCAGCGCGCGGGCCCTCGCGCCGGACGCGTACCTGTCGCACTACGGCGACTGGACCCGGGAGGACGCGCCGCCGGAGAAGCGCCGGCCGGCCAAGTCGGTGGGAGTGCTGCTGGGAAAACCGCCCCAGGTCAGTGAGGTCGCCCCCGCGCCCGCCCGCTCGCGGGACGTCCCGGCCTGACCGGCCGCCGCCATGCTCCTCCGCAACCTCCGCTACCTGGCCGCGCTCGCCCGCGAGGGGCATTTCGCCCGGGCGGCCAAGGCCTGCGCCGTCACCCAGCCCACCCTCTCCGCGGGGATCAAGCAGCTGGAAGAGGAACTGGGGCTGCTGCTGGTCCGGCGGGGACAGCGCTTCGAGGGGCTGACCAGCGAGGGGGAACGGATGCTCGGCTGGGCCCGGCGCATCCTGGCGGACACCGAGAGCCTGGAGCAGGAGGCCAGCGAGCTGCGCGAAGGGCTGGTGGGGCGGCTCCGGATCGGCGCAATTCCGGTGACCCTGCCGATGCTGGCGCTGCTCACCAGTCCCTTCCTCGCGAGCCACCCGCAGGTGACGGTCGCGATCCTCTCCCTGACCTCCAACGAGATCCAGCGCGGCCTCGACGATTTCAGCCTTGATGCCGGGGTGACCTACCTCGACAATGAGCCGCTCACCCACGTGCGCACCATGCCGCTCTATCGCGAGCGGTTCTACTTCTTCACCCCGTCAGGGAATCCGCTGGCGGGCCGGCGCACGGTGCGGTGGGAAGAGGTGGCCGCCCAGCCGCTCTGCCTGCTGACGCCGGACATGCAGAACCGCCGGATCCTGAACGCCCAGTTCGCCGTGACCGGGGTGGCGCCCCATGCGTCGGTAGAGACCAACTCCGTGCTCACGCTCTGGGCCCACGTCCGCTCGGGCGCGTGGAGCACCGTGCTGCCCCATCCGTTCCTGTTCCTCTTCGGGGAGCCCGAGGGGATGCGGGCGATTCCGCTCGAGCCGGGGGAGCATGACTACACCATCGGGCTGGTGGTCCCCGACCGGGACCCGCTGACGCCATCGGCCCGCGAGCTGCTGCGGATCACCGAGGGACTGAACGTCGCCGGCGTGATGGAGGCGAGCCTTCCCAGGCCGGCCTAACCCTCCCGCCGCAGCCGTCCCGGGTGGGTGTAGCTGGTGAGACGCTGACCCCGGGCAAAGCCCACCAGGGTGAGCCCCGTCTGCTCCGCCACCCGGACCGCCAGCCCGGTGGGGCCCGAGATGGCCGCGAGCAGGGGTACCCCAAGCACCGTCGCCTTCTGGACCATCTCAAAGCTGGCCCGGCTCGTCACCACGACGAAGCCGGGGACCACCGCGGCACCTGATCGGCGGACGGCACCCACCAGCTTGTCGAGCGCGTTGTGGCGGCCCACGTCCTCCCGCACCAGCTCGAGCCCGCCATCGAGCCGGGCGTACCCCGCCGCGTGCACCGTCCCGGTCTGCTGGTTGAGCGGCTGGCGGGCCGCCAGCTCTCCGAGGGCCCGTTGCACCGCCGCCGGACTGATGTGCGGTCCGGGAGGCACCGGGTGCAGCTGCTTGAGCACCCCCTCGATGGTGGCGGAACCGCAGATGCCGCAGCCGGTGCGGCCGGTGAGGGAACGGGTCCGGCTGGCGATGGCCTCTGCGCGTTCGGGGGTCACGGTCAGCTTGACCTCCACGCCGAGGCTGTAGCGTTCCACCCCGATACTGCGGATCTCCGAAGGGGCGGCCACCAGCTCCTCGGTGAGGCTGAAGCCGACCGCGAAATCCTCGAAGTCGGCCGGTGAGGCCATCATGACCACATGGGGAACGCCGTTGTAGATGAGTGCCACCGGGACCTCCTCCGCCACCTGCTCCTCGGAGGGGGCGGCGCCCTCCGGCCCCCACACCAGGGCCGGCTGGGCCAGGGTGAGCCCGGCGTAGCCCAGCCGTCGCATGCCAAGGGGGTGCTGCATCTGGTCGAGGTCGGCGGTCACGGACGGTTCCTCCGGTGGCGGGAGGCGAGGGGTTGGGTGAATATAGGAGCGAACAGCGGCTGGCCGGGAACCGGGCCAGTGATCGCAATGACCGATGGCACCATCGGGCCCTTCGATTTGCGAGTTTCCCGCTGGGCGTCGACTTTTGTTCCAACTCCGCCGACGATCAAGAGATACCGTGACCGTCCAGCCCGGAGTGAGGAGGTCGGTTGGTACCTGAAGTGCCCCTGCATCTTCCCCGGCTTCCGCTCCCCGTCATTGGATTTGTCGGGGCCAGCGGCAGCGGCAAGACCACGCTGATCGTGGCGCTGCTTCCCCTCCTCCGCGCCGCCGGAGTCCGGGCCGCCGTGCTCAAGCACGCGCGCCATGGCTTCGACATGGACCGGCCCGGCAAGGACAGCTTCCGCGCGCGGGAAGCGGGCGCCGCCCAGGTGCTCGTGGCCTCGCGCTCCCGCTGGGTGCTCATGACGGAGCTGGACGGGACGCTGGAGGAGCCGCCGTTCCGTGAGCTGCTCGCCCAGTTCGACCCCGGGAGCGTGGATCTGGTGCTGGCCGAGGGCTTCGCCGGGGAGTCCTGTCCCAAGATCGAAGTCCACCGCCCCTCGCACGGCGAGCCCCCGAAGTGCTGGCCTGGGGATCCGCTGGTGCTGGCGGTGGCGACCGACGCCCCGCTGGACGTCCCCCCACCGGCGCGCCGGCTGGACCTGAACCAGCCCCGGGACGTCGCGCAGTTCGTACTCGCCCATCTCGCCACCCTGACCGACCGCTCCGGGATTCATGCCGCCTGAGACCGCCACCGCCCCCTGGACGC
The DNA here is from genome assembly GCA_016794805.1 of Gemmatimonadota bacterium. GTDB lineage: Bacteria > Gemmatimonadota > Gemmatimonadetes > Gemmatimonadales > GWC2-71-9 > JADJOM01. The sequence goes on from JAEUJI010000027.1 coordinate 7,080, forward strand.
CCGCCGTGCAGCGCGCCCTCGATGACCACAAGGCTCGCCCGGGGGCGCTGCTCCCGATCCTGCACGAGATCCAGCAGCGCGTCGGCCACGTCCCGCCCGAGGCGGTGCCGGTCATCGCGGAGGCGCTGAACCTCTCGCGTGCCGAAGTGCACGGGGTGGTGACCTTCTACCACGACTTCCGCGACCACCCCGCCGGCCGGCATGTGCTCAAGGTGTGCCTGGCCGAGTCGTGCCAGGCGGTGGGCTGCGACCACCTGCTGGCGCACGCGAAGCAGCGCCTGGGGGTGGAGCTGCACGGCACCAGCGCCGACGGCGCGGTGACCCTGGAGCCGGTGTACTGCCTGGGCAACTGCGCCCTCTCCCCCGCCCTGATGGTGGACGGCGACGTCGTCGGCCGCGCCACCCCCGAGAAGCTGGACGGGCTGCTGGCCGAGCTCCGGAGGCCCGCATGACCCGGGTCTTCGTGCCGCGGGATTCGGGCGCGCTGTCCATGGGCGCCGAGGCGGTGGCCCGGGCCATCGCCGCCGAGGCCGCGGTCCGCAACCAGGCGGTGACCCTGGTCCGGAACGGCTCGCGGGGGCTCTACTGGCTGGAACCGATGGTGGAGGTCGAGACGCCCACCGGCCGCATCGCCTATGGCCCGGTGACGCCGGGGGATGTGCCCGGGCTCTTCGACGCGGGGTTCCTGGCCGGCAAGGCGCACCCGCTGGGTCACGGGCCGACGGAGCAGATCCCCTATCTCGCGAAGCAGGAACGGCTCACCACCGCGCGGGTCGGGGTCATTGATCCGGTCTCCATCCCCGACTACGAGCGGCACGGCGGGTTCCGCGGCCTGCGGAACGCCCTGGCCATGGCGCCGGCGGCGATCGTCGAGGCGGTCACCCAGTCCGGCCTCCGGGGCCGGGGCGGCGCGGCGTTCCCCACCGGGATCAAGTGGAAGACGGTGCTCGGCACCACCGCGGACCAGAAGTACATCGTCTGCAACGCCGACGAGGGGGACTCGGGCACCTTCTCCGACCGGATGATCATGGAGGGGGATCCGCTGGTGCTGGTCGAGGGGATGATCATCGCGGGGCTCGCCGTCGGCGCCACCGCGGGGTACATCTACGTCCGCTCCGAGTACCCGCACGCCGTCACCGCGCTCACCGAGGCGATCCAGGCGGCCTCCGCCGGCGGCTTCCTCGGGGCCAGCGTGCTCGGCAGCGGCCGCCGCTTCGACCTCGAGGTGCGGGTGGGGGCGGGGGCCTACATCTGCGGCGAGGAGACCGCGCTGCTGGAGAGCCTCGAGGGGCGCCGCGGCATGGTGCGGTACAAGCCGCCGCTCCCCGCCATCGAGGGGCTGTTCGGCAAGCCCACGGTGATCAACAACGTCATCTCGCTCGCCTCGGTGCCGATCATCCTGGACCGCGGCGCCGCCTACTACCGGGACTACGGCATGGGCCGGTCCCGGGGCACCCTCCCGATCCAGCTGGCCGGCAACGTCAAGTACGGCGGCCTGGTGGAGAAGGCCTTCGGCGTCACGGTGCGCGAGCTGCTGTACGACTACGGCGGCGGCACCCGATCCGGCCGCCCCATCCGGGCGGTCCAGATCGGCGGCCCGCTCGGCGCGTACCTGCCCGCCTCCCAGTTCGACACGCCGCTCGACTACGAGGCCTTCATCGGGATCAGCGCGATGGTGGGCCACGGCGGCATCGTGGTGTTCGACGACACCGTGGACATGGCCCATCAGGCGCGCTGGGCCATGGAGTTCTGCGCCATCGAGTCCTGCGGCAAGTGCACCCCCTGCCGCATCGGCTCGATCCGCGGGGTCGAGGTGCTGGACCGCATCATCGCCGACGAGGACCGGGAGGCCAACCTGGCCCTGGTCCGCGACCTGTGCGACACGATGCTCGCCGGATCGCTCTGCGCCCTCGGGGGGATGACGCCCTTCCCCGTGCTGAGCGCGCTCAACCACTTCCCCGAAGACTTCGGCCTGCCCGCGGCGCCTCTCGCCGCGGCGGCCCGCTGACCCACGGAGCCGCGCGATGACCGCCATCCACGACCTCGACTACGGCACCCCTGCCTCCGAGAGCACGACGCTGGTCACGCTGACCATCGACGGCATCCCGGTGACGGTCCCCGCGGGGACGTCCCTCATGCGAGCGGCCCAGATGGCCGGCATCGCGGTCCCGAAGCTGTGCGCCACCGACAGCCTCAAGGCCTTCGGCTCCTGCCGCCTCTGCCTGGTGCAGGTGGAGGGCCGGAAGGGCTTCCCCGCCTCCTGCACCACCCCGGCGGAACAGGGCCTCCAGGTCGTCACCCAGAACAGCAAGCTGGCCCAGCTGCGCCGCGGGGTGATGGAGCTCTACATCTCCGATCACCCGCTCGACTGCCTGACCTGCTCCGCCAATGGGGATTGTGAGCTGCAGGACATGGCCGGCGCGGTGGGGCTGCGCGAGGTGCGCTACGGCTTCGACGGCGCCAACCACCTCAAGGCGGAGAAGGACACCTCCAACCCGTACTTCACCTTCGACGCCAGCAAGTGCATCGTCTGCTCCCGCTGCGTGCGGGCCTGCGAGGAAGTGCAGGGCACGTACGCCCTGACCATCGACGGCCGCGGCTTCGATTCCAAGGTCTCCCCCGGCCAGATGGAGCCCTTCATGGCGTCGGAGTGCGTCTCCTGCGGCGCCTGCGTCCAGGCCTGCCCCACCGCGACCCTCATGGAGAACAGCGTCATCGAGGCCGGCACGCCGGAACGGGAAGTGGTGACCACCTGCGCCTACTGCGGGGTGGGCTGCGCCTTCACCGCCGAGCTCCGGGGGGCGGAGGTGGTGCGGATGACGCCGTACAAGGACGGCAAGGCCAACCACGGCCATTCCTGCGTGAAGGGCCGCTTCGCCTGGGGCTACGCCACCCACCCCGACCGGATCACCAAGCCGATGATCCGGAAGCGGATCACCGACCCGTGGAAGGAAGTCTCCTGGGAGGAGGCGATCGGGTACGCCGCGGCCGAGTTCAAGCGGCTCCAGGCTCAGTACGGCCGGAGCTCGGTGGGCGCCATCTCGTCGTCGCGCTGCACCAATGAAGAGACCTACCTGATGCAGAAGCTGGTGCGGACCGCGTTCGGCAACAACAACATCGACACCTGCGCCCGGGTCTGCCATTCCCCCACCGGCTACGGGCTCAAGCAGACCCTGGGCGAGTCGGCCGGCACCCAGGACTTCGACTCCGTCCGCCACACCGACGTGATGTTCGTCATCGGCGCCAACCCGACCGACGGCCACCCGGTCTTCGCCTCGCAGATGAAGCGCCGGCTGCGGGAGGGGGCGAAGCTCATCGTGGCCGATCCGCGCCAGATCGACCTGGTCCGCTCCCCCCACGTGGAGGCGTCGTACCACCTCAAGCTGCGCCCCGGCACCAACGTCGCCCTGATCAACTCGCTGGCGCACGTGATCGTCACCGAGGGCCTGGTGGCGGAGCAGTTCGTGGCGGAGCGCTGCGACGTGGAGAGCTTCCGGCAGTGGCGCGAGTTCGTGGCCCGGGCGGAGAACTCCCCCGAGGCGCTGGAGGACGTGACCGGCGTGCCGGCTGCCGAGATGCGCGGCGCGGCCCGGCTCTACGCCACCGGCGGCAACGGCGCCATCTACTACGGCCTCGGCGTCACCGAGCACAGCCAGGGCTCGACCATGGTCATGGGCATCGCCAACCTGGCGATGGCCACCGGCAACATCGGGCGCGAGGGCGTGGGCGTGAACCCGCTCCGCGGCCAGAACAACGTGCAGGGCTCCTGCGACATGGGCTCGTTCCCGCACGAGCTGCCGGGCTACCGGCACGTGCTGGAGGACAGCACCCGGGCGCTGTTCGAGGGGACCTGGGGCGTCACCCTCGAGTCCGAACCGGGCCTCCGCATCCCCAACATGTTCGACGCCGCCCTGGAGGGGAGCTTCAAGGGGCTCTACCTCGAGGGCGAGGACATCGCCCAGTCCGACCCCAACACCCAGCACGTCACCGCGGCGCTCGAGGCCATGGAATGCATCGTGGTCCAGGACCTGTTCCTGAACGAGACCGCGAAGTTCGCCCATGTCTTCCTCCCCGGCTCCTCCTTCCTCGAGAAGGACGGCACCTTCACCAACGCCGAGCGCCGCATTTCCCGGGTCCGGAAGGTGATGCCCCCGGTGGGCGGCAAGGCGGACTGGGAGATCACGGTGGACCTCGCGGTGGCCCTGGGGTACCCCATGGCCTACAGCCATCCGTCCGAAATCATGGATGAGATCGCGCGGCTCACCCCGACCTTCACCGGCGTGAGCTACGACCGGATCGATGAGCTGGGCAGCATCCAGTGGCCCTGCAACGCCGAGCACCCCGCGGGCACCCCGGTCATGCACGAGCAGACCTTCGTGCGCGGCAAGGGGCGGTTCATGCTCACCCAGTACGTGGCCACCGAGGAGCGGGTCAACCAGCGGTACCCGCTGATCCTCACCACCGGGCGCATCCTGTCGCAGTACAACGTGGGCGCCCAGACCCGCCGGACCGAGAACGTGCAGTGGCACGAGGAGGACCGGCTGGAGATCCACCCGCACGATGCCGAGGAGCGGGGGATCAAGGAAGGCGACTGGGTGGGCATCGTGAGCCGCGCCGGCGAGACCACCCTCCGGGCCCGCATCACCGATCGGGTCCAGCCCGGGGTGGTGTACACCACCTTCCACCACCCCGAGTCCGGCGCCAACGTCATCACCACCGAGAACTCGGACTGGGCCACCAACTGCCCCGAGTACAAGGTGACGGCGGTGCAGGTGATGCCCGTCTTCGGCGCCTCGGAATGGCAGAGCCGCTTCCGCAAGTTCACCGAGGAGCAGCTGGCGCTGCTCGACCAGGCCGGGGCGGAGGCGCAGGGATGAACACCGAGCACCTGGTGCAGATGGCGAACCAGATCGCGCAATACTACGCCGTCTTCCCCGACCACGCCGAGGCGCTGGACGGCGTGGCCACCCACCTGCGCCGGTTCTGGGAGCCGCGGATGCGCGCCGCGATGTACGCCCACCTGGACCAGCACCGGGGCCAGGGGCTGCACCCGCTCGCGCTTGAGGCCCTGACCAGCCGGGCGGAACAGCTCCGCCCGGCGGCCCCGGCCGCGAAGCCCTGAGTTCCGCCGCCGTTACGCCCCGCCCGCCCCGCTTTCCCGACCTCCGCGCCTTCCTCGCCGCCCTCGAGCGGCGGGGGGACCTGCGCCGTGTCACGGTGCCGGTGGACCCCGTGCTTGAGGTCTCCGAGCTGGTCCAGCGGGTCATCCGCGAGGACGGTCCGGCGCTCCTCTTCGAGCGGCCGGGCGGGTCCCAGTTCCCCCTGGCGATGAACCTCTTCGGCGCCACCCGACGGGTGGAGCTCGCGCTGGGGCGGGATCCGCGGGAGATCGGGCTCGAGCTGGTCGAGGCCATCCAGCGCCTCAACCCGCCCTCGCTCGGCGCCTTCTGGGCCTCGCGCGGGTTCCTGGCCCGCGGGCGCCACCTCCGCACCCGGGAGGTCCGCCGGGCGCCGGTCCAGGAGGTGGTGGAGGCCCCCGATCTCGGGCGCTTCCCGCACGTGGTCAGCTGGCCGCGGGACGGCGGGCCGTTCATCACCTGGGGCCCGACCCTGACCGCCGATCCCCTCACCGGCCGGCGCAACTTCGGGCTCTACCGCCTGCAGGTCTTCGGGCCGGACCAGACCGGCATGCACTGGCAGAGCCTGAAGGGCGGCCGGGCGCACCACTTTGAGGCGGAACGGTTCAACCGTCCGCTTCCGGCCGCCGTCGTGCTGGGCGGGGATCCCCTCACCATGATGGCCTCGATCCTCCCGCTGCCGGAGGACTTCGACGAGCTGTCGTTCGCGGGGTTCTTCCGCGACGCCCGCACCGAAGTGGTGCGGACCATCGCCGGCGACCTGCTGGTGCCGGCCACTGCCGAGATCATCCTCGAAGGCTACGTGGCCCCGCACGAGCGGCGGACGGAGGGTCCCTTCGGGGACCACTATGGGCACTACTCCGAGGCCGCGGAGTTTCCAGTCTTCCATGTGCAGCGGGTCACCCGCCGCCGGGACGCGATCTACCCCGCCACCATCGTCGGCAAGCCGCCCCAGGAGGACAAGTTCCTCGGGATCGCGGTGGGAGAGATGGTCGGCCCGCTGATCCGCCTGGTGAACCCGAATGTGGTGGACCTCTACGCCTACGACGCCGCCAGCTTCCACAACCTCCTCGGCGTGGCGGTGAAGGAGCGGCACCCCAAGGAAGTCCTCAAGACCGCGCTGGCGCTGCTCGGGACCGGCCAGCTGGCCCTCACCAAGGTGGCGGTGATGGTCCGGGAGGATATCCCGGTCCGGAGCTTCAGCGCCCTGCTGCGCGAGCTCTGGTATCGCTTCGAGCCGGCGGAGCGGATGCTGCTGCTCCCGATCGGCGCCCTGGATACCCTCGACTACACCTCCTACGTGATGCACGTGGGCAGCAAGCTGGTCCTCGACGCCACTGGGGAGCCGGTCACCGATCGTCCGCCCCCGGCGAGCATCGCCGATCCGGCGGGAGCCGACCGCCGGGTCGTGGGGCACCGGCTGCTCGAGGGCGGCTTCCTCGTGGTCACGGTGGACCGGGAGCCGCGCGCGGTGCTGGAGACCCTGCTGCGCTGGCCCGGCCTGGGAGAGGTCCGGTTCATCGCCGCGGTGAGCCGGGACGTGGACCTGCAGGACGAGACCAGCCTGTTGTGGGGGATCTTCAATCGCTTCGATCCGGTCCGGGACATGATCTTCTCCCGGCAGGAGTTCGTCGGGGCCCGGCCGGTCTACGGCGGCCCGATTGGCATCGACTGCACCTGGAAGGACGGCTATCCGGTGCCGGTGGAGATGCCGCCCGAGATCATCCGGAAGGTGGACCAGCGGTGGGGGGAATACTTCGGCAAGACGGGGGGCTAGGGAGCTGGGGGAAACGGAGAAACGGAGAAAGGGAGAAAAGGGAGGTTGGCCAGGTCCCCGGCCCTCCGGCATCTCGTTTCTCCGTTTCTCCGTTTCTCCGGCTTCCGCAGTTCAGACGTGCGCGGCGAGGATCGCGTCGGGGTCGTAGTTCACCAGGTGGCCGGTGCCGAACATCCGGTCCAGCGCCTTCCAGAAGCAGGCGATCCAGATGGTCGAGGCCGTCTCGGTGCCGAGCAGCAGCTCGTCGTTGAGGAACTTGGTCCAGCTCGCCTCTTTCCAGGCGACGAACTGGGCGATCGCCGCTTCGCCCGCGACTCCGGGCTGGGGCCGGGCCTGGGGCATCGGGTTGAACCGCGCCTTGAGCAGGATGTTCACGCCGGGGCCGGCGCAGATGGTGTGGGCGTAGATGTTGTACTTCTGGCGCTGGTCGTACAATGTCACCATGGCCACCACGGTGCCCTCGACCACCTCGGTGGCGGTCGTCGCGAAGACCACGCGGACCAGGTCGTCCTCGAGGTGCTTGAACAGGCGGGGCTCCTCGATCAGGCGGTAGCCACCGCGCTCGAGGTACCGGGCCTCACCCGTGTAGGCGTCACTCTCCCGCACCAGCCGTACGATTGTGTCCCGATCCATCATGGCGGCTCCCCGTTGATTGGCCCTTGAGGAAACTACAGGCATATGGGACGCCAAGATAGACAGCGCCGGATGAAGCGATCATGAGGACGCCGGCACCGGGGCTTCCGGGTCCGGTCCCGGAACCGGTGGACCCCGAGGCCCACCCGGACGGCCAGGTGCTCGGGGGCGAGTCGCTGCTGACCCGCTACCTGAACCTGGTGAAGTTCCCCCATACCCTCTTTGCCCTCCCCTTCGCGCTCCTGGGGGTGGTGGCCGCCTCCCGCCACGCACCGCTCGAGTGGCGGACCGTCGCGCTGGCGGTGATTGCCTTCACCGCCGCCCGCTGGGCCGCCCTCGGCTTCAACATGGTTGCCGATCTCCGCTTCGACCGGGAGAATCCGCGCCACCGCCGCCGGGAGCTGCCCCGGGGGGCGCTGACCGTGGCGCAGGCCCTGGGATCCGTCCTCCTTGCCGCGCTCCTGTTCCTTGCCGCCGCGTGGGCCATCAACCCCCTCTGTTTCCGGCTGGCGCCGCTGGCGCTGGGGTGGATCCTGGCCTACAGCTACGCCAAGCGGTTCACCGACTGGTCCCACCTCTGGCTGGGCCTGTCGCTCGCGATTGCCCCGGTGGGCGGATGGCTGGCCGTCACCGGGAGCTGGTCCGACCCGGCCTGGGCGCTCGTCGCGATCACCGTCGCCGTGGCCACCTGGGTGGGCGGGTTCGACATCTTCTACTCGCTCCCCGACCAGCACTTCGACCGGGCCCACGGACTGCACAGCCTCGTGGCCCGCTACGGCATCCGCCGGACCATCGGCGTTGCCCGCGTCCTGCACCTGATCACCCTCCCCGCCCTGGTACTGTTCGGGATCGGCGCGGGCCTCGGGCCCTGGTACCAGGCCGGGGTCGGCGCCGCGGGCCTCATCCTGCTCTACGAGCACTCCCTGGTCCGCCCTGACGACTTGAGCCGCCTCGACACCGCGTTCTTCACCCTGAACGCGGTGATGTCGGCGACGGTCCTCGCCTTCGCCCTGCTCGACCGCCTGCTGCGATGACCGGCACCGCCTGGCCGGGCTACCTCCCCTGGGCCGATACCGTCCACGCCGCCCGGGCCGAGTTCGACCGCGCCGCGCGGAGCCTCGGGCTGATCCCCGCGATCATCCCGCCGGTAGCCCGCGAGGACGTGGCGCTGCTCTACTGTTTCTGCCGGCACCTCGACGATGCCGTCGATGAGGCCCCCGATACGGCGACGGCCCGCGCGCGGCTGGTCCGCATCGCGGGGGAGCTTTCAGGCGAGAATCCCCCCCGCCCGCTTATCGCCGCCTTCCTTGCCGGCGCGGCCCGGAGTGGCCTCCCGCTCGAGTGCGCGCGCTACCTGCTCCTCGGCATGCGGGCCGACCTCGATCCCGTCCGGCTCCCCGACACCGATACCCTGGTCCGCTACGCCTACCAGGTGAGTGCCGCCGTCGGCCTCATGCTGGCGCCGCTGCTCGGCATCCGGGACCCCGGCGTGCTCGTCCGGGTGGTGGACCTCGGCATTGCCCTTCAGCTCAGCAACATCCTCCTCGGCGTGGCCGCCGACGCCCGCCGGGACCGGGTCTACCTCCCCGCCACCATCCTGACCCGCCACCAGCTCACCCAGGCCGACGTGCTTGGCGGCGCCCCCCACGCCCGGCTCCGTCCCGCGCTCGAGGAGGTCGCCGCCCTCGCCGGCGTGTACTACCGGAGCGCGGAGCAGGCCGCCGCCAGGGTCCCCCTCCGATACCGGCACGGGATCCTGCTGCTGGGCCGGCTGTACGGCGGCATGGGTCGCGCCGCCGCGGCGAACCCCAGCGCTCCAACGACGCCCGCCGGGCTCGGCCTGGGTATCCGCGTCTGGCGCCTCGTCGAGCTCGCCGTGCTGGCGCTCCACCCCGCCACCCTCGGCCTGACGCGTGAACCCGCGCACGACCCGGCGCTTCACCGCGCCATCGCCGGCTGGCCCGGCGCAGACCCCGCCGCCGGCTGAGCCGGCCACCTTTCCGCTCCGTCGCGCGCTCGCCATCTTCCGATCATGGACTTCGAGATTCGCGACCGCGTTGCCCTGGTCTGCGGCGGTTCGTCCGGCCTGGGCTA
>JAEUJI010000069.1 GCA_016794805.1 Gemmatimonadota bacterium
GAGTGCGACCAGCGAAAGCAGGATCCGGCGCCGGAAGGTCAGGGCCATACAGGTACTGTACGGGCGACCCTTGGGGTCGCCCGCGGTGGGGTGCCGATAGCGACCCTCGTCGTCGCCCGCTGCCGGGCACCGGAGGTGCTGATCGCGCCGCACCGCCTGGCCTCCGGCGTCATGCGCGCCACCTCCGGCTCCGCCGGCCGTGCCACCCCCCGGCGACCCCTCCGGCGAGGCTCCCGAGCGCCTCCGCCGGCGCCGGCAGCGGCAGCCCGAGCACGCGGCTCACGAGGAGCAGCGCCAGGACCGCCCCGAGCCCGAAGGCCATGCCGTGCGCGCCCGCCCGGCCGGCCCACCAGGCCGCGGGGAGGAGCAACACCCCCAGCCAGAGCCCCGACCAGACCGGCGCCAGCTCTCCCAGCAGTGGGCGGAACGGCAGCAGCCCGCTCCAGAGGAGCCCCAGCGAAAAGGGCACTCGTCGGACCACTCCCCCCGCCGGCCCGCGCGCGGCCAGTATCCACGCCCGGCCCGCCACACCTCCCTGGAGCAGCAGCGTGTCCCCGGCACCCGAAGCCGGGAGACGCGGGAGCAGCAGGGTCTGCTCGCCGAGCTCGGCGGCGCGCAACCCGGTGCGTATCCGGAATACCAGCCCCTCTCCGAGCTGGCCCAGCACGAAGATCTCACGTTGCTCGCTGTCGAAGACGCTGACGATCGGCGCAATGTCCGCCGTGGGCGGCCCGAGGATGACCCGGGCGGAGACGATGACGGAGTCCTGTTCGAGGAGCCTCCTGAGGTGGTCGGAGTCTGCCAGCCGTCCGCTGGGGAGGGGCCAGCCATTCACCTCCGCCGCCAGCAATTGACCGCGCCAGGTGTCGAACTGCCCCAGTTCCGGCGCCCACTGTCCCCAGTACACGCTCTGTGGAAGGGAGGGCCGCAGCAGGATTCCGGTGGCGAGCAGTGCGGCGAGCCAGCCGAGCCCACCCACCGCCGTGAAGCATGCGGCCGGGCGCGGGGCGGGGAAGAGGAGCGTGCGCCAGTGGGTGGAAAGCAGGATCCCGAGGCCGGCCCCGAGGGTGTTGGTCAGCAGGTCCCGGAGGCTCGGATCCCGGCCCAGCAGGTACCGGAACTGGATGAACTCGACCGTGGCCGTCACCAGCACCGAGAGCAGCAGCGCCCGAAGCGGGGAGAGGACCAGCGCGGCCGCCAGGCCGAGGGGGACGAACAGGGCGACGTTGAGGATGGCGTCCCGCAGCGCCTGGTCACCGCACGGGAAGAGGCAGGTCCAGGCAACCCGAGCGGCCGCCTCGGCGTCAGCCGGGGAGGGGCGGAGGGTGAACCAGCCGATGATCGCCAGGGCGAGGAGGGTGAGGCCGATCCCCCACCCGGAACGTGGATTGGGTGCCACATTGCTCCGCTGTGAGAACCGCTTGCGCCGGTGGCATCATAACTGCACTATCCTTCTCCTCGACAGTGACCGCATCCTCCCCCTTCCCCGGACCCCCAATGACCGTTCTCCGTCCGAGGCGCTACTCCTGGAATGCGCTGACGGTGGCCGCCGCCCTGCTGGGCGCTCTTGCCGCGCCTCTGGGCGCCCAGAGCCTGACCGAGGGGGCCCTGCGCGGGGAAGTGGTGCTGACGGACGGCACGCCGGTGACCGCGGTGAACCTGACGCTCGAGGACCCGACCGGGATCGTCATCCGCCAGTTCCGGTCCGACATCCGCGGCCGGTTCAACCTGTCGCTCCTGGCTCCCGGTCGGTACTCGATGCTGGTCGAGAAGTCGGGGTTCCAGCCGCTCCGCCAGCGGGGCATTGATATCGTGGCGGATGCCGCCACCCAGCTCCGGATCCGCATCGTCCGCCGCCCACCACCGATCTCCACCGTCGAGGAAGTCGCCATCGCGGACCAGCGGCTGATCCGCTCGGCTCCCGCGATCGCCGCCGTGCTCAGCCAGGGCCCGGCGTGGGGGCTGGCCCCGCGGTCGGACATCACCGAGGCGGGGCGCAACGGGGCGCTGGTGGCGGCCCCGCGGGACCAGACGTCGGGGTTCGCCGCCTCCTTCGGCGGGCTGCCCCAGCCCTACGTGCGCCTGATGGTGGACGGACTCGCGGCGAGCTGGTTCAGGCATCCTGGAGCCGGGATCGATGTGGGCGGCGCGCCGGTCTATTCCCGGTTGCTCTTCGATCAGGTGCAGGCCTTTACCCAGCCCACCGATGCGGAACTCGGCGGCGGCAACGGCGGCATGGTGACCGCGGTCTCCCGTCGCGGCACCAACCGGTTCCGCTTCTCGCCCTTCGCGTCCTGGAGCGGCGGGATCGGGCAGCCCACGGTCCAGAATCCCGGTGACTCCTCGGTCAGCTCCTTCCAGGGCGGGGCGGTGATCTCGGGGGTCATCGTGCCGGACCGGGCCAACTTCATCGTCGGCCTGGACTACCAGGCGCTCGAGATGCCCACCGGCCTCGCCTGGGACAACGACGCGGCCAGCTTCGGCGGCAGCGGGGTCTCGCTGGCCGGGACCATCGCGGGGATCGCCCAGGACAGTTTTGGCCGGGCGGCGGGCCGGTTCGTCGCCCCCACGGTGCGGCGCAGCACCGGAGGGTCGGGCGGCTTTCGGGTGGACTGGCGGCTCAACAGCAACAACACCCTGTTCACCCGCGCCAATTTCGGTCGCCAGACCGAGGAAAATCCCGAGGTCCGGCACGATGTGCTCACCGGGGCCGGTGGGGAACTCGACGCCCGGGACTTCTCCGCCGGCGCCGCGCTGGTCTCGGTGTTCAGCCCCACGATGGCCAACGAGTTCCGCTTCGGCATCCGGCGCAGCTCCCGGGAGTGGACGGGCCCGAGCCTGCCCACCAGCTACTTCGTGGCTGAGGGGGCGGGCATCGGCGCCTCGCCGACCCTGCCCGGGGACTTCACCCGCACCTCGGTCGATTTCGCCGAGACCTTCCAGCTGGCCTTCGGCAACAGCGCGGAGCACCGGCTGAAGCTGGGCCTGCAGTATTCGAATGGCCACTGGGAGCAGGACTATCTCTACGGCCAGGACGGCATCTTCTCGTTCGGCGGGCTGGACGGCTTCGGCCAGGGGCGCGGGGCGTTCTTCGTCGCGGAGGCGCCGCAGACCAGGACCAAGAGCAGCATGGAAGAGGTCGGACTGTTCGGGCAGCTGATCTACCGCCTGTCCCCGCGGTTCTCGCTGCTGGGCGCCCTCCGCTACGACCGGCAGAAGTATCCCCGGCAGGGAAGTCAGCCGATCAAGCCCAACCAGCAGTTCCAGTCGCTCTTCGGACTGCAGAACGCCCGGGTGCCGGATGACAACAACAACGTCGGGCCGCGGCTCGGCATGATGTACGAGGGGGGGGCGAACAAGGAGTGGACGGTCGGAGCCGGCCTGTCACGGCAGTATGGCGCCCTCGACCCCGCCACCTTTGCCGAGGCGCGGCTGGCGGACGGTCCGCTGACGATCCGGCGGGGCGTCGGCAGCTTCGGCACCTGGCCGGCGCTGCCGGATACGGTCCTGGCCCCGCGGGTCGGACAGCGGATCACGCTCTTCAGCCCCACGGACAAGTACCGCAACCCGCGCACCTTCAAGGCCGATCTCGAAGTCGCGCGGAGCCTGGCCTCCTATACCACCGTGCGCCTGTACGGCGGGTACCATCACACCGACTTCCTGCTCCGCCGCACCGACCTCAACATCCTCCCCGGCCCCACCGGGCTGACCCAGGAGGGGCGGCCGGTGTACGGCACCCTCACACAGGAGGGGGGGATGCTGGTGGCCACACCGGGGAGCAACCGGGCGGTGACCGGCTACGACCTGGTCTCGGCGATGGTCTCCACCGGGTTCCAGGATCACTACGAGACCGGGGTTTCGATCAGCCGCGAGGCCGTCTCGGGCTTCTCGTTCGCGGCCTCCTATACCTTCTCCCGCACCCGGGACAACTGGCTGGTGAGCTGGAGCGGCGATCCCGCCGATGCGCTGTCGCCCTTCCCCGAGGAGCGGCTGGGGAACGAATGGGCCGAGGGGGTCTCCGACTTCGACGTGCCCCACCGGGCGGTGCTGCAGGCCGGCTGGCGCACGCCCAGCCGGGTGCCGGTGAGCCTCGGCGCCCGGTACCGGTTCCGCTCCGGGTTCCCGTTCACCCCCGGTTTCCGCCCCGGCGTGGACGCGAATGCGGACGGCTCCGGCCGCAATGACCCGGCCTTCGTCGACGACGCCATCCCCGGACTGGGCCAGGTCATCAGCGACAATTCCTGCCTCGGGGATCAGGTGGGCAAGATCGCCGAGCGCAACAGCTGCCGGGAGCAGGCCAACCACGCGCTGGATCTCTCCGCCGCCGTGGGCCTGCCGGTGCGGTCGCTCGGGGGCCGGCTGGAGCTGACCGTCGAGGTGTTCAATGTCGCCTCGACGCCGGTCGGGGTGGTGGACCGGGCGCTGGTGCTGGTGGACCCGGCCGGCACCCTGACCACCGACCCCCAGGGCAACGTGACCCTGCCCCTCATCGCCAATCCCCGGTTCGGGAAGTTCCTGAGCCGTCGCACGGAGCCCCGGATGGTGCGGTTCGGGCTCCGCGTCGCGTACTGATCGAGGCCCTCATGCCCCGTACTCTCCGTTCCCTCGCCCGGCCGGGTCTCCTCCTCGCGGCGCTGCTCGCGGCCGCCGGCGGCTGCGGCAACGCCGGGGACGAATTCGGCATCAACCTGCCGGCCGCACCCGGCATCGCGGCCCAGCTCTTCGTGGACCGGGACTTCAACGGCGTGTTCACCCAGCCGGATACCGTCCTGGCCGGGGTCCGGGTCTTCCTGCTGGTCGCTGGGGGCCAGGGCGACACGGTCGCGGTGGACACCACCGACGCCAACGGCCAGGTCGCGTATGTCAATGTCGCGCCCGGACCGTATGCCGTATCCGTGGACTCGGTCGCGGCCCTCGGCGATTCGCTCTTCACCTTCCTGACGCCGGCGACGGTGCAGGTGGTGCTGAACGGACAGGTCCCGGTCATCGCGATCCGGCTCGGCTTCCCGACCGATGACGTCTCCGGGGTCCGGGCCAGCGCGGTGGGCCGCCGGGTGGTGACCAGCGGCATCGTGCTCTCGGGGCCGCAGTTCTTCAGCGATACCAGCGCCTTCCTCCGGGACACCGGCGGCGCCATCCGGCTGACGGACGCGACGGTGCTGGTCGGCAACTTCGTGACCCCCGGCGACTCCGTCCGCGTCCTCGGCACGGTGGCGGTCCGGAACGGCCAGCCGGTGCTGGATGCGGCGGAGATCGTCCTGCTCATCCCCGGGATCAACGCCACGATCGTGGATACCATCACCACGGCGGAAGCGGCCGCGGCTCGCGCCGGCGCCCTGGACGCGGACCTGGTGCGGATCCAGGCGGCCGGGGTGACCGATTCAGCCTCGGTGGGCGGGGACTATACCGTCACGGTGGACGACGGTTCCGGGCCCGTCACGGTGGTGATCGACTCGGTGCTGGCCCTCAACCCGACCGCGGTCGTGCCCGGAGATTCGCTCCGGGTCAACGGGGTGCTGGTCCCGACCGGGACCGGCAGCTGGGTGCTCAAGCCGAGGATCACCAGCGACCTCACCGTCTTCTAGGCGGGAGCAGCAGAACCCGGCGCCGGGCATCCCGCCCCGCCCGGCCACGGACTCGAGTGGGAGAGTCACCCCGTGCCTGATCGTCAGCGCCTGGCGCCCAACGACGCCCTGCTGTGGCAGGTGTTCGCCATTGTGGGGATGCTGTTCTTCGTGCTGGGAGTGGTGAACCTGGGCCTGGTCTGGTTCCCGCTGGAGATCGGGGAGTCGGAGTGGGAATACGGCACCACCAGCGCCTTCTTCGATCTCTTCCCGCTGCTCGGCCTCGGCATCGCCCTGCTGGTCTCCTCGTCCATCGCGCTGGGGTGGAAGTGGACCGCGCGGAGCGTCGCGGTCACCTGCATCCTCGTCGCCGTCTTCATGTGGCTGGCTTTCGCCCTGTTTGTGACCGTCTTCCCGCTGGTCTTCCGTGCGGTCGGCAGCCCGATCGCGCTCACCCCGGTGAAGAAGGCGGCGGCGAAGACGGCGGTGCAGGCCGTGATCTATCCGTTTGCCCTCCTGTGGCTTGCCGGGGCGGCCTGGCGGGCGACGCTGCGCCGCCGGGGTGGGTGAGGAGGCCGCGTTATTGTTGTGGTGTCACGACAACAGGTTCATGAATCCGTCGGCTTCCTGGTCCGTCAGCACCAACTAAGTCAATGTATTTCAACATCTTAGCATAGGATTCCAAGGTCTCCTGCATTGGCCTGAACCCTGCACTAGGGGGCAGCGGGCCATAGGAGGCCGGGAAACGCCCAAATGACTTCCTCCCGGATCCTGATCAAGACGGACGAGAAAAACCGCGCCATCCTGGACCCCTCACCGGAGTCAGGCTGGTACCTCCTCGGTGGCATCGGGCTGGTGTTCGCGGTGGTGGCGCTGGCCGATCTGACGCTGGCCTGGTATCCCCTGCAGTTCGGGGACGCGGAATGGGAGTTCGGCACCGCGACGACCGTCCTGGGCAGCATGCCACTCCTCACCATGGGACTGGCGCTCGGGTTTGCGGCGGCGGTGGCGCGGGGCCGGGTGGGGATGGTGCGGGTGCTGGCCATCGTGTTCGCGCTGCTGGCGGTGCTCCTGATGGCCGTGGTCGGGCTCTACGCCAGCAACATCTCGACCGGCCTGAGTACGGTGCTCCCGGAGAACAAGCCCGGGCTGCAGAAGGCGATCGCACAAACGCTGACCCAGGGCGTCCTCTATCCGCTCGCCTTCCTGTGGGTCGCGATCAAAGGATGGAAACACGCCAGTACCGGCGTGAAGCCATAGTTCACCAATTGACGAGGCATCAACAGATGAAAACTGGCCGGTTCGTCGCCCTCCTGGGCGCCCTTGCGGTAGCGGTTCCCTCCGCGGCGTACGCGGACGGGTTCCGCAATTACCGCGTCTGCGGCGGCGACCAGTTCGCCACCTGCGCCGCGGTCAGCATCAACGTGGTCGGCAGCAACGTGACGGTGCGCCTGTGGAACCTCTCCGGCAACTCCGCCGGAACCTGGGGCCACGGCAGCGGCACCTGGGCCGGCACCGTCTTCAACGGCATCGGCTTCTACAACACCGGGAACGTCTCCGCCGTGCTCGGCTCGCTGAACGTGACCGGCCCCGCTATGGCCGGGTCCAGCCCCGCGAGCTGGAAGCTCAGCAACAACTCCCAGGTGAACTTCGGCGTGGACTTCCGGATGAACACCCCGGGCAACCGCGCCATGGACAACGGGATCGCCAGCGGCTGCGCGGCCACCAGCTCCTTCCCGAGCGGGGTGGACCTCTACTCCAATCCCTGCACCCAAGTCACCGGCAACACCAATGACTGGGTGACCTTCAGCTTCAAGATCACGGGCAACTGGAATCCGAACAATTCGGACATCGTGATCCGCGGCCTCAACGGCCCGACCGGCCCCGGTGGTACCACCGAGTGCTGGACCAACGACACCCCGTACGGTGCGCCGTCCAACTGCACCACCATCACCCCCGAGCCGGTCTCCATGACGCTGCTCGCGACGGGTCTGGCCGGGATCGGTGGCATGGGCGCCTTCCGCCGCCGGAAGCAGAAGCAGGCCGCGTAATACTCCGCAGTCAATTGGTGAACTGGGCCCCGGGACTCGTCATCCCGGGGCCGTTGCCTTTTCAGGCCTGAAGCTTGCCGATAAGCCCCCATCCATGGGTAACTTACGCCAAGCATGACCAGCCTCCTGACCCGCCGCATCCTCCCCCCCACCCCCGGGGCCCCGCACATCTTCAGCGTGGACGTCGAGGACTACTTCCAGGTCGTCGCGTTCGAAGGGATCGTGGACCGCGCGCGGTGGAGTTCCTACGACTCCCGCGTGGAGGCCAACACCGACCGGCTGCTCGGCCTGCTGGCCGAACGCGGGGTGAGCGGCACCTTCTTCACCCTGGGCTGGGTGGCGGAGCATCATCCGGGGATCGTGCGCCGGATCGCCGCCCAGGGGCATGAGGTCGCCTCCCATGGCCACTGGCACCGCCGGGTGAACACCCTGAGCCGCGAGGAGTTCCGCGAGGAGCTGCGGGCCTCCAAGGCCCGGCTCGAGGCGCTGAGCGGGCAGCCCTGCCTGGGATTCCGCGCCCCGAGCTTTTCGATTACCCCCGGGCACGAGTGGGCCTTCGACCTGCTGCTGGAGGAGGGGTTCCGCTACGACTCCAGCCTCTTCCCCATCCGCCGGCCCGACTACGGCTACCCCTCCGCCCCGGCCTCGCCGTTCCTGATCGACCGGCCCGCCGGCACCCTGCTCGAGCTGCCGCTGGCGACGCTGCGATGGCTCGGGCTGCGGCTCCCGGCGGCCGGTGGTGGATACCTGCGGCAGTTCCCCACGGGCCTCATCCGCCGGGCCTTCCGGCAGGCGGGGGACGCCGGGATCTCGGCGATGTTCTACATCCACCCCTGGGAGTACGACGCCCAGCAGCCGCGGCTGCCCTGCGGCCGGGTGACCCGGCTGCGGCACTACGGCAACCTGGGCCGGACCTGGTCCCGGATGCAGTCACTGCTGGCCGAGTTTTCCTTCACCAGCGTGGTGCGTCGGTATCCCGAGTGGCTCGGGCAGGTGACCCCCGCGGGGGCGGCGCAATGACGCTCGTCGTCG
This sequence comes from Gemmatimonadota bacterium, assembly GCA_016794805.1. Lineage (GTDB taxonomy): Bacteria > Gemmatimonadota > Gemmatimonadetes > Gemmatimonadales > GWC2-71-9 > JADJOM01. Next base: position 8,648 of record JAEUJI010000069.1, read on the forward strand.
CGCCCTTCGCCGGCGCCGCCGCGGAATGGGACCAGTTCATTGCCGGGCAGGAGGGGTGGACCCACTTCCACCGGTACGGCTGGCGGGAGATCTACGAGTCGGTCTTTCAGCACGAGTGCCTCTACCTCGCGGCGCGTGAAGCCGACGGGAAGCTGTCGGGGATCCTCCCGCTGGTCCGGGTGCGCAGCCTGGTCTTCGGGCACTACCTCGTGTCGCTGCCGTTCGTGAACTACGGGGGCCCGCTCGGGAGCGACACGGCCATCGTTGCGCTGACCGCATGGGCCGCGGCACGGGCGCGCGAGGACGGCGTCAAGCTGCTCGAGCTCCGGAGCCGGCGGGCGCTGCCGGTCGCGCTCCCGGTCTCGCACCGGAAGATCACCGTGGTGCTTGATCTCCCCGCCGAGCCGGAGCAACTGCTCAAGAGCTTCGAGGCCAAGGTCCGGAGCCAGGTGCGCCGGCCCGGCAAGGAAGGGATCACCGTCCGGTTTGGGCCGGACCAGGTGGGCCCGTTCTTCCAGGTCTTTGCCCGGCACATGCGGGACCTCGGCACCCCCACCCAGCCGCGGGAGCTGTTTGACCGGATCGTGGCGGTGTTCCCCGACACCTGGGTGGGCTG
>JAEUJI010000271.1 GCA_016794805.1 Gemmatimonadota bacterium
CCGGCCCTGGATCGTGGCCAGTACGGTCTGGAGGTTCAGGGTCCGGGACTGGGCCTGAATCTGTTCCTGGACCTTGGGGAAGAGGGAACGGGCCTCCTCCTGGAACCGGGCGAAGAGCGCTATCAGGTCCGCGGTGCTCAGGCGGCGGCCCTGGGCGTAGTACTGCGTCGCCACGTGGCCCAGGGCGTAGGTGGAGGCGAAGGTGACCGCGGCGCCGGCCGCCACCCCCGCGGCCCCGCCGACCGCCCCTCCGAAGATTCCCTTGGTGAGCGAGCCCAGCACCCCGCGCACGACGCCCTCCATGACCTGCGCGGCGGCGCCGATGCCGAAGGTGCCTGCCAGGTCCTTCACCTGGTTGGCATCGAGCTGCTGCCCGTGGCGCTGCCCGATCAGGTACACCAGGCGGAGTTGCAGCGGGATGATGGCCATGGTGGCCAGCCGCTCGGGCAGCAGTTCCAGCGCCGCGGCCAGCATGGACTGGCGGAGGATCATGTCGTCGAGTTCGGGACCCGGGGGGGTACCGCTCCCCAGCTCCGCCGCGGGCGCGCCGGCCGGCGGGGCCTCCTGCCCCAGCGCCACCCGCAGCTCATCCAGGAAGCGCTGCTCCGCCTCCGAGGGAGGGCCGTCGGCGTGGCAGGCCACGAGGGCGGTCTGGTAGGCAAGCCGCCGCGCCTGGTCGTCGGACAGCTGGCGGGCAAGGTCCGCCGGCCGCAGGGTGCCGGCCGCGATGTCGCGCGCGAGCCCATCGAGGTCGGTGATGCCGGCCGCGTCGGCGACGGCCTTGAGGGCGGTGGCCTCGCGGGGGTCCTGGCGTCCGTCGGCGAGGGCCGCGGCGAGGGCGATGGTGACGATGACTTTCTGGTCCAGGTCGTTCATGGTCCGGCTCCGGTATCGCGATCCGTGGGCGGGCGCTGGACAGGAACGATAACCCCTCCGGCCGGAGCAGGAGCCCCCGGCGGGTGGCCCCAACCCGCCCGCTACTGCCCCCCGCCGCAGCGACACACCCCGCACCCCTTGTCGAACACCACCCGCCAGCGTCCGTCCGGCTCCCGGCGCCAGACGGAGTTGAAGGTGGCAGTGCGTTCGCCGGCGGGATTGAACACCGGCCCGCTGCTCAGGGCCAGCGTGCCCGAGGCCAGCACCTCGACCGACTCGGGGCGCCAGGAGAAGGGGGGCGCGGCCGATTCGAGCAGCGGCCGCCAGCTCCCCACCACCGCCTCCCGGCCGCGCGCGGGTTGCTCGCCGCCGTAGAAGATCGCCTCGGGCGCGAGGAACTTCGCGAACCCGGCGACATCCCGCCGCGCGAAGGCGGCGGCGAAGCTGCTTTCGGCCGCGAAGACCTCGCGCGCGAGTTCGGCGGGGGATTGGGCGCGGAGCGGGGTGACGAGGCAGGTGAGCAGCAGCAACATCTTCGTGACGCGCGACAAAGGGGGCTCCGGGTGGGGACGGAGCCCCCTACGGGGCGGGCGTGGCCCGGGTTGCGGCCGCCCGCCCTACTTCGCCAGCCAGTAGCTGACCTTCACCAGGAAGGTGTTGTCCGCCCGGCGGCGGAAGAGGTGCCGCAGGTCGGCGCCGAAGGACTGGCCTCCCTCGCGATCGGCCTCGTGCTCGCGTCCCTGGCCCCAGACCAGGAACAGGGTTGACCCCGGGCGATACTCCCAGCGGAACACCAGGTTCGAACGAAACTGCTGGAAGTTGAACCCGCCCGGGTCCGCGGTCACGGAGCTGTCGGCGTAGGGCCGGTAGCGGTCGGCGTATCGCGCCGCCCGCGGGTCCTCCAGCTCCCGGACCCGGGTGTAGGTCCCGCGGGTCACGAAGGGCGAGGCATAGAGCTGCAGCGTCGCGGTCGGCGTGAAGGTGTAATCGAGCCGCCAGGTGAGGCTCAGGGTCCGCTGCCGCAGGTGGGCGAAGGTGAACGAAGACACCCCGGTGACGGAGTCCGTGAACGTGCCGTAGTACTGGGTGTCGCTCCGGTCCCAGGAGTAGTTGGCACTCACCCCGCTGTTGAACCGGGACGACAGCTTGAACGCCAGCTCCGGGGACAGGCGCAGCGATTCCGAGCGGCCCTCGTCGCGCCTGGAATAGTTGATCCAGAGGTACGGTACCAGCCGGCGGCGTCCGTCTCCCTCGATGCCGAACCAGGGGGCAATGTAGGGATCCTGCCGGATGGCCGGCCCGCCCCGGGCGCAGCGATCGCAGTACGTCGCACCGAGCTGCCCGAGCGTGCCGCCGGCATGGAGCCACCAGCGGTTGTGCAGCTCGACATGCACGTTGGTGTTGAACGCCCGCTCGGTCGGAAGCCCGGCGATGCTCCAGTAGTCCCAGTTGTTGAAGTTCCACCGCAGCTGGCGGAAGGTGCGGGTGGGATCGCGGAACGCGAGCTGGGCCCAGCTGGTCCACGCCTGGCGGTCCGCCTGGCGCAGGAAGCCGATGTCGTTGATCTCGAACCCGGGAGTCCGCCGCTGGTAGGCGGTCTCGAACCGGAGCCGCCTGCCCCCCACCTTGGCGAGGCGGAGTTCCAGGTTGCTGCCCGAGAGGCTGGTGCGGGTGGAGTCGTAGTCCAGCGCGCCGTCGGGCCGCTGGTAGAGGTGCACCGCGTCCCGCTGGGTCCGCGCAATCGCGGCCGCGCTCCCCTCCACCCGGCTCAGCGCGAACGACCCCGACACCTCCCACCGCTCGGCGAAGCGCCGGCGCCCATCCAGTCCGCCGCTGTAGGCCTCCCGCCGCAGGAACGGGGAGCTCGCGCCATCCAGCGCGCGGTGGACCGCGGTGACCATCAGCCCGACGCTGCTGTTCCCCCCGTCACCGTCCTGGTTGGCGCGGAGCACGGCGTAGTTGGTGGCAGGTTCCAGCGTGGTGTCGTGCGCCCCCTCAACCTGCCCGGTGACCGCGTCGAACACCCCAAGGGAGAACCCGCCGGGCAGCCGGCCGGTGAGCTTGGCGGCGCCGAGGATCCGGGTGGTCGGCCGCTCGTTCCCCACTTGGTACTGCCCCGCGAGCTGCGGCGCCCGGCCGATCCGCCGGGAGTAGAACAGCCCCTCCCCGGTGCTGCAATCCACCACCACGACACAGTTCACGTTGAAGGTGAAGAGCCCCTTCCCCTCCACGAAGAACGGTCGCTGCTCGCGGAAGAAGCTCTCCAGGGCAGTGAGGTTGAGCTCGGACGGATCGGCCTCGACCTGGCCGAAGTCGGGGTTGACCGTGGCGTTGAGCATCAGGTTCGAGGCCAGCCGCAGGCGGAGGTCGCCGCCCGCGGTGAACTCCTGGTCCCGCGGGTATCCCTTCGATGCCGGCCCGGAGACGTTCTTGGTCACGAGATAGGGCGCCAGCTCGATATGGCCCGGGCTCGCCAGCCCCCGCAACCCATGCAGCTCACCGAACTGGGACACGAATCCCGGCTGCGAGCCCCGGTACAGCGGCCAGGTGACGGTCTCGCCGTGGCGCTGGATCACCCGCCAGACCAG
>JAEUJI010000275.1 GCA_016794805.1 Gemmatimonadota bacterium
CCAGGGTCATTGACGACACCCTCACGCGGCTCATGGGGGTGGTCTTCGCGGGCGGGGCTAACACCCCGCTCGCGGTGGCGCGCCTGGGCGACGTGGGCGCGCGCCGCGGGTGGCTGTACGCCCCGGACTATGTCATCAACGGCGGCGGGGTGATCAACGTCTACGGCGAGCTGATGGGGTGGGACCACGACCGCGCCAAGCGGAAGGCGGCGCAGATCTATGACACCCTGCTCAGCATCTACGCCACGGCGCAGGCGGAAAAGATCCCGACCTACCGGGCCGCGGATCACGTGGCGGAGGCGCGGATCCGCGCGGTGGGAACGCTGGCGGGCATCCGGGTGTAGCCCCGCCCGGCCGATCGGGCGGGCCCGGCGGCCCGCCCCCCTTACAAAACCGACTGAATTTTTATACGATTCCCCATGGCTGAAGTGATTCCGATCGGCGCCGACCACGCGGGCTTCGCGCTCAAGGAGCGGCTCAAGCAGGAGCTCCGGAAGCTGGGCTACGAGCCGCTGGATCTCGGCACCCATTCCGCCGACAGCACCGACTATCCCGACTACGCCCATCCCGTGGCCGCCCAGGTGGAACAGGGCACGGTGGGGCGCGGGGTGCTGCTCTGCGGCACCGGCCTGGGGATGGCCTACGCCGCCAACCGGCACCATGGGGTGCGGGCGGCGGTGGCCTGGACCCCCGAGGTGGCCCGGCTGGCCCGGGCGCATAACGACGCCAACATCCTGGTCCTCCCGGCCCGGTTCGTGACCGAAGCGGATGGCCTCGAGATCCTGCGGGCCTGGCTCTCCACCCCCTTCGAGGGTGGCCGCCACGCGCGCCGCGTCCAGAAGATCGAACCCTAAGGGAGACGTCATGCCGCTGGACCACAACGCGTCGCTGCGCCACGCCGACCCGGAGATCGCCCGGCTGATCGACGCCGAGCTGCACCGGCAGCAGCACGGGCTGGAGCTGATCGCGAGCGAGAACTTCGCCAGCCGGGCGGTGATCGACGCCATGGGCACGCCGCTCACCAACAAGTACGCCGAAGGGTACCCCGGGAAGCGGTACTATGGCGGCTGCGAGGTGGTGGACAAGGTGGAGCAGCTGGCGATCGACCGGGCCAAGCAGATCTTCGGCGCCGATCACGCCAACGTGCAGCCCCACTCCGGCGCCCAGGCCAACTTCGCGGCCTTCATGGCGCTGGCCAAGCCGGGTGAGACCATCATGGGGCTGGCGCTGCCGCATGGTGGCCATCTCTCCCACGGCGCGGCGGTGAATCACAGCGGCGCCGTCTGGCGGGCGGTGCAGTACGGCGTGAATCCCGCGACCGGCCGGATGGACTACGACCAGATCCGTGACCAGGCCCGGACCGAGCGGCCCCGGATCCTGATCGCGGGGGGCAGCGCCTATGCCCGGATCATCGACTTCGCCGCGATGCGCTCGATTGCGGACGAGGTCGGCGCCTCGCTGCTGGTGGACATGGCGCACTTCGCCGGGCTGGTGGCGGGCGGCGTGCATCCCTCGCCGGTGCCGCACGCCCAGGTCGTAACCAGCACTACCCACAAGACGCTGCGCGGGCCCCGGGGCGGCATCATCCTCTGCATCCAGGAACTGGCCGCGGCCATCAACAAGTCAGTCTTCCCCGGAACCCAGGGGGGGCCGCTGGAGCACGTGATCGCGGCCAAGGCGGTCTCCTTCGGGGAGTGCCTCACCCCCGACTTCAAGCGCTACGCGAAGCAGGTGGTGGAGAACGCGAAGACGCTGGCCGAGGCCATGATCGAGTGCGGCTTCGCGATCGTCTCCGGCGGCACCGACACCCACCTCATGCTGGTGGACCTCCGGCCCAAGAATCTCACCGGCAAGGAGGCCGAAGCGCTGCTCGGCCGGGCCGAGATTACCGTGAACAAGAACACCATCCCGGATGATCCCCAGTCGCCGTTCGTGACCAGCGGGATCCGGCTGGGCACTCCGGCGCTCACCACCCGCGGCATGGGCAAGACCGAGTTCAAGCGGATCGCCCGGCTCATCGACGAGGTCCTGACCCGCCGGGATGACGCGACCATCGCGCGCGTCAAGGGGGAGGTGCGTGCCATGGCGGACGCCTTCCCGCTCTACCTGCCGCGCCGCGCTTGACCCCCCGGGGCTCGGGTCCTAGCATTCGAATGAAGCCAATGACCCGAGCCTCCCTGCCGCACCATGCCTGATCTGCAATTCTCGACCGACATCCTGGCCCGCATCCGGGCCGGGGAGCGGCGCTATGACGAACGGGCCTACCTGTTCGTCCTGGCGGCCATCGAGTTCCTGCAGACCAGCCTGGCGGCGCGGCGCCACGTGACGGGGGCCGAGCTCTCCTGGGCCTGCCGGGATTTCGCGGTGCGGCAGTTCGGCCTGCTGGCCCCCCAGGTCCTGGGCTACTGGGGCGTGCATCGCACCGACGATTTCGGGCGCATCGTCTTCACCCTGGTGCGCGCCGGCCTGCTGTCGACCCAGCCCAACGACCGCGAGGAGGACTTCGCGGCGGTCTTCGAGTTCTCCCAGGCTTTCGCCGAGCCGTACGCCTGGGAGGGCGTCGCCACCCTTGCCGGTCCGTCCTGCCCGGACCGGGCCTGATACCAGCCGCACCGCCCGCACCGCTCCGCCGCGCATCCCGTTGCCGGGTTCGCCGACCCAGGTCGCCGTGATGTCCATCCCGATCCTTTCCCCCGAGCAGGCCGCAAGCTGGGACCAGCGGGCCGAACAGGCCGGCATTGCCCTCGCAACGCTCATGGATGCGGCGGGCCGGGCCGTTGCCGCCGCGCTCGCCGAGCGCTTCGGGTCGAGGCTGGGAGGTGGCGTCCTGGTCGCCGCCGGCCCCGGCAACAACGGAGGTGACGGCTGGGTGGTCGCGCGGGCCCTGCACCGGCTCGACGTCCCGGTCTTCGTGGCGCCCGCCCCCGGTGATCCCTCCCCCCTCAATCGCCGGATGGCAGACCTCGCGCAGGCCGAGGGTGTCCGCAGCCTCGATCCCGATGGTCCCTGGCCCCAGGTGCAGGTCGCGGTGGATGCGCTGCTCGGCACCGGGGCGCGGGGGGTGCTTCGGGCCCCGATCCGGTCCCTGGTGGAGCGTCTCAACGACCTGGCCGTTCCCGTCCTCGCGGTGGATGGCCCCACCGGCATCGACCTGGCCACCGGGACGGGGCATGGCGTGTCGGTGCGGGCGGACCTCACGGTCACCTTTGGCGGGTATCGCCGGGGGCACCTGATGGCGCGCGACGAATGTGGCGACGTCATGGTGGTGGACATCGGGCACCCGCCGCCCGACGGCGGCTGGCCGGTGCTGCTCACCGAGCCTGAGGCGGCGCGGCTGCAGGAGACGTTCGCGGCCCGGGAGCACAAGGGAACACGCGGGCGGATCGTAGTGATCGGCGGGGACGCGGGCATGAGCGGCGCCCTCCGGCTGGCGGGGCGGTCGGCGTTTGCCGCCGGCGCCGGGCTGGTGCACGCGGTGGCGCCGGCCGGGACCATCGAGTCCCTCGTGGCGGCCGAGCCGGACCTGCAGACCCTCAGACACGAGTTCACCGCGCCCCTGGCGCCGGCGCTGATGGCGCTCCTGGGGAGCGCGGATGCCGTCGTGATCGGCCCCGGGCTGGGTCGCGGGCCGGGACGGCGGGAATTCATCATCGCGGCGGCGGGCGCCAGTGCGCCGGCGCCCCTCATCCTCGATGCCGACGCCCTCAACGCCTTTGCCGACTCCCGCGACGAGATCGCCGAGCTCGCACGCGGACGGGCCGTCGTGCTCACGCCCCACGCGGGCGAGTTCCGCCGGCTCTTCCCGGAACTGGGCGAGCTGCTCGAATCCGACCCCTGGGCGGCCGCCTGCGGCGCCGCGGAGCGGGTCGGCGCGGTGGTGCTGCTCAAGGGTGTCCCAACCGTCGTGGCTCAGGCGCACGGGGCACCCCTTACCGTGGCCGCGGGGAACCCGGGGCTGGCCACCGGCGGCAGCGGCGACGTCCTGAGCGGACTCGCCGGGACCTTCGCCGCCCAGCTGCAACAGCCCGGTGCGGCCGCGGCCGTGGCCGCGCTGGCCCTGGGGCGCGCGGCCGAACTGGCGGCGCGCCGGGTCTCGGCCCGGGCCCTCCGGCCGATGGACGTGATTGCGGCGCTGCCGGATCTCTGGCGCTGCTGGGAGACGCTGCGCAGGACACCGCCCATGCCCCGGCCCCCCGTGCTCGACCTGCTGGAGGCGCCCCAGCGATGGTAAGGCCGGCCCCGCGGCGGGCGCTGGCCGCCGCCATCCTGGTGGTCATTTCCTCGGGCGCCAGGGCCCAGACTCGCGACTGGACCCCGTCGGAGCGTGCCGTCATCGGGGACTTCTCGCATGTGGTCGCGGTCGCCGCCGGCCGGGAGCGCGTCTTCGTCGTCGCCCCGGACGCGGTCCTCGAATACGATCCCCACGGCCGGCGCTGGGCCGGACCGTGGCAGCCTCCCGGCGGCGAGCGGCTGGCGCGGGTGGGTGGCGCCCTCGCGGATCCTCTCGACGGCAGCCTCTGGCTGGTGCAGGCCGGCGGCTGGATCCGGTTTGATCCCATGACCCGGCAGTGGGAAGAGGGGACCGTGCCGGGCGGGGTGATCGACGCCGCGCTCGATGAGTTCGATCCGGCGGGCGGGCTCTTTCTCCGGACCCGCAATGGCTGGTACAGCGCGCAGCGGGGCGGGATCGCCCTGCCCGCGGCCGCGCCGCAGCGGCCGGTGCGGCTGGCCACCGTGGACGATGCGATCCGGAGCAACCCCGCCATCCAGGCCACCGGCGCGACGGTCAACGTGATGGGCCGCTTCCGGTCGGTCCGATTCACCTCTGCGGCACCGGCCTCGGGGTTCGCGGGGCAGGGGTGGTACATCGGCACCAGTGGCGTCGGGCTGCTCTACTATCCGGAGGGTGCCGGACAGCCCGAGCCGCTCCTGTTCGGCCTGCCCAGCGGACGGGTGGCGGCGGTCTTCACCGGGAACGACGGGGTGTGGGTGGCCACGGCCCGCACGCCAACGGCCGATCCCTCCGTTTCGTTCGTCGGCACCGAGCTGGAACGGTTCACCTGGGTGCAGGGGCCTCGTGCCTCCGGCCTCCCGTTCCTCGAGGCCCGCCGGATGGTGGGTCGCGGCTCCGATCTCTGGCTCGCCACCGACAATGGGGCGCTCCTCGTCACCCCGCGGGACGAGGACTTCCGCCGCTTCGATGAGAGCCGTGGCCTCCCCGATGGCCGGGTGCTGGACCTGGCGCAGCGGGCCGGCAGGATCGCGGCGGGCACCGCGCATGGCGTCGCGGTGTTCGACGATTCGACGGGATTCGTCCAGCGGGCGCCCCGGTTCCGCGGCGCGGCGCTGGCCGTGGAGCTGTCGGGCGACACGGTGTGGGTAGGGACGGAGCTCGGGCTCTTCGCGGCACTGCCGGGAGAGGAGGACCTGCTGCAGCCGGACGCGCTGGCCGGAGCGCTGTCGCTCCAGGCGCCGGTGGTGGACCTGGCCTGGCGCGGGGATACCCTCGTGGCGCTCACCCGGGACCGGCTGCTCTGGCGCGACCCGGGCAACGGCGCCTTCACGGCCGGTCCCCTCCTCGGCAGTCGCCTGGGCCGGCTGCACACGGTCGTGAATGGACGGGGCGTCCTGTACCTCGCGGGGGAGCGGGGCGTTGCCTCCGCCACGCTGGCCACGCCGCTCCGGCGGGCGCTCACCCAGGGAGACCTCCCCGGCCGGGTCACCGACCTGGCGGTGGACGAGCACTACCTCTGGGTGGCCACCGACAATGGGCTGGTGCGGCTGTCGCTCGACCTGGTCGGCCGGTGAGCCGCTCCGCCCTCGGGCCCGGCGGGGAGTTCGACCGGATCCGGCGCATCGTGTCAGCGCTGGGTCCCTCCGCCCCGGACGTGGGCGACGATTGCGCCGTCCTGCCCGACGGCACCGGCCGGGTGGTGGTCAGCACCGACTTGTCCATTGAAGGAGTGCACTTCGAGACCGCCTGGCTTTCGTTCGAGGAAATCGGCTGGCGGGCGGCCGCCGGCGCCCTGTCAGACCTCGCGGCGGCCGGGGCGGAGGTGATCGGCGTCCTGGCGAGCGTCGGGTCGCCGCGCGGCGCCGCCGACGGCCACCTGGTCGACCTGATGCGCGGGGTGGGGGCGGCGGCCACGGCGGCGGGAGGAGTCGTGTTAGGCGGGGACCTGAGCGCCAGCCCGCAGTGGGTCGTGGACATCACCGTCCTGGGGCGGGCGGGCGCGCCGCTCACCCGGCGTGGCGCCCGCCCCGGGGACGGGCTCTGGCTCACCGGCGTCCCCGGGCTTTCCCGCGCGGCGCTCACCGCCTGGCGCCGCGGGGAGCAGCCGGAGCCCGACGCGCGGCGGGCCTTCGCGCACCCGGCACCACGGCTCGCGCTGGGGCGCCGGCTGGCGGAGGCGGGCGCGCGTGCCATGGTGGACCTGAGCGACGGCCTGGCCGGTGACGCGGGCCACCTGGCCGCGGCCTCCGCGGTGGCGCTGGATATCGAGCTGGATCTGCTGCCGCTGGCGCCCGCGGTGGTGCGGGCCGCGGAGCGGCAGGGCACCCCGGCGCCCGTCTTCGCCGCCGAGGGGGGGGAGGACTACGAACTCCTCGCCGCGCTGCCGCCGGCATTCGGCGCGGCCGCGGCCGCCGCCCTCGCCATGGCCACGGGGGTGCCGCTCACCCGGATCGGCGCCGTCGTGGAGGGGAGCGGGGTGCGGCTCTGGCACGAGCGGTGCCAGGTGAGGCTTGCCGGGTACGATCATTTCGCATGATCGCGGCGCTGCGCTATGTGCTCAGCATGTTCGGCTGCACGCTCTGGCACAGCGCCCGCATCGTGCTGGCGGCCGGGCGTGGGGAGCGGTATGTCCCCGGCGGGTTGTTCGACCAGATCCCGCGGCAATACGCCCGCGACCTGCTCCGGATCAACCGGATCACCGTCCGGGGTGAGGGGCTCGAGCACCTCGCGGGGCCCGGGGCCTGCGTCTACGTCGCCAACCACCAGTCCTGGCTCGACATCCTGGCCGTCCTCGACGTGCTCCCCGGGTCGCTCCGGTTCGTGGCCAAGAAGGAACTGGGGCGGGTCCCGCTCTTCGGCCGGGCGCTGCGCGCCTCGGGCCATATCGAGATCGATCGCCGCAACCTGGACTCGGCGGTTGGCGCCTACCAGGCGGCCGCGGAAGCCATCCACGGCGGACTCTCGGCCATGGTGTTCGCCGAGGGCACCCGGAGCCGCGATGGCCGGCTGATGCCGTTCAAGAAGGGCCCGTTCGTCCTGGCCATCGTGGCGCAGGTGCCGGTGATTCCCGTCGCGATCCTGGGCAGCTACGAGGCCCTTCCCAAGGGGAGCATCCGGCCGCGGCCGGTGCCGATCACGGTCCGCGTCGGCCCGCCGATCCCCACCACCGGACTGGGCTACGACGATCGGGACCCCCTGGCGGCCCGTACCCGGGGGGCGCTGCTCGGCCTCGGCGTGCGGGAGTAGCGGGCCCCCCGCGCCCCTACGCCGGGCGCATCCGACGCATTACGTTCCCGGCGAGCCGATCGCCCAACCCGAACCCCAGGTCCCATGTCCACGATCATCGAAGTGCACGGTCGCGAGATCATTGACAGCCGCGGCAATCCGACTGTCGAGGCGGAGGTCGTCCTCTCCAGCGGCGCCACCGGGCGCGCGGCGGTGCCGAGCGGCGCCAGCACCGGGGAGCACGAGGCCGTGGAACTGCGTGACGGGGACGCGAAGCGCTATGCCGGCAAGGGCGTGATGGAGGCGGTCCGCAACGTGAACGAGGTCATCGGGCCGCGGCTGGAGGGAATGGCAGCCGAGGACCAGGTCTCGATCGACTTCGAGATGCTCGACATCGACGGCACCCCGAACAAGAGCCACCTCGGCGCCAATGCCATCCTCGCCGTGTCGCTCGCGGTGGCGCGGGCCGCGGCCCAGGATGCCGGCCTGCCGCTCTACCGCTATCTCGGCGGGCCCCTGGCCCGGATCCTCCCGGTGCCGATGATGAATATCCTGAACGGCGGTGCCCACGCCTCCAACAACGTGGACGCGCAGGAGTTCATGGTCGTGCCGATCGGCGCGGACACCTTCGGCGAGGGGCTCCGCATGGGCGTGGAGGTCTTCCATGCCCTCAAGAAGGTCCTCACCAAGATGAAGCTCTCCACCGCCGTGGGGGATGAAGGCGGGTTCGCGCCGATGCTGCCCTCCAACGAGGCGGCCCTCGACGTCGTCATGGAGGCCATCCAGGCCGCCGGATACGAGCCGGGGCGGGACCTCGCCATCGCCCTCGACGTGGCCGCCTCCGAGCTCTTCCAGGACGGCGAGTACGTCTTCAAGAAGGGCGACGGCAGTCGCCGGCCCGCCTCGGGGATGGTGGACCTCTACGCCGCCTGGGTGGATCGCTACCCGATCGTCTCCATCGAGGATGGCCTGGCCGAGGATGACTGGGACGGCTGGAAGCTGCTCAGCGACCGCCTCGGGGACCGGTGCCAGCTGGTCGGCGACGATCTCTTCGTCACCAACGTGGACCGGCTGGCCCGCGGGATTGAGCAGGGCGTGGCCAATGCGGTGCTGGTCAAGGTGAACCAGATCGGGACCCTCACCGAGACCCTCGAGTGCATCGAGATGGCGAAGACCTCGGGGTACGGCGCCGTCATCTCCCACCGCTCCGGCGAGACCGAGGACACCTTCATCGCGGACCTCGCGGTCGCCGTCGGGGTGGGCCAGATCAAGACCGGGAGCGCCAGCCGCACCGACCGGATCGCCAAGTACAACCAGCTGCTCCGCATAGCGGAGGAACTCGGGGACATCGCCCAGTACCCGGGCCGGGATCTCTACGCCCTGTGAGCCGGTCCGGGCTCGCGGCGCTGGGCGTCGTCGCACTGGCGGTGGTGTTCGCGCTGTTCGGCGGGGAGTACGGCATCTTCGACTGGCTGGAACTGCGGCGGGAGGCCCGGACGGAGCAGGGCCGGATCGACCGGCTCACGGTGGAGGTGGACAGCCTGACCCGCTACCTCAACCAGCTCAAGACCGACCGCAGGCTGCTGGAGCAGCTGGCCCGGGAAAATTTCGGGATGATCCGGGAGGGAGAATTCCTCTACCGCCTGGAGCCGGACAGCCTTGACGGCCGATAGCCCCGGTAGGTAGCATTGCCGCCGGCGCAGGGTGCCCGGAACGCATCCCCGGGCCGGCGGTACTCTGGCTGGGTAGCTCAGGTGGTTAGAGCACGGCACTCATAATGCCGGGGTCGGCGGTTCGAATCCGCCCCCAGCTATCCTCGGATCCCCCGCACTCCCCGGAGTGGCGGGGGATTGCCTTCTGGGAGATGGAGGGCTCGATGCGCCGGCGATTCCAGCAAGTGGACGTGTTCGCGCCCCGGGCGTTCACCGGGAACCCCCTGGCCGTGGTCCTGGATGGGGAAGGGCTGTCGACGGAGGACATGCTCCAGGTCACGCGCTGGCTCAACCTGTCCGAGACGACGTTTCTCCTCCCCCCCACCACCGCCGCCGCCGACTACCGGGTCCGGATCTTCACCCTGGCCCGCGAGCTCCCCTTCGCGGGACACCCGACGCTGGGCAGCTGCCACGCCTGGCTCACGGCGGGCGGCACGCCGAAACACCCCGACCGGGTGGTCCAGGAATGCGCCGCGGGACTCATCGCGGTGAAGCGCGATGCCGACCGGCTGGCGTTCGCGGCCCCGCCGCTCATCCGATCCGGTCCGCTGGACGAGCCGTTGATCCTCCACCTGGCCTCGGTCCTGCGGATCCGGCGGGACCAGATCGTGGATGCCCACTGGGTGGACAATGGTCCCGGCTGGGTGGGGATCCTGTTCGCCGACGCCGCAACGGTCCTCGCCATCGACCCGGACTTCAGCCGGCATCCGGGGCCCGGCAGCCTCGACATTGGCCTGGTCGGGCCCACTCCGCGCGGCGCCGAGTGCGCGTTCGAGGTGCGCGCGGTCTTCAGCGACGAGCAGGGCGGGATGCGGGAGGATCCGGTGACCGGCAGCCTCAACGCGTCGCTTGCCCAGTGGCTGCTGGCCTCCGGCCGGGCTACCGCGCCGTACATCGCCAGCCAGGGCACCCGGCTGGGCCGGGCGGGGCGGGTGCATGTCGACCGCGACCCGGACGGAACGGTGTGGGTCGGGGGGAAGTCCACCACCTGTGTCCGGGGCGAAATCGAGATCTAGACGGTTCCCCCTCACTCCTCCCTGCGCCCCCTCCCCTTGGGCGCCGCCGCCCGCGCGGCCCGATAAACCCCGCCCCCCCTCCCGGCATCTGATGGTGGTCCCAGAGGCAACACAACCACCGGAGGAAACGATGCTCGGACTCGGCAAGTTGGCGGCTGCCGCGGCAGCCGTGGCGTTTGGCGCCAACGCGGCGCTGGGCGGATGGGCGGTGATCAGCGTGGAGAACCTGCCGGAAACCCTCCAGGCGGGGAGCGAGTACCGCCTGGAGTTCACGGTGCGCCAGCACGGCGAGGAGCCGCTCTCCGGCCTGAAGCCCAGGGTGCGCCTCAAGGGAATTTCGGCGAGCTTCCCCGCCGTGGCCGCCGCCCAGCCGGGCCGTTATGCCGCGACCATCACGGTGCCCCAGGGCGATCGCGTCACGCTGGTGGTGGAGAGCGGCTGGGGGCGGGGCCGGATGGCGGAACTCACCCTGATGCCGATTCCCGTCCTCAAGCGTGGCCAGGCCCTCGCGGTCCAGCGCCCAGCGGACCGAGGCCGCCACCTGTTCGTGGCCAAGGGGTGTGGGACCTGCCACATCAACGGCGATGTACCGGAATTCGCGGCCGAGAACGAGAGCCACAAGCTCGGCCCGGAGCTCACGGGCCGGCGGCTGGAGGCACAGTATGTTCGCCAGCGGCTCACCAACCCCCGGAGCCTGCCCGCGATCGGGGACGGCGCCGTCCGCATGCCCGATCTGGGCCTGGCCGATCCGGAGGTCACGGCGCTGGTGGCGCTGCTGACCGCGCCGCGGGAATCGGCGACGCACTAGCCGGGGCTGGATGTGGGGTTGGCAGGCGCCCGGGCCCAGGTCCGGGCGCGCTGCATTCATGAAGCCGAGGGCGGCTTGGCGGCCGGTGTGCGGAGCGACTAGACTCAAGGCGTCTCCGCGTGCGTCCGGTCACCGCGTATCGCGCTGGACCGTCGTAGGTTGCGCGCGCCTCTGGCTTCGGGTTGGACATGACCGCTGTGCTGTGCCCTCACCGTTCGTTCCGTGCCCCCCGGGCACTCCTGCTGCTGCTGCCGGTCCTTGCCGCCTGCGGTGGCGCCGCTCGCGGCGGCCCCGACGGGCCCGGCCCGATCACCGACATTCAGGTCTCGCCTTCACCCGATACGGTCTTCGTGGCCGGTTCAGGGCAGCTGGTGGCAGTTGCCCGGGACGCCGATGGGGCGACCGTCTCCGGGGCGTCGTTCACCTGGCAGAGCGGGAACACCGGCGTCGCCGGGGTGACCACGACGGGGCAGGTCACCGGCGTGGCGGCGGGCCAGACCACCGTCACGGCCAGCGCCGGGGGCGTCACCGGTGGCGCCACGGTCGTGGTGCGGCTGGCGCCGGCGGGGTCGGTGCAGGTCAACCCGGGGTCGGACTCCGTGGCCACGGGGTCGGTGGTCTTCCTCGCGGCCCAGGTCCGGGATCCCAGCGGCACGCCGCTTCCGGGCGTGCAGGTCACGTGGAGCAGCGACAACACCGGGATTGCCACCGTGACCGCCGCCGGATTCGTGACCGGCGTCAGCACGGGCACCGCCACGATCACCGCCGGGTACAACGGCGTCACCGGCTCGGCCCAGGTGAAGGTTCGCGCGCCCTTCGCTCGCCCGGACAACAGCTTCGTGCCGCTCAATGACCTGGGGAACGGCCGCTATCTCGGTTTCCCGGGTTTCCTCTACCCCGGCAGCAACGCGATGCCCGCGGCCCACCTCGCCGCCGGCCTCAGCTTCGCCAATGCGGTGGTGCCCCGGGATGTGAACGGCAACCCGAGCGGCTCCGGCAAGGTGCTGCTCATGTCCGTGGGCATGTCGAACACCACCCAGGAGTGGTGCACCAAGTTCTTCGTCGACCCCTGCAACTCGTGGAGCTTCACGGGGCAGGC
The DNA here is from genome assembly GCA_016794805.1 of Gemmatimonadota bacterium. GTDB lineage: Bacteria > Gemmatimonadota > Gemmatimonadetes > Gemmatimonadales > GWC2-71-9 > JADJOM01. Next base: position 12,095 of record JAEUJI010000275.1, read on the forward strand.
CGCCGCGGATGCCCGGGTCAAGACCGGGACCTTCAAGATCGTGAACGGGGCCCGGGGCGGGGAAACCGCGGACAAGTGGGTGTTCACCAACGACAGCAACTACAACCGGGTGCGGGACTCCGTGCTGGCGCCCCAGGGGCTCGCCGAGAAGCAGGTCCAGGCGATCTGGCTCAAGGTGGCCCACAGTGGCCCCACCGTGGGGCTGCCCGACGCCGGGGCCGACGCCTTTCTCCTGGCGCGGGACGTGGGGCGCATCCTGCGCACCTTCAAGTCCCGGTACCCGAACCTGAAGATGGTCTTCGTCAGCAGCCGGATCTACGCCGGGTACGCCAGCACCCCACTCAACCCGGAGCCGTATGCCTTTGAGAGCGGCCTCGCGATGCAGTGGGTGGTCAACGCCCAGATCCGCCAGATGGCCTCGGGCGGCACCCTCATCGACCCGCTGATCGGCAACCTGAACTACAGTGACGGCACCGCCCCCTGGGTCACCTGGGGCCCATACCTCTGGGCCAACGGCACCGCCGCCCGGTCGGACGGGCTGCAGTGGTTCACTTCCGACCTCGAGTCCGATGGTACACACCCCTCCGACCAGGGGGAAGTCAAGGTCGGGGGCCTGCTGGTCAGCTTCTTCACCACCTCGCCGGTGACCCGCTGCTGGTTCACCAACGGCGGGACCTGCCCCTGAGTTAGCCGCGGGCCGCGACTGGCGTTCCGCCGCCCGGCGTACATCTTCCATGCTGCGGCCGGCCCCAGCCCTCCTCCCGGGGGCCGCGGCCGCCGTCCCATCCTTCTCGAGGTGTCCGATGTCCCGACTGCGAATCGCCGCGGCCAGCCTGGTCCTCCTCGTATCCGCGCAGGCCGACGCGATGGCCCAGGCCGCGCCCGCAGCTGCGTCCCCGCGCGCCGCCGCGCGGACCGGTGCCATGACCAGCCGGAGCTGTGCCCAGATCCGGGCGGCGACCGCGGCCCGGCCCCGTCCCCGGGCGGTGAAGGGAGCCACGGTCGAGGGCATCACGGAGTACAGCCTCCCCAACGGCCTCCGGGTGCTGCTCTTCCCGGACCCGTCCAAGCCGACCGTCACGGTAAACATCACGTACCTGGTCGGCTCCCGGCACGAGTCCTACGGCGAGACCGGCATGGCGCACCTGCTGGAGCACCTGGTGTTCAAGGGCACTCCCTGCCATGTGAATATCCCGCAGGAGCTGACCGAACGGGGGGCCAATCCGAACGGCACCACCTGGTTCGACCGCACCAACTATTTCGAGACCTTCGCCGCCACCCCCCAGAACCTGACCTGGGCCCTGGACCTCGAAGCGGACCGGATGGTGAACAGCTACATCGCCAAGTCCGACCTGGTCTCCGAGTTCACCGTGGTGCGCAACGAGTTCGAGATGGGGGAAAATGACCCCGGCAGCATTCTCGAGGAGCGCGCGATGTCCACGGCGTTCCTGTGGCACAACTACGGCAACTCCACCATCGGCGCCCGGGCCGATATCGAGAACGTCCCGATCGAGCGGCTGCAGGCCTTCTACCGGAAGTACTACCAGCCCGATAACGCCATCCTGGTCGTGGCCGGCAAGTTCGACGAAGCCGCCACCCTCCGCCTGATCGAGGAGAAGTTCGGCCGCATCCCCAAGCCGGTGCGCACCGGCGAGATGAAGCTCTGGCCCACCTACACCCTCGATCCGACCCAGGACGGCGAGCGCGCCGTCACCCTGCGGCGCACCGGCGACGTGCAGGCGCTCATCGCGATCTACCACATCCCGGCCGGCGGCCACCCCGACTACGCCGCGGTGGATGTCCTCACTCGGGTGCTTGGCAGCCAGCCGTCCGGCCGGCTGTACCAGGCGCTGGTTGCCCCGAAGAAAGCCGCCAACGCCTTTGCCTACTCGTACCGCCTGCGGGAGCCCGGGGCGCTGATCGCCTCGGTCCAGGTCCGGAAGGAGGACCCGCTCGACGTGGCGCGGGACGCGATGCTGCAGGCGCTGGACGAGGCGGTGACCACCCCGCCGTCCGCGGAGGAGGTGGAACGCGCCCGGGTGGAGATCCTCAAGAACATCGAGCTGCTGATCAACAACTCCGAGCGGGTGGCCCTCACCCTGTCCGAGTGGGCCTCCATGGCCGACTGGCGGATGCTCTTCATTCACCGCGACCGGGTGAAGCAGGTGACCCCGGCCGACGTGCAGCGCGTCGCCGCCGCCTACCTCAAGCCCAGCAACCGCACCCTCGGCAGCTTCATCCCGACCGAGAAGCCCGACCGGGCGGAGATCCCCGCCACCCCGGACCTCACGCCGATCGTCGTGGCATACAAGGGGGACACCGCGGTGTCCCAGGGCGAGGCCTTCGATCCCTCGCCGGGGAACATCGACAGCCGGACCACCCGGAACCTGGTGGGCGGCCTGCAGGTGGCCCTCCTTCCCAAGCGCACCCGGGGCGGGTCGGTGAACGCCAGCCTCTCGCTCGACTTCAACGACATGAGCGGGGCGAGCGGCAAGCGTGCCATTGCGAGCCTGACCTCGCAGATGCTCATGCGCGGCACTCGGACCAAGTCCCGGCAGCAGATCAAGGATGAGTTCGACCGGCTCAAGGCACGGGTAGGCGTCTTCGGCAGCTACGACGCGCTCAACGGCCGGATCGAGACCACCCGGGCCAACCTCGTGCCGGTGCTGCGCCTCCTGGGCGAGGTGCTGCGCGAGCCGGCGTTCGATGAGAAGGAGTTCGGGGAACTCAAGCAGCAGTCGCTGGCCCAGCTGGAGGAGAGCAAGTCCGACCCGCAGGCGCTCGCCTTTACCGCCTTTGAGCGCTACATGAGCCCCTACCCGAAGGGGGATCCCCGCTACCGGCCAACGCGGGAAGAGCAGATCGACGAGC
>JAEUJI010000132.1 GCA_016794805.1 Gemmatimonadota bacterium
TGGGGTCTTGCTGACCCGGGTCGTGGATCAGAAGACCGTACGCACCTACTATCCGGCCACTCCCCTGTACCCGCCAGCCGGTTACGGTTGGAGGCCGCCCTATCGTCATGGGTGGTATGGCTACTATGGGTGGTATGGGTACTATGGACTCAGTTACTCCTATGCCGCCACTTCCGGCTACACCGACAACCAGGTCGTCAGCCTTGAGACGACCCTATATCGCGTGGCGGATGGGCAACTGGTATGGTCAGCGCTCTCCCAGGAGTGGCTCGACCAGCCCGACATTCCGGGGAGCGAGATCGAACCGCTGGTGCGCCAACTCGTCGGCGCTCTGCTGGATTCCCGGGTGGTCGCTTCCCGCCGCGAGTAGCGCGCGGCCGGGGCCCGGGCCCTCGCGGGTGGGAGGCGTGGAGCGACCGTGGGGCTACGGGGCGCTCCTCGCAGCCGCCGGCAGGTAGAACGAGGGACGCGCCGTGAACGAGTCACAGCAGACGGCGGAGCAGAAGTAGTAGGTTCTGGTGCCCACCTGCCGCTTGAACGGGGCGTCGCCACCCGTCACGACCATCCCGCACACCGGATCGCGATGGGTGTTCCACACCTGGTAATTGGCATTGGTCGGAATCTGCAGATAGGTCTGCAGAAAGCGCAGCACGGCTTCCTCCACCCACGCGGCGATGACGGCTTCGTCGGGACGCTCCAGGGCGAGCTCGAGGCGGTCATGGCTGTCGAAGGTCATGAGGATGGGAATGATCTCCAGGTCCCAGACCGCGGACGCCAGGTCACTCTCGGGATCGTGCTCCACGCCCAGCGAGAACCGGGCGGACGCCGGGAACCGGTCGGTGTGCGCGAAACGGCACACCGTCCGAAGCGCGGCGGCCTCGGTCACATGTTCTATGCTGATGTTGTCGAACGCGCTGCGGAGGAGCTCGACCCGGGGCTGGATGAGGAGTCGATGGAGGGATTCTCCGACGAACTGAAACCGGCGGACTCGACTCTCCCGCTCCCGCATCAGCTCCTCATGGGATCGAGCCGCAGCTTGCCGGCGGTGCTCCAGGGCCGTAACCCGCTCTTTGATCTGGCTGGCGAAGTCAGGCAGGTCAGACATCGTACCCTCCGGTCGTGGTCGATCGCCGCTCGTCCCCTGGCATCCGGAGACGGTGCGCGGCGCAGGACGGCTGTGCCAACCATGTCACCCCGCACCAGAAGGCCCCGGGCACGCAGGATTAGCGTGGGGTGAGAAACCCGCGAGCGCCGCAGCGCCCCAGACTCCCCGGTGGGGAGCTGCACTCCCGTGTCGCGGCCGCCAGATCTGCCGGCAGTGCGACCCTTCCGGTGACAGTGCCGGGCAGATGTCCCGCTCCCGCATCTCACGGTTGATCCGCACCACCCGGTCGCCGCACAGGATCGCGTGGGTCTGGCCGGGGCCGCGAAGGAACGAGTCGCCATCCGCACCGGAGACCCGCGTGCCGGGGAAGGGGTCGGCGTCGAGTAAGCGGGATCAACGTCGGCCGGCGAAATGGCTCCACCGCCACCGTATCACCTCCGGTGCGTGTGTGGCGTGGGCGTGCAGCTTTTCCGCACGTGGGGCGGACCGAGCGGGCGTACCCCATAAGCGGTTTCTGCCGGACATGGTTCGCCCCCTAGCCTCCAGTCCCTTTCGTCAGCCGCCGGTCGGTGAACGCCCAATGGCAATCACGACCTCCTCCTCACGGCAACAAGCCCCCCTTCCCTCGCACCCAACATGCTCACAGTGAAATCTGACCCCGAGTCGATGCCCACCTGCCGGGAAGGGCCCGAGGATCTTCTGATAGCGCATCGGACCGGTCCTCGAGGTGCAGGGCGACAGCCGGACGACCTGCTCCTCACTATCATCGAGCCGCCAGTGGAGCCGCCCGGGGCAATTGGTCCGGACCGCGACACGCTCACGCTCCTGCACACTCGGCACCGGACCGGTAAAGCTGAACACCGCCAGGTGGGGGACGATGTAGTCATCGAGTTCCACCGGCGACGGAAGCCCCGCTCTGTCGTACACCGCCCGAAGATGAGTTCGGAACAGATCGTCCCAGACTTCGTCCTGACCACTGTCCTGGTCGTCACCAAACCACCAGAACCAGTCGCTCCCCTCGGCCGCGTGCAACGCACGCCACGCCTCCCGCGCTTCGTCCGGGCCCTTCCCCGTCTGCTCCAGCGCGACGCGAGCGGCTGCCAGCAGCCCCCACGCGCGATTCTCCTCGTCTTCTCCGATCCAGGTGCCCAGGTCCACGCCGCTGGTCGAGCCCGGCTCATCGATCCATGACCCGGTGGCCAGGTCGTGAACTTCAGGCAACCCTTCAATCGGGTGAGGGCGAATACCCCGGGTGGAGTTGCCCGCGAGGATTTCACTGGGCGTCGCTGTCCGGATCGCCGCGTCATCGGCCAGCAGGCGGTAGAGGGCCCGCAGAAAGGGGACACCCTCGGAGGGGTAGGAGCCCCACGGGTTCTCCCCATCGGAGACGATTGTGACTACTTGAGGTCCGTCGTCCGGGCTGCCGCCAACGAACTGACGTTTCAGATCACTCACCAGAACTCGCGCGGCGGCCTCGGAATCTGCCATCTGGTGAAGCCGGAAACCGATCTGATTGGAGGGCTCGGCGGCCCGGAAGAAGATCGCCGGGCCGCCTGGCCTGCCGGCCGGACGGTACGGCCGGGCGAGGACTTCGGGGCGCTCGGCCCGGTACCCGAATCGTCCGGATCGCGCGAGCACCCCCTGGTCGGTCGCCAGCCACTGAACCCCCTGTTCC
>JAEUJI010000148.1 GCA_016794805.1 Gemmatimonadota bacterium
GTGTGGTCGCGTGGCATGCGGCTCCGCGGGATCATGGGGGTGACCCCTGAAAACACAAAGCCCCGCTCGGTGTAAGCACCGGCGGGACGATGGTTCTTGGCAGGTTCATCACCCGGTCTGCCATGACTGCCCCGGGGCCCGAAGGCTATGTCCAATGCGACAATTCTAATCGGTCGGGCCCCCGAATGGAACCCCCTGGGCCATTCCTGCCGGTATCAGGCCGGGTCGGACTGAAAACGCGCCACTGCGGGGATCAGGAGTACGGGGTCACCCACCGAGAGGACCCCGCCGCTGACCACCCTCCCATACCACCCCCGGCGGCCCACGGTGGTCTCGAGAAACTCGGCGCCGCGCAGGTCCCCCACATAGGGCAGGGTGTACAGCTCGGTGCAGGGGTCGCACGGCTTGCTGATCTCGATGGCGACCGGGCCGATCCGCAGCCCGACACCCGGCGCCAGTTCCTTCTCGGGGATGCCGGTGAGGGTCAGGTTCTCCCCCAGGTCCCCCGGTGCGACGGGCCACCCGTCCTGCCGGAGGGTCTCCAGCAGGTCCTGGGTGACCAGCAGCAGCGCCTGGTCGCGGTCCCCCGGGAGCTTCCGACGGCGGTAGTTGTTGTAGTCGCCCTCGGCGCCCTCGGGGCCGACCCGGAGCGTGGGGACGGGGTGCTTCGGGAGGCCATGCTCACCCGGGATGCGTGGCTTCACGCTCAGCCGGGCGATCCGGCCTTCTATCCGGTTCTGCGGCGTCATCGCTCGGTCCCCTTGGGAAAGTGATCTTCGAACAGTCTGGATCAGGGGCTGCCATCGGCAATGGTCAGCACCGGGTCTTCCGCGCGGACGCGGCGATGAGCCGTTCCAGGCGCGACACCCTGGTGGCCTCCTGCTTCGCGCTCATCACCCAGTGGATCACCTTTCGCCGGTACCAGGGAGCCTCTGCCTCGAACCAGGCCCAGGCGGCGCGCCGGGCCCGGAATCGTTTCCGGTACCGGGGCGCGAGTTCGGCGGCCTCCTGCTCAAACGAATAGATCCCGGTGCGCCTGGCATCCCGCGCCGCGAACGCCGCGAGCCCCGCGGGGGTCATTCGCCCGGCGGCGGTCAGCCGCCGCGCGTGGGCGACGTTGACCTTGCTCCAGATGCTGCGCGGCTTTCTCGGCGTAAACCGGATCGAGAAGCTGTCGTCATCCAGCCGGCGCCGGACCCCGTCGATCCAGCCATGGCAGAGCGCCTCATCCAGGGCGGGGCCGTAGGTCAACCCCTGGCCCGCGGCATGGGCCTTGAACAGGCGCACCACAAGGTGACCGGCGCTCGCGTGGTGCCGTTTGAGCCAGGTCCGAAACGCCGTCGCGGAGCGAAAGCTGACGATCTCATCGCTCATCGGCAATGCGCTCCCGCGGTCATTTCTTCAGCTTGAGCGCCGCGAGCCATGCGACGAGGTCCTCCTCGGTGGCGGGGCTCCTTTCCGCCTCCGGCCGTCCGGCAAGCTTCCGTTGCGCGGACTTGGCCAGGAGGACCATCTGCTGCCGGGTCCTGGTCCCGGGGCGCCAGTGCGTCGGGTCGGTGGAGAGCACGGCGAGCAGCAGGTCACCGGGGTGGAACTCGACCCGGGCCCAGGGATCCCGTGCAGCGACGTCCACGGCAAAGGGAAGGATGTACGCCAGGCCGATCCCCTCATGCAGGAGGGTGAGGAGCTGCGCCGGCTTAAGCTGCTGCAGCGGCACTTTTCTCGCCTCGCGCGCGGCGCGCGAAGGCCGGAGGGTTTCACGGCCACCCTCCGCCGGCCCTAGCAGGTCGTCGAGGCAGCGGGTGGGGATGGGGTTGGCCCGCGCCTGTTCGCGACGGCTGCTCATCGGTCTGCTCGCCCTGTCGGTTCGTTCCGGCGCCCGCGCGGGCTCGGGCGGCACGCCGCGGCGGCCGTCATGCCCCTACCGCGTGCCGGGTGACCGCGCCGGCCAGCGTCTCAGCCCCGATGGTCACGAAGAGATGCCCATCGGTCACCGAGAGCGAGAACGCGGTGCGGCGCTCCAGCCGCCGGACCAGGCCGGCCAGCAGTTCCCGGTCCAAGCTGTAGAACTCGAGGGCGTCCACGCGGTGGATCCGCTCCCCCGCGAGTTGCCGCAGCACGGTCCCGGGCTCCTTGTGGGTATAGACCACCACCCGCGGGGAGGCCATGCTAGCCTTGTGGAGCCGCGCGGCATCCGGCGCGCCCACCTCCACCCAGACCTGGAGCGCGCCGGTCAGGTCCCGTATGGTGAGTGCCGGTTCGCCCCGCTCCGCGAGGCCCTTCCCAAACTCGATGCCCTCCGCGTACTCGAGACAGTACGCGAGGACCCGGGTGAGCAGGTAGTCCGGCGCCTCGGACGGCTGACATGCCACCCGGAGCCGGAGGGTCTCGTAGACCGACCGGTCCACGTCGGCGAGCTCGATATCGAAGTTGTAGATGGTCGCGCTCTGCGCCACGGTCCGCTCTACTCCTCCGCCGCCGGCTCGGCCGCACGGCGGGCCTGCGCCAGGTACCCCGGCTGCAGCTCCAGGAGATTGGCCAGCTTCCGGACGAGGTAGGCCTCGTGCTCAGCCAGGTGGCCATCCGCCAGGATCACCCCCCACATCACCTCGGCCAGGACCATTTTCTGCCCCAGGTCATACTGGGCGCTGATCAGGCGGGTGAACTGGAAGTGGTCCACCGACTGGGCCCGCTCCGCGGCGGCGAGCGCGAGCAGCTCGCGGGTCGTGGCCTCATCGAGCGAGAAGTGCCGCCCGAGGGCCTGCTCGATGTGGGCCCGTTCCGCCTCGCTGAACTCGCCGTCCGCGTGGGCCAGCTCGAGGAGGAGAGCGCAGGCCGCGACCTGGACGCCGGGAAGCGATGCGGCGCTGCCGGTGCCGGGCGGCCGTGGGGCGAGCCGGCTGCTGACGAATTGTCGGATGGAATCGAGCATTGGGGTCCGCTGGATGAACGTGGAGACGCGCCGGGAATCTGGCGCGGCCGGCGCCGTGGCGGAACCCTATCGCGGCCGCGGCAGGGTCAGCAGCGCCTGAAGCGCGCTTGCCCCGAGTCCGGCCTGTTCCAGGACCGCGGCGACCGGGGCCGGGGCTGTCGCGCCCGTCCCCGCAGCGGGCTGCGGGCAGTGAATCCCGGCCAGGAGATGCAGCGGGAGGATGGCCCCGGCGCCGCCGGCCGCAACGAACATCGCTCCGGCAATCGCGTCACGCGCCGCCTCGGAGTAGCGAATGTCGCTGGCGATGACGGGCGCCGGTTCGCTGCGGCCCCCAAGGGCCCGGCACAGCGAGTCGAACGCGCCCGGCGCCGGCAGGGCCAGCCGGACCTCGGCCTCGCCCAGGGTGTGCAGCACGCCGAGTGCGAGATGCGCCGGGGTCAGTTCGTCGGCCCGGAGGTGGAGCGCCTCGTGTCGTGCCTGAAGGATGGCGAGGTGCGTATCGTCGTGAAAATTGTACATCGGGGGCTGTGCGCAGGTGGTGCGGGTTGCCGAACGGCCCGCGAACTAGGGGCGTGACCCCAGGAAGAGGGCGACCAGGGTGATCACCAGCAGCACGGCGCCGACCACCAAGGCCAGATGCAGCGGGGTGCCGTTGCGCCGCGTGGCCCAGGTGGCCTCGTCGAGGTAGAAGCGCTCCGGGCCAGCCCGGCGGAGCACTGCGGAGGTAATCATGGCGCGGAGCACCGGCGAGTCCTTGAGTCCCATGTCCCGGAGTCGCTGGGCTGACTGCCCCGACAGGGCGCGCCGGTCGCGGAAGGCCTTGATGATCTGCCGTTCGAACCGGTTGGTAAGGGCCACGCCCGCATTGGTCGCCATGAGATGCCAACTGTAAGAGACACTTCAAGATAACCCCCTGGGCCGCTCCCCGGGGCCGGGCGGTGCGGTGCCGAGCAGGCTCCTTAGCGCTGGTAGGTGCCCATGAGCACCGCCGTCTCCAGCAGATGCCCCGCCATCGCCTGTTCGAGGGCCGCGCGTCCGGCGCCAGGGCCGAGGTCGGGCAGCACGCCGTCGAGGGCGAAGAGCCGGAAGTAGTAGCGGTGCCGGCCGATCGGGGGACAGGGGCCGTGATACCCCTGAGAGCGGGCATCGGTCACGGCGTCCCGCACCGGGCGTTCCGGAGCGCTGTTGCCCGCACCCTCGGCGAGGCCGGCGGACGCGGGCGGGAGGTTGTAGCGGATCCAATGCACCCAGATCCGCTTCGGCGCCGCGGGGTCAGGGGCGTCGGGATCGTCCACCAGCAGCGCCAGGCTCAGGCAGCCCGGCGGCACGCCTGACCAGGCGAGGGGTGGCGACAGGTCATCGCCGTCACAGGTGTGGCGCCGCGGGATGGGTCCGTCCGGTGGGAAGGCCGGGGAGGTCAGGGTGAGCGGCATCGTCACCACCAGCGAGCGTTGCGGCGAATCGAACGGCAGGAGCGCCGTTCGGTGCTCTGCGGCCCTTCGCCCTCGGGCACCGTCGCGTCGGCGCGTGCCGTGTCTGCGGCGGTCCGTGCCGCCCGGTAGAGCGCGGCGCAGGCGCGAGAGTTCTTCGGCGTATAGAGATCCAGCATCGCCCAGATGGCCAGAAGGGCCAGCGCGACGAGCGGCACGATCGCGAGTGCCCGGGGCCGGCGCGGGGCGGTGGGATCAGTCAAGTTGCAGTCCCACCGCGAACTCGGCCTCGTAGCCGCCCGCCACCGCACGCGGGGTGAGCAGGAGCTGGTCGCCGCCACTGCGGAAGATGCGGTCGGCCACGTTCTTCGTCCGGTTCGATCCCGCCCCGCCATAGTGCTCGGCAAGGTACACCCGGTCGGTGGTGGCCTCGTCGAAGTACACCTGGGAGGTGAAGTCCGCCGTGCGCCCCCCGCCCGCCGCCGCACGGATCTTGAAGTGGATGTGGACCGCCCGGCCCTGGTACCAGCCGGGGTAGATCGTCTGGAACCGCACCGATCCGTTGGTATCGGTGGTCTGATTGCCGCGCAGGAACTTCTGCCCCACCGTGTTGAACCTGGGGTCAACCACGTCGGAGTAGATCCCCCCGGCATCACACTGCCAGATGTCCACCAATGCGCCAGGGAGCGGGTCGCAGCGCCCGGGCCCGACTTTCGAGACCAGGAAGGTCAGCGCCAGCTCCGTCCCCGGCCGAACGATGCCGGTGGCGGGATCCGTCCGGATGTCGGCGCGGGTCAGGCCCTCGTCCACGAAGTAGGGACCTTCGGTCTGTTCCGGCCGCGCCACGCAGGGCGGGAGGGGGTTCCTCAGGGCGCGGCCCCGCGGACGGATGAAGCCCGCCCCCGTGGCCAGCGCCGCGCCGGAGACACCGAGCAGGGCAACGAGGTCGCGGCGGGTCAGCAGACGGCCGGTGGGGCGATCATCGGAATCCACGGTGCCTCCAGGAGCTGCGGGAGAATCGGGCGAACGATGACGGGCAGAGGGGGAAGCTACCCGCCGGGCGCGGCCCGGCAATGCGCGCCGCGGCCGCAGTTACTCCGCGGGATCACGCAGGGTCAGGCTCAGCGCCGTCAGGGCGTGGAACAGCTCGCCCACGAAGACCAGCATCGCGGCGACCAGGCTCAACAGGCTGGCCACGAAGAGGAGCGCGCCGACCAGGGCCACGTTCCACTCGAGCAGCAGGCCGACGAAGAGCACGGTGATCAGGACCCCGATGATCGCCACCGAGGTGGCGCTGAGCGCCACCGCCAGCCGGATGAGGCGGGCGCGGCGGCCGAGGATCGCGAGCTGAGCCTCGAGGCCGGCCCGGTCGGCGGGGTCCGCAGTCCGGCGTTCCGCGGCGAGGAGCCGGGAGCGGTCCACGATCCGGCCCAGCCGCGCCGTAAGTGTCAGCAGCAGCAGGCCGACACCCGAGATGAGGACGACGGGGGCGATCGCCGCCTGGATGGTGCGGAGGATCTCCGAGGGTTCGAACCGGGCGGACTGGACCAGGCTCACGGCGTCCACGGCGAGGCTCATGGGGTGCCGCCTCCGGCCGGCAGCTGCGGATGGTGCGGAGGCCAGGCCGGAAACGCGGCGACCGCACCGGCCACACCGATGAATCCGGTGGAGGCGGTGCGGTCGCGACTCACGGCAGGGGGCGTCAGAACGCCGGGTTGACCTTCGCCTGGCGGTACGGGTACTTCTGCTTTCCAACCAGCCCCGCCAGGTCTCCCTGCCGGGACAGCCGCTCCTCGGCGAAGAAGAGCAGCGCCCGGACCTTGAGCCCGTGCGCGATCAGCTCCTCTTCCGTGCACCCGGTGCCGGCGGTCAGCTCGCCCATCAGGGTGGCGTACTTGGCCTTGTGCTTGATCGCGAGGTCGGGCGCCGAGACGAGGAAGCAGAGCCGGTCAAATGGACTCTCCCATTCGACTTCCAGGGATCCGCTGGTGGGGGCAGTCCCCGTCGCCGGGGGGAACGCTGCGGCCCGTTGCCGCTTTTCCGTGGAGGTCGGGTTGCTCATGAGGCACTCCTGTTACGGCCGATCCCCGCCGGGGGGAAGGAGCCGCTGGTCGGGATGAAATCGGACTGGATAAAGATAGCCGATTTTCGCCCGTCGCGCCTGAATGGCGGGATTCATGCCGGGGGAGCCCCGTCGGGGCCCGGAAGGGCCCCTTCCGCGTCCTAGCCCCGGACAGGGCCGATCGCGTACTGGTAGACCGCCGCGTAGTGACAGGCGCTCCCCGCCAGCACCAGGAGGTGCCAGAGGGCATGGCGGTAGGGGAGGTGATCGCGCACATAGAGTACTACCCCGGCCGTGTAGCACAGCCCCCCGGCGAGGATCCAGGCGAAGCCGGCCGGGGGGAGGGCGCGGGTCAGCGGGCCGACGGCCACCACAGCCAGCCAGCCCATGCCGAGGTACATCAGGGTCGAGAGCCGTGGAAAGCGAAACCCGAGCAGGGTCTTGTGCAGGATCCCCACAATCGCGAGCGACCAGACCACCCCGAACAGGGTCCAGCCCCACGCTCCCCGGAGGACGCCCAGCGTGAAGGGCGTGTAGCTCCCGGCGATGAGCAGGTAGATCGCGACATGATCGACGACCCGGAGTATGTGCTTGGCCCGGGAGGAGGGCAGGGCGTGGTACACGGTGGAGGCGGCGTAGAGCAGTACCAGGCTGACCGCAAAGACACTGCAGGCGACGATTTGCCTGGCATCGCCCCGGGCGCTGGCTGCCCAGATCAGTGCCGGGAGCCCGATGAGGCTCGCGGCCAGGCCGGAGCCGTGGGTCAGGGTGTTCGCGAGCTCCTCGCGCCGGGACTGCGGTCGATGGATCACCACCCAAGATAACGCATGGGACGGGATCGCAGCGGCGATAGCGCTCCCTTGCCGGTGATGACTCCGCATGGTGGGGATGACGCTATTCCCCGGGGAGGGCTAGAACGCGGTGGCCGTGGCTCTCTGGGCGACCACGTTGCGGGCCAGGCGCATGTCTGGCCGGAGCCGCAGCTGACCGATGAGGGTATCGCCGCGAACGGCAAAGCTCCAGCGGATACTCACCCGGGTATTTGTGAAGTCGCCCTCCCACGTGTGCCGAGCCGGTACATAGGTGAGCTCCTGGTCTCCCATCGGCTCGAGCTGGCCCTGGACAATCTTTGACGCGTGGAGCAGGGCGTGGCTGGAATCGGGCGGGGCCGGCACGACGTGATAGACGATTTCTTCGTCATGGCAGGACTGATTCCATGGAGCCGGCACGCAGGTGGAGGTCCCGTGCCACCAGCCCAACACCGAGCCCGAGTCAGGGTCGCGTGCCGGGCCGGACGGCGGGAGCAGGAGGAGCGAGCCCAGGGTCAGGAAGCAGGTGATCCGCATTCGCAGGGCCTCCGTGGTGGGGGCGAGATCCTCAGTCCGGGGAGGCCCCCGCCGGAGGTCCGCTCGGGTGACGTTCGCAGGCAGGCGGCTGCTCCACGCTCCAGGCCAACGTGGCGATGCGCCACCGGCCGTCGGCCTTGAGCAGGGTGAAGGCATCAACGCCGCAGTGGGACCAGCGGCCGTCCAGATAGAAATCGTAGGGCAGCCAGACGACCGCCAGGGGCCCCGAGATCCGGACCTCGGGTCGAAAGCCGCGCTCGGTGTACCGGCGTCCACCTGGCGTCCGGCGCTCCTGGGCACGGCTCCGAGACTGCACGCGGAACTGACCGTTCCGTTCGCCGGCCGAAAAGGTGACGGCGGAGTCGAGCATCAGGTCGGTCAAGGCGATGAAGTCCGAACGGCTCACCATGGCCAGGGCCGACTCGGCCACCGCGAGCACCGCCTGGTGCTCCGGGGACTGGGCCTGCGCAGTCACGCTGCCGGGCAGGGCGAGAGCGAGGAAGAGTGCGGCGCAGCGTGAATGGCGATGGGTCATGATGTGAGCTGGTCCGATGGAGTGAGGGAGTTGATCGGTAGCTGGCCCGGGGGCGACGGCGGCCCCACCCGATCCGCAGTGAGCCGCGGCGCGGCTCCTGGAGCCTGTGCAAGCTACCTAAGGAAGGCGGCCAAGTGTGATCCGGTTGGTCGGGGGCGGCCCGCGGAGCGTCAGGATATAGCGCTGGCCGGTCCACCGCATGTCCCAGTCACCCGATTCCGTGCCGGCCGTCATGCTGAGCACCGCTCCCGTGACCGCGTAGGTCCCTGTCACGTTGAGCGAGTCGATGGGCTCGCCAGGATAGGTCACGGTGCCGACCATCTCGAAGCTATCGCTGGGAAAGAAGGTGGCGGTGCCCGTGGTCACGCCGGCGATGCCATGGTCGGTGAAGCTAAGCAGCGCCCAGGTATCAACGATGCTCGGCGACGGGGCGGTGCTGTCGGAGCAGGCCGCAAGCACTCCCAGCGCGAGTGCGGCCAACGCCAGGCGTCGGAGGGTCCTCCTCATGGGCCCCCCACCAGAGCCGCCGCGGGCTTGAACTCCGTGATGGTCCCGAATGGGCGGAAGCCGAGTCGCGCATAGACCCTTGCGCCGGCATCCGCGGCCTGCAGGATTGCCGTCGTGTGCCCCTCGCGGGCCGCTGCGGCCAGTGGCGCGTGGGTCATCGCCAACCCGATCCCCCTGCGCCGGAAGTCGGGGCGCGTCGAGATGTTGTACAGGCCGATCAGGCCGCCGCCCTCGGTGGCTTCCGCCGTAGCTACCGGCGTTCCGGCCACGGCGCCGAGATAGAGGCGTCGCGGCGCATCGGCGGCCAGCAGCACGGCGGCCGCCCGCTCGTAGAAGCGGAGAACCCACGGATCCGGGGGGGCCCAGTTCGCGGCGGCGATCGCGGCAAAGGCCCTGAGGTCCGCGGTGGTGCAGACCCGGCGAATCTCCAGCCCCGGCACGTCGGGGCCAGCGGCGGGAAGGGCTGCGAGATCCAGTGCCATCGCTACTTCGGTATCGGCCTGGGCCAGGCCCGCGCCCCGAAGCAGGTCCGGGAGGCAGGCCGGGGCATACCCAGGGCCCAGCCACCACGAAAACGGCCGCCCGGCCGCCCGGAAGTGGGCGATCGACTCCTGCACCCGGCGCGGGGCGGTGGCGCTCGCAAGCCTGGCGCGACAGACGAAATTGAACGTGTCACACGGCATGCCGGAGTCGACGAGCACCAGCTCGTTGTCCTGCAGGGTGTGGGCGCCCTCCAGGTGGCTGGTCGCCCACGCGGCGTGGGCGGCGAGGTTCTCATCGGCGGCGAGCTGGAGATCTGGTCGGGTAGGCATGGGCGTGGCGAGGCGAGAGTGACGTGACGCTCACGGCCCGAAGGTGAACTGCGACTCACCGCCCCAG
This sequence comes from Gemmatimonadota bacterium, assembly GCA_016794805.1. Taxonomy (GTDB): domain Bacteria; phylum Gemmatimonadota; class Gemmatimonadetes; order Gemmatimonadales; family GWC2-71-9; genus JADJOM01. The sequence continues at coordinate 9,692 of JAEUJI010000148.1, forward strand.
CGGTACGCCAGCCAGGACCCTGCGAGACCGATCGCGGCTACGGCGGCGACGCACAGTGCCAGGGAAGGGGCGGCGCGCCGGTCGGACTCCGGCACCTGGTCGGAGGAGGAACGGCGGTAGATAGAGTGCCACCCCCCTAAGCCGGTAAAGTAGCTCCGGCCGCCGCATCTCCGGCAGCGGACCGGGATTCGCCGCATTGCGATCCCGGGCAAGCCCTGAAAGGCCCAGAAGGAAATCAGCGCTCCCAGCCCGAGTATCACGGCATTGACCCCCTGCCGATGCAGGGGGGGCAGGAGTCCGCCCAGGCCGAGGATCAGGATGCGGAAGGCGCTGTCGGGCAAGGGGGCGGGCCTCAGCGAGCTGTCAGGCGGGTCCCGTTTCCCCGGGGCCGCCATCGGGGGCCGCCGCGGCGGGCCGCACGCGAGCCCCGACCCCGGAGCCGACCCGCTCCTCCTGGCTGCCGTCCAGCCGCAACTCCACGTGCAGCACCCCCTCGTGCACGGCCTCCGTGATGGGCAGGCCACTGCGCCGGAAGACGGCTATCATCGGCCGGTTCTCCGGCAGGACCTCCGCCTCCAGGTACCGGATGCCCAGGTCCCGGGCAATCACCACGAGGTGCGCCAGCAACTGGCTCCCGACCCCCTGGCCCTGGAACTCGTCCCCCACCACAAACGCGACCTCCGCATGCGCCGGGGTCCGGTCCCGCTCCACCCCGCGCACCCCGGCCCGGCCGCTTCCCAGCCGCACGAAGCGCCCCACCCCGATGATGAACTCGCCCGCCGGATTGGAGATTACCGCGGCCAGCCCCACATGGTCCACGAAGTCCAGCTGGGTGAGGTACCGCAGCTCGTGTTCGGCCAGGTCCCGCTTGGCCTGGAAGAAACGCTGATAGATGGTCTGATCCGACAGAAGCCGGAACCCCTCCCGCAGCGCCTCGTCATCGTCCGGCTGAATCGCGCGGATGATGATCGGCGTTCCGTCCCGGAGGGCTCCGGCCGCCCGATAGTGGCTGAGGTTCATGCCCCTAATCTAGCCACCCCGCTCCCCGCCAAACCCAAGCCGCCGGACTCCGTACCCCAAAGATCCGATAGCACATGAAGTGCGCCCGGGGGGTTCCCCGGGCGCCTGCGACTCCGCGATCCTCGCGGCCGATTCAGTTCTCGTGCAGGACCACGGCTGAGATGCCGCCGGTCGCGGTCGAGTCCACGATCACCACGGTGACGCGCCCTCCATCCGGGACCACGATCGGCCCGGTGGCATACAAGGTGTCCGTCAGGTTGTCCGGGGTGACCACGACGCTCCAGTCCCCCGGGTCGCTCTGCAGGTACGGGGAGCTGGCGCCGAAGTCGAACGGGAACATGACGGAGACCAGGGTGGGGAAGTCGGGCTGGGTCCGGTAGACGTCGATCGGCGGCGCGAGCCCCGCGGAGTGAATGACCCGGAGCTTGCTCTTGCCGGCCGGCACGATGGCGCCGGTGTCCGCCACCAGCGACCCGACCACGACGCCCTGCGAGTCCTGCGCGATCAGCAGGTAGTTGTCCCCCGCCACCAGGTCCACGGTGCCGGCGGAGCCGGTGATTCCGCTCCCCTGGACCTGGAAGCTGAAGTTCCGGCTCCCCGCCGGCACCGACACCATCTGATACTCCCCCGGCCCCATGGGACTCAGCGTCTGCCCACCGATGCTGGCAAGCACGCTGCTGGCGCGCCCCGCCGCCGACAGCACGGTGACGTCCGCCGTGGGACCGCCGCCCCCGGGGCCGCTGCTGGAGTCGCTGCAGGCGCCCAGCACCGCCAGCGCCGCGAGCAGCGCCGAAATGCTCTGGTTTCTCATGGTCGTCTCGACTCGAAACGGGATGTGACGGGACTCGCCGGAGGACCGACGTCCCCGCCGCCGTCAAGGTTACACCACCGCACGCCGAGCGTCACCGGTGCGGAATCACTTCGCTGGTCGCCATGAAGAAAACGACAAGGGGGCCCGCCGGCAGGAAACGCCGACGAGCCCCCTCCCGTTCCGCCCGGCGACTAGACCGTCGCCCTGGTCCGGTCCATGGTGCCGCGCTCCGCCAGCGCCGACTGCGCCGCCGCCAGTCGCGCGATCGGCACCCGGTACGGCGAGCAGCTCACGTAGTTCATCCCCAGGCTGTCGCAGAAGGCGACCGACTTGGGTTCGCCCCCATGCTCGCCGCAGATCCCCAGCTTGAGATCCGCCCGGGTCTTCCGGCCCAGCTCGCAGGCCATCTGGATGAGCTTGCCCACGCCCTGCTGGTCCAGCACCTGGAAGGGATCGTCGTCCAGGATGCCATGCTCCAGGTAGAAGGGGAGGAACCGCCCCGCGTCGTCCCGCGAGAGGCCCATGGTGGTCTGGGTGAGGTCGTTGGTCCCGAAGGAGAAGAACTGGGCCTCCCGGGCGATCTCGTCCGCGGTGAGCGCCGCCCGGGGCAGCTCGATCATGGTGCCGAGCAGGTAGGGCACGGTGATCTGCTTCTCCCGGAAGACCTCCTCCGCCACCTGCCGCACCATCAGCGCCTGCTTCCGGAACTCGACCACGTTCGCCACCAGCGGGATCATGACCTCCGGCTGCACCCGCCCCTTCCGGAGCGCCACGGCGCAGGCGGCCTCGAAGATGGCCCGGGCCTGCATGGCGGTGATTTCGGGATAGATGATGCCCAGCCGGCAGCCGCGCAGCCCCAGCATGGGATTGGCCTCCTGCATGCCGTGCACGATGCGCTGGACCTCCTCCACCGGCTTGCCCAGCGCCTTCGCCATCTCCTCGATCTCGCCCTTCTCCCGGGGCAGGAACTCATGCAGCGGCGGGTCCAGCAGCCGCACGGTGACCGGGAACCCCTCCATGGCGCGGAAGATGGCTTCGAAGTCGCTGCGCTGGATCGGCAGCAGCCGCGCCAGCGCCTTCTTCCGCCCCTCGGCGTCCTGCGCCATGATCATCTCGCGCATGGCGATGAGCCGGTCGCCCTCGAAGAACATGTGCTCGGTGCGGCAGAGCCCGATTCCCTCGGCCCCGAAGTCGCGGCCCTTGTGGGCGTCGGCGGGGGTGTCGGCGTTCACCCGCACCCGCAGGTGCCGCACCTTGTCGGCCCATTGCATGAGCCGGGTGAAGTTGCCCGACAGCTCGGGCGCCTGCAGCTCCGCCTTGCCGGCGTAGACCCGGCCGTTGCCGCCATCGATCGTGATCCAGTCCCCCTGCGTGAGCGACCGGCCGTTCACCGCGAAGGTGTGGGCCTCCTCGTTCACCTCGAGCTTCTGGGCGCTGGCCACGCAGGGCTTGCCGAGGCCGCGGGCCACCACCGCCGCGTGGCTGGTCATCCCGCCCCGCGCCGTGAGGATGCCCTTGGCGGCCACCATGCCGTGGAAATCCTCGGGGCTGGTCTCCCGCCGCACCAGGATCACGGCCTCGCCCTTCCGCGCCAGCTGCTCCGCCAGGTCGGCGTCGAACACCGCCGCGCCGCTCGCCGCGCCGGGCGAGGCCGGCAGGCCGGTGGTGAGGAGATCCACCTTGCTGTCGGGGTTGATCATCGGGTGCAGCAGCTGGTTCAGGTCGTTGGGGGGGATGCGGGCGACCGCCTCCTCCTCGCTGATGAACCCCTCCTCCACCATCTCGCAGGCAATGCGCACCGCCGCCTGGCCCGACCGCTGGCCCCGGCGGGTCTGCAGCATATAGAGCTTGCCGCGCTCGATGGTGAACTCCATGTCCTGCACGTCCCGGAAGTGCCGCTCCAGCACCCGCGCGATCCGGTCCAGTTCGGCGAAGGCGGCGGGCATCTCCTCCTTGAGCTTGATGATCTGCTCCACGTGCCGGGTGCCGGAGACGACGTCCTCCCCCTGGGCGTTGAGCAGGTACTCCCCGTAGAGCTTGCCCTCCCCGGTGCTCGGATCCCGGGTGAACGCGACCCCGGTGCCGCTGTCCTGCCCCAGGTTGCCGAAGACCATGGTGACGATGTTGACCGCCGTGCCCATGGTGTCGGGGATGTCGTGCAGCTTCCGGTAGTCGATGGCCCGCCGGGTGTGCCAGCTCTCGAATACCGCGGCGATCGCCCCCCAGAGCTGCTCGATCGGGTCGTTGGGCCAGGGCTTGCCGCTCTCCTTCTCCGCGTGCGCCTTGTACTCGGCTACCAGCGCCTGGAACTCGACGGTTGGAAGGTCGATGTCCCGCGCCACCTTCGCCTTCTGCTTCCGGGCCTCGAGCATCTGCTCGAACGGCGCCTTGGCGAGGTCCAGCACCACGGTCGAGTACATCTGCACGAACCGGCGATAGCTGTCCCAGGCGAACTGCGGGTTGCCGCTCTCCCGGGTGAGTCCCTCCACCGTGGCGTCGTTGAGCCCCAGGTTGAGGATCGTCTCCATCATCCCGGGCATCGAGACGGCGGCGCCGGAGCGGACCGAAACCAGCAGCGGCTTGTCCTTGCCGCCGAAGTGCCGGTTGGTCGCGGCCTCGAGCCGCTGCAGGCTGGTCTCCACCTGGCTCCGCAGCCAGGGCGGGAACTGCCGGGTCTCGAGGTAGGTGTTGCAAAGGGTTGCCGCGATCGTGAAGCCCGGCGGCACCGGGATCCCCAGGTTGGTCATCTCGGCCAGGCCGGCGCCCTTGCCGCCCAGCACGTCCTTCATGGTGGCGGTGCCGTCGGCACGGCCCTGGCCGAAGAAATAGACGGACGGCTGGCTGTAGGCCCCGCTCATGCGGAGGCCGTGATCGGGGGGGCGTGGCGCAGGCTCACCAGGTCCTCGGAGATGTCGGTCGGATAGGCGCCGGAGAAGCAGGCGTGGCAGAACTTGCTCCGGGTGCCAGCAGCATGGAGCATGCCATCCAGGGGCAGGTAACCCAGGCTGTCCACCCCAAGGTATTCCCGGATCTCCGCGATGGAGTGGTTGGCCCCGATCAGCTCCTCCCGGGTGGGGGTATCAATGCCGTAGTGGCACGGCCCGGTGATGGGGGGGCTGCCCAGCCGGAGGTGGACCTCCTTTGCCCCGGCGGCGCGGATCATCTGCACCAGCCCCTTGCTGGTGGTGCCCCGCACCAGGCTGTCGTCCACCATCACCACCCGCTTGCCCTCGATGACGCCGCGCACCGGGTTGAACTTGATCTTGACCTTCGCCACCCGGAGCGCCTGGCTCGGATTGATGAAGGTCCGGCCCACGTAGTGGTTGCGGATCAGGCCGTTCTCCAGCTTGATGCCGCTCACCTCCGCGAAGCCCAGCGCCATCGCGTTGGAGCTGTCGGGGACGCTGAACACCACCTCGGCGCCCGGTGCGGGATGCCGGCGGGCCAGCTCGCGGCCCAGCTCGCGCCGCACCCGGTCCACCGACTCCCCGAAGATCCGGCTGTCCGGCCGCCCGAAGTAGACCAGCTCGAAGACACAGCGGCTCTCGGGGCGCGGCAGGAGCCGCGGCAGCTCGGTGATGTGGCCATCCTCGATCTTCAGGAACTGTCCCGGCTGCAGTTCACAGACCATGGTGGCACCCACCAGGTCCAGGGCGCAGGTCTCGGAGGCGATGACGACGCCGCCCGCGATCCGCCCCAGCACCAGCGGCCGGAAGCCGCGGGGATCCACCACGGCATAGATGGTGCGCCCCACCGAGAGCAGCAGGGTGAAGGCGCCCTCGCAGCGCTCCAGCGCCTCGCGGATCTGCTCCTCGGGGGAGGTCTTTCGTGACCGGGCGATCAGGTGCAGCAGGACTTCGGTGTCGGTGGTGGTGGTGAAGATGGAGCCGGCATCCACCAGCTCGCGGCGGAGCGCCGGGGCGTTGGTCAGGTTGCCATTATGGGCGACCGTGAGGGGCCCCTCGCGGTAGTCGATCAGCAGCGGCTGGGCGTTGCCGATCACCGAGCTGCCGGCGGTGCTGTACCTGGTGTGGCCGACGGCCACATCCCCCAGCAGCTTGGCGAGGCTGCCCTCGTTGAAGTTCTCGGAGACCAGCCCCATGCCGCGGTGGGCGCGGGCGCGGGCCTGCTCGTCCACCGCCACGATCCCGGCCGACTCCTGCCCCCGGTGCTGCAGGGCATAGAGGCCGAGATAGGTGAGGCGCGCCGCATCGGGCACCCCGGAGACCCCAAAGACTCCGCACATCGCTACCCCCTGCTGCCTGTACGGGCGGTCACGCCACCGCCGCCCGGTCTTCGTCCACGTGGCTCATCCGCCGGGGAATCGCCTGGTGGTAGATCTCGCGCAACCGGTCGATCGCCCAGACATACCGGCCGCCCGGGGTTACGATGACGATCTCGCCCCCCGGCACGCCGACCGTGCCCGCCGTGCGGGCTGGAACGCCCATGCTGGCGGCCAGCTGCAGCAGCGCCTCCTCCAGCTCCGGGTGAACGCTGGTCACCACCCGGGCGTGGTCCTCGCCGTAAAGCAGCGCCTCGTCGCTCGCGGTCTCTCCGGGCAGGATCACCTTCGCGCCAAAGGTCTGGGTGGCGTAGGGCCCCCCCATCGCGGCCTCCGCCAGCGCCACCGCCAGCCCGCCGGTGGCGCAGTCATGCGCCGAGCGAAGCAGGCGCCGCCTGGCGGCCGCGACCAGGAACTGCTGCAGCGCCGCCTCGGCCTCCAGGTTCACCGTGGGCTGCTCCCCACCCACGAAATCTCGCACATATGTCCAGTAGGCCGAGCCGCCCAGCCGTCCGGATGACGCGCCGCCGAGCAGCACGATCCGGTCTCCCGGCGCCTGGAAGTGGCTCCCGACCTTGTGGTCCAGCTGTTCCAGCAGCCCCACCATGCCCACGGTCGGCGTGGGGTCGATGGCGCCGGTGGGGCTCTCGTTGTAGAGGCTGACGTTGCCGCCGGTCACCGGGGTGTTGAAGGCGCGGCAGGCATCGCCGATGCCGCGGCAGGCCTCGGTGAACTGGAAGAAGACCTCGGGCCGGTCGGGGTTGCCGAAGTTGAGGCAGTCGGTGATGCCGAGCGGGAGGGCGCCGGTGCAGGCGATGTTGCGCGCTGCCTCCGCCACGGTGGCCTTGCCCCCCTCGTACGGGTCGAGCGACACCAGCCGGCTGTTGCAGTCCACCGTGACCGCCAGCCCGAAGCCGGTGTTGGCGACGCGGAGCACGCCGGCGTCGCCGCCGGGGGGGATGAGCGTGGCGCCCTGGACGGTGGAGTCATACTGCTCGAAGACCCAGCGCTTGCTCGCAATCGACGGCTGGTCGAGCAGGAGGGCCAGCGCGGACTGGAGATCCGCCCGGGGCGGGCGGCCCGGCGGCTCGGCGATCCGGCGGCGCGCGGCTTCGTCGGATTCCTTCGCCACCGGCGTGTAGATCGGCACGTCCTCGATCAGCCGCTGGCCCGGGATCTCCGCCACGGTCACGCCGTGGTGCCGGATGCGGTACATGCCGTCATCGGTGACCCGGCCCACCGGGGTGGCGTCGAGCTCCCACTTGCGGCACACCGCCTGGATCTCGGGGATCCGGTGCGGCTCGGCCACGATCAGCATCCGCTCCTGCGACTCGGAGAGCATGATCTCGTACGGCGTCATCCCCGGCTCGCGGGTGGGGACCTTGTCGGTCTCGAGCTCCACCCCCACGCCGCCCCGCGCCGCCATCTCCGCCGAGGAGCTGGTGAGGCCGGCTGCGCCCATGTCCTGGATGGCGACCACCAGCCGCTGCTCGATCAGCTCCAGGGTCGCCTCCAGCAGCAGCTTCTCGGTGAAGGGATCCCCCACCTGCACCTGGGGCCGGCGGGCCTCGCTCTTCTCCGAAAGGTCTTCTGACGCGAAGCTGGCGCCGTGGATGCCGTCGCGACCGGTGCTCGCGCCCATCGCGAGCAGGATGTTGCCCACGCCGTGCGCGGCGGCCAGGGTCAGGTCCTCGGCCCGGAGCAGCCCCACGCACATCGCGTTCACCAGCGGGTTGCCGCTGTAGCCGGGGGCGAAGTCCACCTCACCGCCCAGGGTGGGGACGCCGACGCAGTTGCCGTAGTCGCCCACCCCCTTCACCACGCCGGCGAAGAGATACCGGTTCCGCGCCGAGTCCAGCGGCCCGAAGCGGAGACTGTTGAGCACCGCCACCGGTCGGGCGCCCATGGTGAAGACGTCCCGCAGGATGCCTCCCACACCGGTGGCCGCGCCCTGGTACGGCTCCACCGCGGAGGGGTGATTGTGGGACTCGATCTTGAAGGCCACGGCCCACCCGTCCGGCAGCCGGAGCACGCCCGCGTTCTCCCCCGGCCCCTGCAGCACCTGCGGACCCTGGGTGGGGAAGGTCTTGAGCACCGGCTTGGAGTGCTTGTAGGAGCAGTGCTCCGACCAGAGGGCGCTGAAGATGCCCAGCTCGGTGAGCGTGGGCTTCCGCTCCAGCATCGCCTCGATGCGCTGGTACTCGAGGTCGTTCAGGTTGTGCTCCTTCACGACTTCCGGCGTCACCGGACGCTCGCCCGGGAACGGGTGGGCCTGGGTCACTTCTTCTTCCCCCGCAGGCTGCCGAAGAAGTCGCCCAGGGCCTTGCTCATGAAGCCGCGCTCCTCCAGCGCCATGACCGCTTCCATCTCCCCGGCGTCGAGCCAGACGCCCTGACAGTCGGGGCACTGGTCAATCTGGAGCTTGCTGAAGTCCTTGGTCATGAGGTGCCCGCCGCACTTGGGGCAGCGCATGTGATGGCTCTTTCGCTCCGCGTCCTGGTTGAGCCGCGCCATCTCCGCGCTCCTCCGCGCAATGCGCTCGGCCTCGAGCTTGGCGAAGTACTCCTCTTCATTGCGGCTGGGCTTGTTCTCTGCGGTCATGTTCGTTCGATCCCCATATGGTTGGCCCGCACCGATGTGCGCGCTAATGTTCGCCGTCCTGCCGTCCTGCCGTCCTGCCGTCCTGCCTACTGCCCCGTCGTCGGCTCGGGCTTCCGGTCCGCCGGCGAGGAGGAGATGCCGTCATACCGCCGCCGGCCGTCCCGCACGATGGCGTCCACCACCTGCCCGCCCTCGAGAAAGACGATGTCATAGGTGCCACAGCGCTTGAGGCAGTCGTTGGTGTAATACATGTAGCTCATTCGCCCCGCGCTCCGGACGGTGAGCGGCGCCCCCCATTCGGTCCGCACCTGGGCCTCGGTCATGCCGGGCTTGATCGTCGGGGTCGTGGGGGTCTGGGCGGAGACGGTACCGGGGGTAGCGACGGTACCGACGATAACGAGCGTAAGGAACCGCCGCAGGCCCCGCCAACGCGCCGCCGCCGATACCGTCCCTACCGTCGGTACCGTCCTTACCGCCCTCACTTCACCACCCCCGCCCAGCTCAGCACCGAGGTGAAGAACCCGAGCCCGTCGGTGTTGCCGATGGCGGGATCCGCCGCGCGGTCCGGATGCGGCATCAGCCCCACCACATTCCCCTCGGCATTGCAGATGCCGGCGATGTCGTTGAGCGAGCCGTTGACGGTCTCGGAGAGGGGGGTGCCGTCCAGGTCGAAGTAGCGCACCACCACCCGCCCGGTCGCTTCCAGTTCCTTGAGGGTCCGCTCGTCGGCGGTGAAGCGGCCATCGCCGTGCGCCACCGGCATCCGGAGCAGGGCCCCCTTGCCGTAGCGATTGGTGAAGGCGGTGTCGGTCTGCTCCACCCGGAGCAATACCGGGCGGGAGACAAAGCTCAGCCGGCTGTTGCGCATCAGCGCGCCGGGGAGCATCCCCGCCTCGCACAGGATCTGGAACCCGTTGCAGATGCCGAGCACCGGCCCGCCTGCCTGGGCGAAGCGCTGCACTTCGGCCATGACGGGGCTGAAGCGGGCAATGGCGCCGGAGCGGAGGTAGTCGCCGTAGCTGAAGCCGCCGGGCAGGAAGACGGCGTCGGCGCCCTGGAGGTCGGTGTCCCGGTGCCAGACGAAATAGGCCTCGGTCCCCGCGCGCCGGGCGGAGTGCAGGGTGTCGAAGTCGCAGTTGCTGCCGGGGAACCGGACCACGGCCACGCGCTTCATCGGGCCTCCACCTCGACTTCGTAATCCTCCGTCACCGGGTTGGCGAGCAGCTTGTCGCACATGGCGCGGGCCCGGGCCCGGGCATCGTCCGCGGACGCGGCGTCCACCGAGAGCTCGATGGCCTTGCCGATACGGACCCCCGACGCCTCGCGGAAGCCGAGTGCGGTGAGCGCATGCTCGACCGCCTGGCCCTGCGGATCGAGCAGGCCGGCGCGGGGAACGACGCGAACGTGGACCTTGAATGCCATGCGCTTCTCCCGAATCAGTGGAACTGAACCCCGAGGGGGCGGGGCGGCGGCTCCGCCCCGCCCCCTCATTCCTCCCCAGCCCCGCGCTTGAAGCTCGTCATCCGCGGGCTGGTCCGGCGTCCCTCGACCAGCTCGTCGGCGGTCGCGCCCTCATCCACCACCGTCAGGCCGTCCGGATCCGGCCGTTCCGCCAGGCGCAGGTAGGCGTGCCGCACCAGCCCGAACGCGAGGTAGCTCAGCCCCAGCGGGAACAGGAAGATGCTCGGGATGATGAGCGCGCCGGCCAGCATCACCAGGTGCACCCCCAGCCCGAACAGCCCCTTGGCGGAGCGGAACCCGATGGCGGGGAAGCGGGGATACTTGACGGTGCTCACCATCAGCAGCGCGAGCAGCACCATCAGGATGGTGAGCCCCTCGCGCTGGAAGTCGAGGTAGGCCAGCGACTCGCGGTACCACCGGGTCTGGCTGAAGGGGTAGTACACCGCGAGGGTCATTCCCGCCGACGGCGAGGGCATCCCCGTGAACCACCCGGGCTTCCCGGTGCCGTGCTGCACGTTGTAGCGCGCCAGCCGCACCGCGACCGCCACCACATAGATGAAGCAGACCAGCCAGCCGAACTTGCCGACCCCCTGGAACTCCAGGAAGAACATGATCATCGCCGGGGCCACCCCGAAGCTGATCACGTCCACCAGGCTGTCGAGTTCGGCCCCGAACTTGGTGCCGGTGCCGGAGAGCCGGGCCACCCGGCCGTCCAGCATGTCGAGCACCCCGGCGATCATGACGTACCACGCCGCGGCCATGAAGTTGCCGCGGGAGGCGCTCACGATCGCCCACATGCCGAAGAAGAGGTTGCCGAGCGTGAAGGCGCTCGGGATCACCACCACCACCTGGCGCATGTCCGGGCGCCGCAGCCCCGGACGCGTTGGCATCATTCCCATTGGGCCACCACCGTCTGGCCCGCCACGGTCTTGTCCCCGGTGTGCACCAGGACCCTCGCCGTATCGGGCAGGAAGACGTCCACCCGGCTCCCGAAGCGGATGAGTCCCATCCGCTCGGCCTGCAGCACTGCCGTCCCGGGCTGGTGATCGGTCACGATCCGGCGCGCCACCAGCCCCGCGATCTGGCGCACCAGGACCTTCCCCCGCGCCGTCAGCATCCCCACGCTGCTCTGCTCGTTCTCCAGGCTCGCCTTCTCGGTGCCGGCGTGCCCGAAGCTCCCCTTGTTGTAGTGCCGGTACTCGAGGGTGCCGCTCATCGGGTAGCGGTTCACGTGCACGTTGAACACGTTCATGAAGATGCTGACGCGCTGCACCCGCGCCTTGAGGTAGTCCGGCTCGTCTACCATCACTACGCTGACCACCAGGCCGTCCGCCGGCGCGATGACCAGGTTGTCCCCCCGCGGCCCCTCGCGCACCGGGTCGCGGAAGAAGGCGATCACCCAGAGGCAGACCGGCAGCCACAGCGCCGCCGCCCACCAGGGGGCAAAGGCGTAGAGCACCGCCTCCAGCGCCCAGAACCCGATGATGAAGGGCCAGCCCTCGGGGGCGATACGCATCAGGCATCCTCCGGCAGGTCGAACCCGGTGAGTCGGCGGAAGGCCTCGAGGTAGCGCCGGCTGGTCGCCGCGATCACCTCGGGGGGCAGCGTGGGCGGCGGCGCCTCGCCGTTCCATTTTCCGGTGGCCTTGAGGGCGAGCAGCCAGTCCCTGAGCGGCTGCTTGTCGAAGCTCGGCTGGCTCCTGCCGGGGTGATAGTCGTCCGCCGGCCAGAAGCGGGAGCTGTCCGGGGTCATCACTTCGTCGATGAGCCGCAGCTCCCCGTGCGCGTCCACCCCGAACTCGAACTTGGTGTCGGCGATGATGATCCCGCGGGTGGCGGCATGCTCCCGGCCGGCACCGTACACCGCGAAGCTGGCGTCCCGGAGCCGGTGCGCGAGCGGCGCACCCAGCGCGGCGACCATGGCGTCGAAGGGGACGTTGATGTCGTGCCCCGCCTCCTCCTTGGTGGCCGGGGAGAACACCGGCGGCTCCAGCTGGCCGCTTTCCACAAGCCCGGCGGGCAGCGGCTCCCCGGCCAGGGTGCCGCGCTCCTTGTACTCCTTCCAGGCGGACCCGGAGATGTAGCCCCGCACCACGCACTCGAAGGGCACCGGGGTGGTGCGCCGGACCAGCATCGTGCGTCCCGTGATCTCGGCCCGGTGCGGCTCGAGGGCGGGGAAGCGGCGCAGGATCTCGCCGGTGCGGGCGGTGAGGAAGTGGCTGGGGATGCCGGCACCGAGCCGCTCGAACCAGAAGGCGCTGATCTGGGTCAGCACGGCGCCCTTCCGGGGGATCGCCTCCCGCATCACGATGTCAAAGGCGCTCACCCGGTCGCTGGCCACCATGAGCAGGTGGTCGCGATCGGCCTCGTACACCTCGCGCACCTTCCCCTTGCGGAGGAGGGGGAGGGGGAGGCGGGACTCGGTGAGGACGGTCATACCCGGATTTCCCCCTGCTCGACCTTCGCCGCATGGGGAAGGGCCCGCGCCACCAGCGGCGCCACGTACTCCGACAGGAACTCCGTCACCTGTTCCGCCGAGCGGCCGGTGTAGCGCCCCGGATCCAGCTCGGCGCTGAGGGCCGCGGCGGGAATCTTCGCGAAGGTGTGATCGGCCGCGAGCCGCTCCAGCAACTGGTTGGGCTCGCCGCGGCTCACCGCATCCGCGGTGACGAGGCTGTTCTGCCGGATGACCTCGTGGATCGCCTGCCGGTCGCCGCCGGCGGCGACGCCGAGCATGATCCACCGCTCGGTGGCCATGAAGGGCATCTGGTCCCGCACATGGCGCTCGATCACCGCCGGCCGCACTTCGATCCCGCCGGCGATATTCGCCGCGAGCAGCAGGATCGCGTCGGTGGCCAGGAACGCCTCCGGCAGGGTGAGCCGCCGGTTGGCGGAGTCGTCCAGGGTGCGCTCCAGCCACTGGGTGGCGGCGGTGTGCGGCCCGTTGGCCTGCAGGCTGATGACGAACCGCGCCAGGCCGCAGATCCGCTCCGCCCGCATCGGGTTCCGCTTGTAGGCCATGGCCGAGGAGCCGATCTGGTCCGGCTCGAACGGCTCCAGCAGCTCGCCCTCGTGCTGCAGCAGCCGGAGGTCGTTCGCCATCTTGGCCGCCGACTGGGCGATGCCGGACAGCGCGTCCAGGATGACGCTGTCGCCTTTCCGGCTGTACGTCTGGCCCGTCACGGGAAAGACCCGTGGCAGGCCCAGCTTCGCGGCGATGCGCCGCTCCAGCTCCCGCACCTTGGCGTGATCGCCCTGGAACAGCTCGAGGAAGCTGGCCTGGGTGCCGGTGGTCCCCTTGCAGCCGCGGAGCCGGATCGTTTCCAGCCGGTGAACCAGTTCCTCCACGTCCAGCGCGAAGTCCTGCATCCAGAGCGTGGCGCGTTTGCCGACCGTGGTGAGCTGCGCCGGCTGGAAGTGGGTGTAGGCCAGGCAGGGGCGGGCGCGATGTTCCCGCGCGAAGCGCTCCAGCTTGCCCAGCACGTCCAGCAGCCGGCCCAGCAGCAGCTCGAGACCGGCCTTGATGACCAGCACGTCGGCGTTGTCGGTCACGAAGGCGCTGGTGGCGCCCAGGTGAATGATGGGCTTGGCCGCGGGCGCCTGGTCCCCGAAGGTGTGCACGTGCGCCATGACGTCGTGGCGGAAGCGCCGCTCGTACTCCGCCGCCCGGGCCAGGTCGGCGTCGTCCAGGTGCTGCCGCATGGCGGCGAGCGCCGCTTCGGGGATCTCGAGCCCCAGTTCCCGCTCGCTCTCCGCCAGCGCCAGCCAGACCCGGCGCCAGAGCCCGATCCGGTGCGGCTCACCCCACAACCGCTGCATGGCGGGGGAGGCGTAGCGGGTGCCCAGCGGCGAGCGGTAGCGGTCGTCGGTCATCGGAACTCGAGGTCGGTGTAGGCGATCGAACCGCCGCGTTCGAAGTAGAGCCGGAGCGCCTGCCGCGGCTTGAGGACGCCGACGACCTCGCGCACGTCGTCCGCGGTGGTGATCCGGCGCCGGTTCATCCCCACGATCACGTCCCCCTCGCGGAGGCCGGTGGCCTGGCTCAGCTCGCGGGAGATGCGGAAGATCAGCGCCCCCCGGTCCGACTGCACGCCGCGCTCCGCCTGGATCTGGGGCGTGAGGGTCACCAGCTCCAGGTCCTTGAGGACCGTGACCTTCTCCGCGGTGGTGGTGGGGAGGTCGCCGCTGGTGACCGTGAGTTCCACCTCGCGGCCGGCACGACGGGCCGTGAGCCGCACCACGTCGTTCACGTGGAGGTCCAGCTTTACCGACTCCCAGTGCAGGTAGTTGTGCAGCGGGCGGCCGTTGGCGCGGGTGAGCACGTCGCCACGCCGGAGCCCCGCGCGGGCCGCCGGCCCGCCCTCCGCCACCGCCGTCACCAGCACCCCTCCCTGGCTCTTCCAGTCCCGCAGGCTCTCGGCGCCGGCCACGTCGAACCCGACCCAGGCCCGGCGCACCGCGCCGCTCCGCAGGATCTCCTCCGCCACCCGGAGCGCCCGCTCGATCGGGATGGCGAAGCCGAGCCCGACCGAGCCGCCACTCTGCGACAGGATCGAGCTGTTGACCCCAACCACCTCGCCGAGGGCGTTGGCCAGCGGCCCGCCGGAATTGCCCGGGTTGATGGAGGCGTCGGTCTGGATCATGTCGAGGTAGAGCCCCGACTGGTCCCGGCCGGGGAGGATGTTGCGATTCACGGCGCTGATCACGCCGGCCGTCACCGTCGGCTCCACGTTGCCCAGCAGGTAGGCGAACGGGTTCCCCAGCGCCACCACCCACTCGCCGATCATGAGGTCGGTGCTCCGGCCGGTCTTCGCGGTGCGAAGACCGGTGCGCTCCACCTTGATGACCGCGATGTCGGTGAGCGCATCCTCTCCGAGCAGCTGGGCCTGGACGTCGCTGCCATCCGGCAGGGTCACGATGATCCGGTCGGCACCGCTCACGACATGCTGGTTGGTGATGATGACGCCATTCTCCCGGATGATGAACCCGGTGCCGAAGCTCTGCTGCTCCCGCGGAGACTGGGGGACGAAGAAGAAGTCGAACGGCGTCTGCGGCAGCGCCTGGCGGGTGCTGGTGGTGGTGATCGAGACCACCGCCGGCGAGACCGTTTCCGATGCCTCGACGATGGCGGTGCGGCGGCTGGCCGCCAGGGCGTCGCTGACGGCGGGGCGGGTGGGGCGCTGGGCCTCAAGGGTCTCGACGAAGGACGGGGCGCGGTCGCCGCCGCCGCAGGCGGCCAGTGCCACGACGAGCGCCGACCCCAACCGCCGAGCCGCCGAGCCGCCGAGCCGCCGGCTCACGGTTCCGTCCCGGCGTAGCAGGCCGCGGGGTACTCGGCTGCGACGAAGTACAGCCCCTGGGGTGGGGCCGGCGGGCTGGTGTCCTGGTTGGTCCCACTGCGGAGCAGCGTCGCCATGTCCTCTACCGGGCGGCGGTTCAGGCCGATGTCCACCATGGTTCCCACGAGAAACCGCACCATGTGGTGCAGGAAGCGATCGGCGGCAATCTGGAGCCGCCAGCCCGTGCCCGCTCCCCGTGCTTCCCATGCGACCTCGCGGACCGTGCATTCGTACGGGCGCCCCGGATGGGCCCCCGACCTGGCCTGCACGTCGTCCTCCGCGACCGGCTTCCGCACCGCAAAGGCGTGGAACTCGTGCGTCCCCCCCACGACTCCCGCCGCTGCCCGGAGCCGGTCCCCGTCCAGTTCGCGGCCCAGGGCCCATTCGTACGGCCGTCGGAAGGGGGAGGCGGCGGCGGCGTCGGTGCCGACCTCGTACCGGTACCGGCGTCCGGTGGCGCTCCTCCGGGCATGAAATCCCGGGACCATGGCGCGGACCCCTTCGACCCAGCATTCAGCGGGAAGCAGGGCGTTGAGCGCCCGTCGGAGCGCCTCCCCCGTCCACTTCTCCGGCACCACGAAGCTCACGCCCATCCCGACCGCGTGGACCCCGGCATCGGTCCGGCCCGCCCCGTGGGCCACCACCCGCCTGCCACAGAGCCGCTCCAGCACCGTCTCGAACTCCGCCTGCACTGTCCGCGCTTCCGGCTGCCGCTGCCACCCCGCGAAGGCGCGGCCATCATAATGCAGGAGGGCCAGATAGGTCCGGCTCATGAGACCCGCAATATAGCCGGGGCCGTAAGGGGGGATGGGCAAGGGCGGCCCTTGTGGCCGCCCGTGGGGAGCTGCGGCCCTTGTGCCCGCCCCCGCGGAGCCGCGCGCCTCGTCTCCCTGCCGCATCGGGGGTAGCTTCCGGCCACCATGTCCACACCAATCCACGCCGCTCTCAAGGTCGTCGCAGGTGGCGGGCCGCTCACCGCCCACCAGGCCGCGGAGGCCTTCCGGGTGATCATGAGGGGGGAGGCGAGCCCCGCCCTCATTGCGGGGCTGCTCGTGGGGCTCCGGGCCCGGGGGGAGACCGCCGACGAGGTGGCGGGCGCCGCTACCGCGCTCCGCGAGGCAATGGTCCCTGTGGTCCCTGGCGAGGGGGCCCCCGTGGTGGATACCTGCGGCACCGGCGGCGGCACCGCCAGCACCTTCAACCTTTCCACCGCCGCGGCCCTGGTCACCGCCGCCGCCGGTGCGCGGGTCGCCAAGCACGGCAACCGGAGCTACACCTCCCGATGCGGCAGCGCCGACGTGCTGGAGGCGCTTGGGGTGGACATCACCCACGGCCCCGATGCCGCGGCCAACCAGCTCAACCGGACGGGGATGACCTTCCTCTTTGCCCCTTCCTATCATCCCGCCATGCGCCACGTCGGGCCTACCCGCACCGAGCTCGGCCTGGCCACCATCATGAACCTGCTCGGCCCGCTCGCCAATCCGGCCCGGGTCACCCGTCAGGTCATCGGCGTCGCCGACCGCCACCGCGCCCTGCTCCTGGCCGAAGCGCTGCTCCGGCTCGGCGCCGAGCATGCGCTGGTGGTGCATGGGGAGGTGGGAATGGACGAGATCAGCCCGGTGGGGCGGACCGCCGTCTGGGAGGTCCGCGGTGGCCAGGTCGCCACCTGGACTCTGGACCCGGCCGACTACAACCTGGAGTGGGACGACCTCTCCGAGCTGGCCGGTGGCGCGCCGGCCGAGAATGCGGAGCGGATCGAACGCCTGATCACCGGCCAGCCGGACGAGGTGGCGCGGCGGGCGGTGCTCCTCAACGCGGGCGCCGCGATCTATGTGGCCGGCCTGACGGCAGACTACGGGACGGCGGTGCGCCGGGCGGAGGGCGCGCTGGCGGGCGGCGGGGCGGGGCGGGTGCTGGAGGGGATGCGCCGCTAGGGACGCCCCCCTCCCCGGCCTAGTACTTCCTGATCACCCCCACCACCACGCCCTGGATCAGCACGTCCCGCTCCTGGAACCGCATCGGTTGCATGGCCGGGTTGGCGGGCTGCAACCGGATCCAGCCCCCCTGCTCCCGGTAGTAGCGCTTGACCGTGGCCTCATTGCCGTTGACCATGGCGATGACCATCTCACCATTATCCGCCGCCTGCTTGCCGTGCACCACCACGAAGTCCCCATCCATGATATGCTCATCGATCATGGACTCCCCCTGCACCTTGAGGGCATAGTTCGGCCCGCGGCGGGGGAGGAGCTGGTCGGGGACGGCGATGGTCTCGTTGCTGGTCAGGGATTCGATGGGGCTGCCCGCGGCTACCCGGCCGAGGAGCGGGATCTCGGTGGCCCCCGACTGGCCCTTCGGCGGCAGCACCTCGATGGCCCGGCTCTCGTTGTGGGTCCGGTGGATGTAGCCCTTCCGCTCCAGGTTGGTCAGGTGCTCGTGCACCGTCGCCAGCGACTGGAAGCTGAAGTGCTCCGCGATCTCCTCGAAGCTTGGCGCATACCCCTGGTCGCGGATATGCTCCTGCAAGTACCTGAGGATTTCGCTTTGGCGCTTCGTGAGCGGCATACCGCCTCCGGGATCGGGACCGAACGGACTCCGAATCAAGCTACCCGAATACTGACCGAAGAGCAAGATGCCCACCACGCTGGAGCAGATTCTCGCGACCACCCGCGCCGGGCTCCCGGCCCTGGCCGCCCGCCGGGCCGAGATCGAGCGCCGCGCCATGGACCCCCCGGCGCGCCCTTCCTTCTTAGCCCCGTGGGACCGCCGCCACCTGGCCCTGATCGCCGAGGTGAAGCGCCGCTCCCCCTCCGCGGGGACCATCAGCGCTGGCCTGGATCCGGCCAGCCATGCCCGGGCCT
>JAEUJI010000159.1 GCA_016794805.1 Gemmatimonadota bacterium
CGCTCTCCCGGATCTCCCGGGTGAGCCGGGCGTCGATGCGCGCCATCGCCAGCTCGTCGTGCCCGCCATGGTGCCACCCCTGCGGCTGCCGGTGCGCCATGCCGCGGCTGGAGGGGACGCCGTACTCCGACAGCAGCAGCGGCAGGCCGCGATGATGGGCCTTGAGCTCCCGCAGGTAGCCGAAGTAGTTCGACGGCCCCTCGCTGGAGCGGGCGGTGGCGTAGCCGGGGTCGTACAGCAGGAAGTCGGGATAGTAAGGATAGGCGTGGTAGCTCGCGAACCAGCCCGCCGGGTTCTTCACGGTAGCGCGGATCAGCATCGCGTCGAGCCCGATCGCGTCGTTCTCGTATTCGATCGGGTCCCGCGGCGTCGGTCGGCCCACCCGGGTGCGCCAGGCGCGCTCCTCGTCTGCGGTGGACTCGGTCGGATGGGTCAGCGGGTCCAGGGTCGGCCAGTTGGTGTAGGCGATCGGGCGGATGGTGTTGTAGGTGTCCACCTCGTACCCCAGCAGGTAGTCGCACTCCGCCGCCATCCAGGCGTCCATGTGGAGCGCCGGCCGGACGGTCTCGAGGTAGCGGCCCTGGTAGCTGGTCTGCCGGGTGGGGAAGCGGTGCTCGAATGCCTTGACGGCGAACGGCTCCCACTCCCGCCCGATGATGTAGCCCAGGGTCCAGCGGGACACGTCCGCGTCGTAGCGGCCGCCGGCGTGGCCCGGCCGCACCGGGATGGTCGCGTTGCCGTGCAGCAGGTCCACCACCCGCCGCATCTCCTGCCGGAACTCCCCCTTCCACGCCGCGTCGTCGAAGTCGTGGTCCGGCGGCAGCTCGGTCCATACCCCATGCACCAGCCAGAGGGCGCGGTCGGCGTGGGTCAGGTTCCAGGCCCGGAGCGCGCGGTAGAAGGTGGGCGGAAGGATGGTGTAGAGCCGGAGGGTGTTGGCGCGCATCCCGGCAATCAGCGCGAACCACCCGGCGTAGGTGGCGGAGTCGGCGGGGAACTCCGAGGGGAACTTCCCCGGCAGCGCCACCCCCATGTTGACCCCGTTGAGGTACATGCGGCGCCAGCGGCCCAGGCTGGCGGGCACCTCGAAGAAGTCGCCGCGGGTGCGGGCGTCCACCCGAAGGTTGTCGGCTCGGCGACTCGGCGGCTCGGCGGCTCGGCGGTTCCAGTCGGGGTCGGCCTGGTCGAGGATGCCGCGCGTCGTTGCATTGTCCGGATGAAGCCGGATGGCCCGGCGCCCCGCGGCGAGCGCCCCCCCGCGGTCCCCGCGGCGCCAGCGGGTGAGCGTCAGCCCGTCCCAGGCGTCGCCGTTCAGGCTGTCCCGGCTGGTCACCAGCAGGAACAGCGAGTCGGCGCCGGCGGTGCGCTCCAGCCGGAGCAGCGCGTACCCCAGCCCCACCTTGGCGTCGAACCGCGCGGGGCAGAGCCGGTCCGCCCGGCGGAACCGCTCCTCCGCCACCGCGATCGAATCCCCCCGGTAGGCGGTCCACCCGCTGGCCACCAGCGCGGTGACGGCCGGAGGACAGGGGTCCTGGCTCAGCGCCGCGCAGAGGGGCAGCAGCGAAGTTAGATTCGGGGCCATGGCAGGTACCGAATCATACCACGGAGCGGGCGCGTCGCATGAGTGAGCAGAACGGTGGGGAACTGCGGCAGCTGGGCCGCACGCTGGTGGACGAGTTCGGCCGCGGCTGGTCGAAGGCCAAGGTGGACGTGATGATGAGCGTCTTCGCGCCGGAGCCGGTCTTCCAGGAGACGCCCTTCAGCGAGCCGCTCCGCGGCCAGGACGCCGTCCGCGGCTACTGGGCCGACGTCCCCCTGCACCAGTCGGAGATCAGCTTCACCGCGGGGGAGATCTTCGTGGTGGGGCCGTGGTTCGCCACCGAATTCAAGTGCACCTTCCGCCGCCGCCGCACCGGCGAGTGGGTGGATGCCCGGGGCGCCATGTTCTGCGAGACCGACGGCGCCCGGATCACCGAGATGCGGTTGTACTGGGACCGGCGCTGATCACCGGTGCCGCTGGCTGTACCCCAGCCCCCACTGCAGCAGCTCGGGGGACCGTAGCCCCACCCGGCCGGCGATCGCGATGGCGTCCTCCTCCTCCATGTCCTGGTCCAGGATGAGGTGCGGCAGCAGCGCCCCGCCCACCCGGTTCCCGCTGGCACAATGGAAGAAGATGGTCTGGCCGGCGTTGGCGCGAAGCACGTCGAGGATGGACGCCATCAGCTCGTCGGTGAGCGGCGTCGGGCCCACCGGGATGTTGACGTACCGCATTCCCAGCCGCGCCACTTCCGCTGGTTCGTCAAAACCGCGCGGCTCCCGCGGATCGCGGATGTCGAGGATGACGCTGGCGCCCGCCGCCTGGAGCGCCTGCAGGTGGTGCGGGCCGGGCTGGCCGCCGGTCACGACGGTCGGCAGTGCCTGGCAGGCGTTGGTCACGCCCTGGATGGCATCAATGGCTGTCATGGCGCCGTAACCTAAGGACCTCCCGCATGATCTGGTACATCGCCCTCGGCAGCGCCATCGGCGGGATGCTCCGGTACCTCCTCGGCGGCTGGATCCAGCGCGCCGCCGGCCACGGCTTCCCGCTCGGCACCCTCGTCATCAACGTCAGCGGCTCCCTGGCCCTCGGCCTCCTGCTTCGCTGGGCCAGCCACCCCCCGACCCTCAATCCCGACCTGCGCGCCTTCCTCACCGTCGGGCTCTGCGGCGGGTTCACCACCTTCTCCACCTTCAGCGCCGAATCCATCACCCTCATGCAGGACGGCCAGTGGGGCAAGGCGATGACCTACGTCCTGCTGAGCGTCACCCTCTCCCTCGCCGCCACCGCGGCGGGGTTCGCACTCTGGCGGTCAGACGGCTAGGCTACCGTCGCTACCGTCGCTACCGTCGCTACCGTCGCTACCGCCCGCTACATTCCCCCCATGCTCCGCCTGGCCATCGCGCAGTTCCGCCCCGACAAGGGCGACTACCCCGCCAACCTGGCCCGCGCCGGCGCGGTCTTCGCCGAGGTGGGCAGGTGGCCCGAGCCGCCGGACCTGGTGGTCTTCCCCGAGTCCGCCCTCACCGGCTACTTCCTCGAGGGCGGGGTTCAGGAGCTGGCGCTCCCCGCCGAGCGGCTGTTCGAGGACCTGGGCCGGGTGCACCGGGAGAGCGGCGCCCCGCCGTTCGATGTGGCCATCGGCTTCTACGAGCTGTGGCGCAACCACCTGCACAACTCCGCCCTCTACGCCAGCCTCGGCGGCGCCGACGCCGGCATCCGGCACGTCCACCGCAAGGTCTTCCTCCCCACCTACGGCGTCTTCGACGAGGAGCGCTTCGTCGAGCCGGGCCGCTCGGTGCAGGCCTTCGATACCCGCTGGGGCCGGGCGGCCATGCTGGTCTGCGAGGATGCCTGGCATTCGCTGGCGCCGACGCTGGCCGCGCTGGACGGCGCCCAGCTCATCCTGGTGCCCAGCGCCACGCCGGCGCGGGGCCTCACGCCGCGGGTCGGCGAGTCGCGCCCCGCCAACCTCGATCGCTGGGACCGGCTGGCGCAGGGGATCGCGGAGGAGCACGGCGTCTTCGTGGTGGTCTGCCACCTGGTGGGCTTCGAAGGAGGAAAGGCCTTTGCCGGCGGCTCCATCGTGGCCAGCCCGCGCGGCAGGGTGCTGCTGCAGGCGCCGCTGTTCGAGCCCGCCACCGTGCCGGTCGGGCTCGACTTCGCCGAGATCACCCGGGCCCGGGCCGAGGCCCCGCTGCTGTCGGACCTCCAGGTGCGGCTGCCGCACCTGCTCGGCGACTGGTCGGCTCGGCGGCGCGGCGACTCGGCCCCCGAGCCTCCTGCCGATTCGCCGAGCCGCCGAGCTGCCGAGCCGCCGAGCCGCCTCCTCGTGCCGCCGAGCCGCCGAGCCGCCGAGCCATCTCCCCTCACCATCGACCCCGAACTCACCCGCCGCTGGCTGGTGGAGTTCCTGCGCGATGAGCTCACCCGGCGGCGCAAGTTCGGCAAGGCGGTCCTGGGCCTCTCCGGCGGCGTGGACAGCTCGCTCGTCGCCTTCCTCGCCGCGGAGGCGCTCGGCCCCGAAAACGTCACCGCCGTGCGCATGCCCTACCGGAGCTCGAGCCCGGAGAGCCTGGACCACGCGCAGCTCGTCATTGACCAGCTCCGCAGTCCCAGCCGCACGGTGGACATCACCGCCGGGGTGGATGGCATCGTCGCCGCGATCGGCGGCGACTCGAGCCCCGCGCGCCGCGGCAACGTCATGGCCCGGATGCGGATGATCACCCTGTTCGACCTCTCCGTCGAACTCGGCGCCCTCCCCCTCGGCACCGGCAACAAGACCGAGCGGCTCTTCGGCTACTTCACCTGGCACGCCGACGACAGCCCGCCGGTGAACCCCATCGGCGACCTCTTCAAGAGCCAGGTCTGGGCCCTCGCCCGCCACCTCGGGGTCCCCGACGTCATCGTCAACAAGCCCGCCAGCGCCGACCTCATCCGGGGCCAGACCGACGAGGCCGACTTCGGCATCTCCTATCCCCGCGCCGACGTCATCCTCCACTGGCTGCTCCAGGGCTACCACACCGCCGACATCACCCCCCTGGGCTACACCGAGGCGGAGGTCGCGCTGGTCGAGAAGCGGCTGGAATCCACCCACTGGAAACGCCGCCTCCCCACCGTCGCCATGCTGAGCCAGACGGCGATCGGGGAGTATTACCTGAGACCGGTGGACTATTAGGCGGTTGGGCGGTTAGGCGGATGGACGGTTGGTTACCAACCGCCCAACCGCCCAACCGACTAACCGCCGATCCGCCCTCACCATATCTTCCCCCCATGCCCGACTCCCACCCGATGTCCTTCAGCAGGGCCGAGCTCACCACGCTCGTCATGCCCCACATGCAGAACATCCTGGGCGACCTCTTCGGCGGGCACCTGCTCTCCATGGTGGACCAGGCGGCGGCGGTGGCGGCGATCCGGCACGCCGGCGGCCCCGCCGTCACCGCCAGCTTCGACAAGGTGGATTTCCGGGAGCGGATCAAGCTGGGCGCGCTGGTCACCTGCTCGGCGACGGTGGACTACGTGGGCAACAGCTCCATGGATGTCTCGGTCGAGGTGTACTCCGAGAACGTCGCCACCGGCGAGCGGCGCCACACCCACACCGCCCGGGTGGTCTTCGTGGCGATTGACGACACGGGCAAGCCGCGCCGCGTCCCCCGGCTGGTGCCGGAGACCCCCGAGGAGCGGGAGCGCTACGAGCGCGCCCGGGTGGCGCGCACGGAGCGCCGCAGGTGACGGCTGCCGGGCCCGTCACCATGGTCTGCGGGGGCGGCGGGGCCAAGGCCGCCGCGCATGTCGGCGCGCTGCGGGCGCTGGAGGAGGCGGGGCTCGCCCCGACGCAGTTCTACGGCACCTCGATGGGCTCGGTCTTCGCCACCCTCTTCGCCGGCGGCGCCACTTCGGCGCAGGCCATGGAGCGGATCGCCGGCTTCGGGCCGGGGGTCATCAAGACCGAGCCGTTCGCGATCATCCGGGGCCTCTGGGCCCGGTCGCTGCTCCAGGCGGGGCCGTTCCGCGCCGCGCTCGCCGGGCTCATCCCCGAGCGCCGCTTCGCCGACCTGCGCCATCCGCTGACCGTCACCACCGTGGCGCTCGACACCGGGGAGCTGGTGCTCTTCGGCGCCGGCGGCGCCGAGGCCCCGCTGCTCGACGTCCTCTACGCCAGCTGCGCCCTGCCGCTCTTCCTGCCGCCGGGGGAGATCGCCGGGCGGCGCTACGCCGATGGCGGCCTCCGCGCGGTGGTGCCGCTCGAGGCCGCGGCGACGGTGCCGGCCCGGCTGGTGGTGGCGGTGGACGTGGGGCCGGGGTTCGACGAGATCGCCCAGGTCGGGCCGCCGAGCGGGCTCCCGCCGGTGGTGGATGTCCACAACGAGGCCCTCGGCATCCTGATGGCCGGGCAGACGGTGACGGCGCGCGCGCTGTGGCAGGCCACCCCCGGCCGGCCGCCGCTGGTGTATGTGCGGCCCGCCACCCGGCGCGGCTCCACCTTCCGCGTGGACCAGGTGCAGAGCTACGTGGAACAGGGCTACATCGCCACGCGCGCCGCCCTGGCGGGCTTGCAATCGGGGGGCGGATGAGCAGATTCCGCTCAGCGTACGGCCAACACCCATTCCGGATCGCATCCCGCTCATGAAAGCTTCCGAAGCCATGGTGCCCCATCCCTTCGTCGCCGTGGCCAACGCCTCGGCGAGCGAAGTGGCGATCATGTTCCGCACCCGCAACATCTCCGTGGTCCCGGTGGTGGACGATCACCGCGCCCGCCGGTTCCTCGGCGTGGTGAGCGACCGCGACCTGGTCACCCGCTGCCTGGCCATGGGGCAGGACCCGACCAGCACCCGGGCCGACGAGATCATGCGCACCGACACCTCGGTGGTCGGCCCCGACACCGAGCTCGACGGCTTCGCGCTCTACATGAACCAGGACCCGGCCGAGTCCCACCTCCGGCCCACCATCACGGTGGTGGACAGCGAGCACTGCGTGATCGGCTTCATCAGCCATCCGGAGCAGATCGCCGGCATCCGGATCGTCTGGCGCTGAGCATGCCCGCCCCCCGCCTCTTCACCGTGCGCGAGGCCGAAGCCACACTGCCGCTGGTGCGCCGGGTGGTGGGGGACCTGCTCGCGGCCTATCCCCGGTGGCGGGAGCTGGTGGCGCAGTACGAGGTGCTGGCCGCGCCGCGCACGGCGGAGCAGGGGGAGAGCCTCGAGGTCCGGGAACTGCGGGAGGCCGCGGCGCGGGAGGCGCAGCGGATCCACGACTTCCTGGTCGAGCTGGAGGGGGTCGGCTGCGTGTTCAAGGGATTCGACGCCGGGCTGGTGGACTTCTATGCCCTGCGGGAGGACCGGCTGGTCTTCCTCTGCTGGCGCCAGGGGGAGGAGCAGATCACCCACTGGCACGAGGTGGATGCCGGGTACGCCGGGCGCCAGCCGCTCGACGAGATCATGCACGCGGAAACGGTCAACGGATGACGTTCTGGCACCTGGCGCATATCCTGGGCTTCACCCTGTGGCTGGGCGCGGGGCTGGCCGCCATGCTGGTGGGCATCCGCGGGCGGGCGGAGGACCGGCCGTCGCAGGCGCTCATCGTCCGGATGCTGCACGGCATCCACCGCATCCTCATGCTGCCGGGGATCGGGCTCACCATCGCCTCGGGGTTCTACCTGAGCGTGCCGGCCGCCAAGGCCGGGCAGCCGAGCTCGTGGCTGATGGCCATGCAGCTGGCGGGCGTCATCGCGGCGCTGCTGGTGATCTTCGTGTCGCTGCCGGCGCTGGGCCGCCTCAAGCGCCTCTCGCCCGTCGGCGACACGGCCACCCTGTTCGACGCCCTCCGCCGCCGCCAGGCCCGCGCCGGGATGATCGCGGGGAACCTGGGACTGATCTCGCTGCTGGCGGGGGTGCTGCACAAGTACTAAGACGGGGAAACGGAGAAGCGGGGAAACGGAGCAGCGGGCGCGGTGGGAAAAGGCCACAGCCCGCGTTGCCCTGATTCCCGCCTCGGCCCCACCCAAGAATATCCTTCCCGGATGTATGATCACCGCTCCCTCAGGGCATGGAAGGCTGCAAACGTCGTCTCCCTGGCCAGCTTTCTGCTCGCACGAGACCATTGGGTCCCGTGGGCTTCCGCCGTGTTCAGTCAGCTCCAGCGAGCGGCACTCTCTGTGCAGTTGAATATTGCGGAGGGCTGGTCCTTCGGCCCATCACCCAACTACAATCGTCACCTTGGGATCGCGTTCGGCTCCGCTGTTGAGACGGCTGAGCTGCTTGAATTGGCCAAAGAGCTGGGGCTCGCACCACCTATCCGGCTGGAGCCGATTCAGGAGTCCAATCGGCTCTCTCGCCAACTCCTACTTGGTCTCCTGCGGCGCCGGCGACCCTTCTAGCCGCCTGGATCATCGCCCTGGTCTTCCGTTTCCCCGTTTCTCCATTTCCCCGTTTCCCTGCTTCCCCGTCCGGCAGACCCCCCGCACCGGGCACTCCCCGCATTTCGCCACCCGCGCAGTACACACCAGGGCCCCCAGCTCCATGATCGCCTGATTGAACGTCCAGGCCGGATTCCCGGCACGCGGGACCAGCAACTGGGCCAGCTCCCACACCCGCCGCTCCTCCTTCGCTCGACCGGCCTTATTCTCCGTTTCCCCGCTTCCCCGTTTCCCGGGCTGTCGCCCGCCGCCAATAAACGCCCTCCGTATCACCCTTCCCACATTGGTATCCACCGCCGGGTGCGCCTGCTCGAACGCGAAGGTCGCGACCGCGCCCGCGGTGTAGCGGCCCACCCCCGGCAGCCGGCGCAGCGCCACCGGATCCTCCGGCAGCATCCCGTCATGCTCCGCCACCACCGTCTGCGCCAGCCGGTGCAGGTTGGCCGCGCGGCGGTAGTAGCCCAGCCCCTGCCACATCGCGTGCACCCCCTGCGGGGTGGCCCGCGCCAGCGCCTGGATCGTGGGGTAGCGGGCCAGGAACCGGGGGTAGTACTCCGTCACCCGCGACACCTGCGTCTGCTGCAGCATGAACTCCGACACCAGCACCCGGTAGGGATCGCGGGTGCGGCGCCAGGGAAGGTCCCGGCCCTTGCGCCGGAACCAGCGCATCAGCCGCTGGCGGAAGGCCCGCAACTCGGGGGTGGACTTGGGGGGCATGGGGGGCCAAGATAGTACCGGCCCCATGACCGCGACCACCTTCGATCTTCGCCGCCCGGCCGGGCGCTTCGTGCTCGGCGCGCTGGCGCACATCGGCCGGCTGAGCCTGCTGGTGGCGGAGATGATCCGCGGCCTCTCCGAGGTCCGGATCTGGTTTCCCCTGGCCATGACCGAGGCCTGGAAGGTCGGGGTGGGGAGCATCCCCATCATCCTGCTGGTGGCGGGCTTCGCGGGGGCCGTGACCGCGCTCCAGACCGGCTACCAGTTCAGCGGCAACATCCCCTACTACGTGGCCGGCTCGCTCATCGTGGAGTCGGTGGTGCTGGAGCTGGGGCCGGTGCTCACCGGGCTCATCCTGGCCGGCCGCATCGGGGCCCGCTACGCCGCCGAGCTGGGCACCATGCGGGTCACCGAGCAGATCGACGCCCTCGAGACCCTGGGCCGCTCTCCCGCCAGCCACCTGATCGTGCCCCGGGTCCTCGCCGGCCTGGTCATGATCCCGGCGCTCACCGTCATCGCCAACGTCACCGGCATCATCTCCGGCTGGGTGGCGGTGCAGGCGGTGCTGCCGGTGACCGACTACGACTTCACCTACGGCGCCCGCTTCTTCTGGCGTCCCTTCGACGCCTACTACTCGGTGATCAAGGGGTTCTCCTTCGCGGTCTGCATCACCGTCACCTCCTGCTACTTCGGCTTCAGCACCGAGCAGGGCGCCGAAGGGGTGGGGAAGTCCACCACCGGCGCCGTGGTGGCGAGCTGCGTCATGATCCTGCTGCTCGACACCCTGCTGGCCAAGCTGCTCCTGCACTGATGATCGAGATCCACGGGGTGAAGAAGCGCTTCGGCCAGCAGGTCGTCCTCGACGGCGTGGACTTCGTGGTGCAGGATGGCGAGACCGTCGCCCTGCTCGGTCCCTCGGGCACCGGCAAGAGCGTCCTGCTCAAGCACATCGTCGGCCTCATCCGGCAGGACTCCGGCGTGGTCAAGGTGGACGGCAAGGAGGTGGCCAGGCTCAAGCGGGAGGAGCTCCGCGCCCTCCGCTCCACCATCGGCTACGTCTTCCAGAACGGCGCCCTGTTCGACTCCATGACGGTGTTCGAGAACATCCGGCTGGGCATCACCGACGAGGCGAAATACCGGGACATGGAGTACTGCAGGGAGCGGGTGGCCAAGTGCATCGCGCTGGTGAACCTGGCGCCGGAGACCGCCGACAAGTACCCGGCCCAGCTCTCCGGCGGCATGCGCAAGCGGGTGGGGATCTCCCGGGCCATCGCGGGCAGCCCCAAGTACCTGCTGTATGACGAGCCCACCAGCGGCCTCGACCCGGTGAACTCCGACATCATTGACGACCTGGTGAAGAGCCTCGCCACCGAGCTGGGGGTCACCAGCATCATGGTGACCCACGACGTGCGCGGCGCCTTCCGGGTGGCCGACCGCCTGGCGCTGCTGACCAGCGGCCGGATCGTGCAGCAGGGGACGCCCAAGGAGTTCATGGCGTCCACCGTCCCGGAGGTCCGCGAGTTCCTGGAGCGCGACTTCGGCAACATCACCTTCGCCGCCTGAGCCATGGACCTCCACTACCAGAAGGAAATCGCCGTCGGCACCGTGGTCCTCGCCGCCATCGGTCTCTTCGTCGGGGGGACCCTCTGGCTCAAGGGCAGCTCGCTCACCAGCAGCGGCCGCACCGCCGAGGTGGTCTTTGCCGACATCGGCACCCTGCAGCGGGACAACGAGGTCGTGGTCTCGGGCTACGCGGTGGGGAAGGTGGAACGCGTGGACTTCAAGGGGCCCGGCCGGATCATCGTCACGATCTCCCTGCCGCCGGTGCTCGACCTCTACGCCGACGCCCGCGCCAGCCTCATCAGCAGCGTCTTTGCCGGCAGCACCAAGCTGTCGCTCCATCCCGGCGCGCCGGAGGCCGGCCCCCTCCCCCCCGACAAGCCGATCCCCGGCGCCGCCGGCGGGGACCTCTTTGCCCGTGGCGCCCAGCTTGCCGACCGCGCCGACTCGGTGCTGCTCGGCGTCCAGGCCCTGGCCAACCAGCGCACCGCCGACGAGCTGATCGGCACCCTGCAGGCCATGCAGCGCACCCTCAACACCATGAACAGCCGGCTGCCGGCGGCCACCACCGAGCTGGAATCCACCCTCCGCGCCTTCCGCCAGCTGAGCCAGAAGCTCGACAGCACCATCGGCACCATCCCGGTGGC
>JAEUJI010000160.1 GCA_016794805.1 Gemmatimonadota bacterium
GCAGGTAGAACGCGACGACCGGGGTCACCACGAGGTAGCCGAGGAAGCCGAGCAGCGTCCCGAGCCGCCGCCCGAAGGCCAGCCCCCATTCCCCGAGAGCGCCCAGCACCGCCTGGGCGTTCTCCTGCAGCAGCCCGGCGAGCTGCTGGGCGTCGAGCTCGTGCAGCCAGCTGCGCTGCTCGAGCGTGAGGAACGGCAGTCCCTCGAGCCGGGTCCGGAAGTCGGAGAGGAACGCCAGCACCGTGGTGGCAAACCGTGGCAGTGCGGAGACCAGCGCCCCCGCCTGGGCCCAGACCTGCGGACCGGCCAGGATGAGCAGCAGCACCAGCGCCGCGAGGGGCGGGATGGCCACCAGCCCGATCGCGGCCCCCCGGCCGATCCGCCGCCGCTCGAGGCGGGCCACCGCGGGCGCCATGAGGTAGGCCACCGCCAGCGCCAGCAGGAACGGGCCCAGCAGGCCGCCGTAAAGCTTGAGGCCCCAGAACAGGGTAAGGACCACCGCGATCGCCATGGCCGGGCGGACCCCGGGACGGCCCCGGAGGGGCCAGAGCGCCAGCAGCAGCAGCGGCAGCACCAGCGGCGGCGCCAGGATCTCGCGCAGGGCCACCAGCAGGAGGACGTAGAGGAGGCCCGCGAGAATGGCCGGCAGCGGATCACGCGCCGCGCTGCCTTCGGGCGCCGCGGTCATCCGGCTCGGCTCCCGCCCCCGCGGAGCGCCCACCAGCGGACGAACAGGGCGCCGCTCAGGCCCAGCAGCAGGTGCACCGCCGCGCCCGCGGGTCCGAGCGGGAAGAGGAAGGTGAAGAGGATCCAGACCAGCAGCGCGCCGATTGCGCCGGCGAGGGTAAGCGCCATGGAAATGCCTCGGGTTTGTTGACGGTCGGTGACTCGGGTCCTATCTTCGAGATCGAAGGCGGCGTCGAGGAACCACGTTATTGAGCCAACAGGTCCGGTGAAGGGCCCAGATACTGCATCCGATGCCACGCCCCCCGGGGGAAGGCAGAAGAAGCGGTGAGGGCGCCAAACTTCTTCGTCGGGCTTCAATACACCCTCTTCGGCGTCGCCCCGTCGTGCTCTCGGAGGCACCGGTCCGTGCGGCCGGTGCCTTCGCTGTTCAAGGCTGGCGTGCGCCGCCTTGACCCCGGTACCAGCCCCGCCATCTTCCAGCCAAACGCGTTCCCTGGACGGAAGCCCGGCATGCCGACAGTCAGCGTCACCCGCCGCGTGCATTTCAACGCCGCGCACCGGCTGCACAACCCCGCGTATCCCGAGGACTGGAATGCCCGGGTCTACGGTGTGTGCGCCAACCCGAACTACCATGGGCACAACTACGAGCTGGACCTCACCGTGACCGGCGCCGTGGACCCCGAGACGGGGTACGTGCTGGACATCAACGTACTGAAGCGGCTGGCCGAGGAGAAGTTGCTCGCGCACCTCGACCACCGCAACCTGAACCTGGACGTGCCCCACTTCCGCGAGGTCATTCCGACCGCGGAAAACATCGCCATCTACTGCTGGGAAATCCTGCGGGCCGCGCTGCCGCCGGCCCTGGCCCTCCGCCTCCGCCTCTGGGAGACCCCGCGCAACTATGTCGACTTCGAAGGCCACTAGGTCCCGCCGCCGCGCCCGCACCACGCCGTTCCAGGAGGAGGTCCGCCACATCCTGGGCGCCCTGGGCGAGGATCCCGATCGCGAGGGGCTGGTCAAGACCCCCGAGCGGGTGGAGAAGTCGCTCCGCTGGCTGACCCGGGGCTACGGGCTCTCGGTGATGGATGCGGTGGGGGACGCGCTGTTCGAGGAACAGCACAACAGCATGATCCTGGTGCGGGACATCGAGCTCTACTCGCTCTGCGAGCACCACCTGCTGCCGTTCTTCGGCCGGGCCCATGTGGCGTACATCCCCAACGGCCGGATCGTGGGCCTCTCCAAGCTGCCCCGCATCGTGGAGGTCTTCGCCCGCCGGCTGCAGGTGCAGGAACGGCTGACCGACCAGATCGCCGACGCCATCATGGAGGTCCTGGAGCCGCACGGCGTCGGGGTCCTCATCGAGGCGGTGCACCTCTGCATGGCCATGCGGGGGGTGGAAAAACAGAACTCCCGCACCGTCACCAGCGCGGTGCGCGGCATCTTCCGGAGCGACATCCGGAGCCGCGAGGAGTTCCTCCGCCTGGTCCACGGACGCTCCGGCGAATGATGCCGCTCGAGGGGACCCTCGCCGTGGTCACCGGCGCCAGCCGCGGCATCGGGCGGGCCACCGCCGAGGCGCTGGCCGCCGCGGGCGCCACGGTGGCGCGGCTGTCCCGCAGCCTCCCGGAGGGCACCCACGGCCCCTTCCGGGACCTGCGCTGCGACCTGGGGCAGGTGGCGGACATCGTCCGCGGCACGACCCGCATTCTCTCCGAATGGGGCACGCCGGCGGTGGTGGTCCAGAACGCCGGCCTGTTCGTGCTCAAGCCCTTCGAGGCGACCGACCCAGCGGAACTGGACCAGCAGCTGGCCCTCAATGTCCGCGCGCCATTCCTGGTGGCCCAGGGGCTCCTGCCCGCGATGCGGGCCGCCGGGGCGGGGCTCCATATTACGATCGGCAGCACCTGTGACCACCTGGGCTATCCCGACAACGCGGCCTACACCGCCAGCAAGTTCGGGGTGCGGGGACTGCACGAGGCCCTGGCCGCCGAGTACCGGGGCACCGGCCTCCGGTTTTCGCTGATCTCCCCCGGGTCCACCGACACGCCGATCTGGGATCCCTTCGATCCCGATGCCCGGCCCGGCTTCCTGCGGCGCGCCATGATGCTGCAGCCGGAGGATGTGGCGGAGGCGGTGCGCTTCGTCGCCACCCGTCCGCCGCACGCCACGGTCGAGTGGCTCCGCCTGTCCCCGACGCCCCCCCGCGAGTGACTTCCTGAGGAAGAGACCGTGAACTACCGCTGTCGCCCCGGGGCGATCGCCGCGGCTGCCCTGCTCGTCGCACCGCTCCTCGTCACTTCGCCCGACCCGCTCCGCGCCCAGGCGCTGCCCCCGCTGCCCGACTCCACCGGCTTCGGGCTCCACGTCCTGGCGGTGGCCCGCGACCCGGGCGGGGCGCTCTGGGTTGGCACCTACGGGCAGGGGATCTTCCGGCGCCCCCCGCAGGGCACGGCGTGGGAACGGATCCGGCACGATACCACCGCCACCAGCATCTCCTGGGACTTCGTCCATGCCTTTGCGTTCGGCACCCGGGGGCAGGTGTGGTATGGCACGGTCGGGAACGGCTGGGGTTTGTCCACCGACGGCGGCCAGACCTGGACCAACTGGACCTTCAGCCAGCTTGGCCCCGAGTGGCAGTACGTGGCCCCCGACGGCATCGTCACCCATGGGGACACCACCTGGGTGGCCACCGCCGACGGCGTGCTGATGACCACCGATGACGGCCAGCACTGGACCGCCTTCACCGACCGCACCGGGCCCGCCGCGCGCGGCCCCGCCGACACCGCCTTCGCGGTGCTCGGCAACGAATACATCCGGCGCATCGGACTCGACCGCCGCCGCGGCCTGCTGCTCACGACCCTCAAGGGGAATGAGCGCCTCGAGATGGGGCTCACCGGGTGGATCGCCGATCCGGTGCCCTCCGCGGCGTTCGCCCCGCGGAACCGGATCCTGGTGGGCGGGGTGCCCTGGCGCGGCTCCCCCTGTGGCCTGAGGCCGGTCGCGGATACGCTGCCGTGCCTCCGCCGCGCGCCCCGGGCCGCGGAGGCGCCGCGGTTCCCGAAGACCAACTGGTTCCGCCGGCCGATCGACCGCACCAACAACGCCCAGATCGACCAGACCTACCGCTACGGCTCCACCATGGGCGGCAACTTCCAGCAGCACCAGGGAGTCGAGTTCAACAATCCCGACGGGACCCCGGTGCTCGCCATCGCGGGGGGACGGGTGATGTACGCCGGACCGGCGGAGCAGGGGGCGCTCACCGTCGCCATCCGGCACGACAGCATCCTCACCACGCCCGAGGGGCCGCGGCGGATCTTCAGCGTCTATTACCACAACAGCGCGCTGCGGGTGCGGGTCGGGGAGCGGGTCGAGGCAGGGCAGACGATCGCCCTGGTGGGGAATACCGGGAGGGCCACCAACGACCACCTGCACCTCGAGGTGCACGTGGTGCCCCTGCCGGGGGACGACATCAGCCAGGTCGTGGACTCGCTGCAGCGGTTCCCGGCCTTCACCACCAATCCGGAGCTGTGGATCGAACCCCTGACGGGCACCGGGCTCGTCGCCGGCCAGGTGTTCGACTCCGCGGGCCACCCCGTCCCGCAGGCGCGCATCTACGGGTTGGTCAAGCTCGAGCCGGCGGAGACCCCCTTCTCCTTCGCCGAGACCTACGGGGACAAGGCCCATGGCCACCCGCTGTACGGCGAGCACTTCGCGGTGAGCGATGTGCTCCCCGGGACCTATGTGCTCGGCGTGGAGGTGGGGGGAAGGAAGCTCTTCCGCCGGGCGACGGTCGAGGCGGGAAAGCTCACCTGGGTCGTCTTCCGGCCCTGAGCCTCCGGTGTTCATCGAACTCACCGACCACCTGCGCTGTCCGGAGGCGCACCCCGAGGCGTTCCTGGTGCTCATTCCCGGCGCCATGCAGGGGCGCCATGTCGTGGACGGAGTGCTGGGCTGCCCGGTCTGCCAGGCGGAGTACCCGATCCGGGCTGGGCTGGTCGAGTTCGGCAGGGTGGAGCCGCCACCGGCCGTGCCCGGGCCGACGCCCCCGGAAGCCGCTGGATTGCTCGCCTTCCTCGGGCTGGAGGGGCCGGGCGGCTACGTGGCGCTGGTGGGGGAGGCCGCCCGTGAGGCCGGGTCGCTGGGCGCGCTGCTTCCGGGCGTGCACCTGGCGCTGGTCAATCCGCCGGCGGGGACCGTACCGTCAACCTGCGCCAGCGTGCTCCACGCGCCCCGGTTCCCCCTCAAGCAGCGGTCGCTGCGCGGCGCGGTGGTGAGCGCGCCCTGGGCCCTGGCCCCGGGGTGGAATGACGCGGCGGCGGACGCGGTGCTGCCCGGGCTCCGGGCGGCGGGGGAAGGCGAGCCGCCGGTCGTCCCCGGATTCGAATTGCTGGGAACGGCCGGCGGCTGGTGGGTGGGGCGGCGCTAGGCTTCGGTCGCGATCCCGCTCCGGTCGGCGTAGGCGGCCTCGATCTGGGCCTGGTAGTTCTTCTCCACCACCCGGCGCTTCACCTTGAGCGTCGGCGTCAGTTCCCCCGATTCGATCGAGAAGTCGTGCGGGATCAGCACGATCTTCTTGGGCATCTCGAACTGCGCCAGGTCCCGGAGCGTCTTCTTCACCTCCCGGTCGATCTTCTCGGCCGTCTCCTTGCTGGCAATGAGTGCGGCGTCATCCGGGTAGCTCCGGCCCTCGGCCGTCGCCCACTGCCGGACGATGTCGACGTTGGGCACCACGAGCAGGATGGGGAACTTCCGCTTGTCCCCGATCATGACCGCGTTCAGGACGAACTTGCTGGTCTTGACCCGCCCCTCGATCGGCTGCGGGGCGATGTTCTTCCCGCCGGCGGTGACAATGATGTCCTTCTTCCGGTCGGTGATCTTGAGGAACCCGTCGGCGTCGAACATGCCGATGTCGCCGGTGTGGAACCAGCCGCCGCTGTCGATCACCTCCGCGGTGGCCTGGGGCTTGTTGTAGTACCCCTTCATGACGTGCGGGCCGCGGGTGAGGATCTCGCCGTCCGCCGCAATGGTGGCCTCGACCCCCGGCACGACCCGTCCTACGCTCCCCAGCCGCAGGAAGCCCTTGCCGTTGACGGAGATCACCGGGGAGGTCTCGGTGAGGCCGTACCCCTCGTAGATCGGCAGGCCGGCGGCGAAGAAGAACTTGGCGATCTCGGCCGAGAGCGGCGCGCCGCCGGAGACGAAGTAGCGCAGCCGCCCCCCGGTCTTCGCCACCAGCTTGCTGAACACCAGCTTGTCGGCGATCCCCTTCTTGATCCCCAGCCCGAACGGGACCGGCTGCTTGTTGAGCACCAGTTCCGCCCACGCCTCGCCATTGGCGCGGCTCCAGTCGAAGATCCGCTTCTTGACGGGCGAGGACGCGGCGCCCTCGAGGACCTTGGCGTAGATCTTCTCGTAGAGGCGGGGCACCGAGAGCACCACGGTGGGCCGGCGCTCGACGAGGTCGGCGGAGACGGTGTCCACGCTCTGGGCGTAGTTGATGATCGCGGCGGACTGCCACATGCAGTAGTGCCCGGCCATCCGCTCGAAGACATGGGAGAGCGGCAGGAAGGAGAGGCACTCGTCCTGCTCGGTGAGGTCGAGGTACTGGAGCCCCGCCACCACGTTGCTGGTGAGGTTCCCGTGGGTGAGCATCACGCCCTTGGGGTCCCCGGTGGTGCCCGACGTGTAGATCAGGGTGGCGAGATCGTCGGGCTTCGCCTCCAGCGCCTCCTCGCGCCACCGCGGGTACTTGCCCAGGGCCGCCTTGCCGCGGGCCAGCAGGTCGGCGAACGGCATCACGCCGGGGCCGGTGGCGTCGTCATCCATGGCGATGATGTGGCGCAGCGCCGGAGTGACGTCCGGGTGGCGGATGGAGATGATCTTCTCCAGCTGGGCCTTGCTGGACACGAACACCGCCAACGCGCCGCTGTCCCGCAGGATGTAGGAGATCTGTCCCGCGGGGAGGGTGGGGTAGATCGGCACGTCGGCGCAGCGGGCCGTGAGGCACCCGAAGTCCACGTAGGCCCACTCGGGCCGGTTCTCGCTCAGGATGGCGACGTTGCTGCCCGCGGTAATGGACAGCTCGCGCAGCCCCGCCGCGAGGCACTGGACCTTCTCCTTGACCTCCGCCGCGCCGATGTCGCGCCAGGCGCCGCCCACCTTTGCGCGCAGCACCACCGGCCGCTGGCCGTAGCGGTCGAGGCCGCCGAAGAACAGTTCATTCAGGGTACGGGGCGTGGCCATCGGGGGTGGCCTCCGTGCAGGTTGTTACTGGAACGTCAGGGTGAAGAGCTGGCCCGATCCGGGGACCGGGGTGCCGCTGGGCCGGGTGGCGCTGACCCGCACCTGCACCGTCGCGGGTGGGGTGGCTCCCGGCACTCGCCGGAGGGTCACCGCTGGCGACGGTGCCCCTCCGGTGGAGGTGGTGGCGCGGAGCACGAGGTTGCCGCCCTGGAACCGGACGGAGCCCTGCGCCGCGATGGTGTCCACGACTTCGTACAGGATGCTGGCCCCGCTGATCCCGCCGGCGGGGTCGTTGCTCTCGAGCACGGCGCCCAGGGGGGCGGAGGCGGTGTCCGCCGCCGGCACCGTGAGCGTGTCCGGCACGCTGAGCCGCAGCGTGTCCGACCGCGGGCGGATGGTGAATGCCGGGTTCGACAGTTCGGAATACAGGTTGCCGACCCGGGCCTGCACCCGGCCGGTGCCGGAGGTGAGCGCCGTGGTCAGGCGCCCGGTGGAATCGGCGATGATCAGCGTCGTGTCCGGCGTCCGCCAGAAGATCTCGGCGGCCACGCTGTCCCCGTCCGGGTCGATGGCGCGGGCCCGGAGCGTGAGGGTGTCAAACTGCTCCACGGCCGGCGGCGAAGGGAGGCGCAGCTCCAGGGCGACCACCCCCCGGCTGCCGGAGATGTCGCTGCACCCGGCCAGCGCCACCAGCGCCACCACCGCCGCCCGCCGGCTCACCCCGGCTCCTGGCCCGCGGTCTCCTCCAGCTCCCGCAGCGTGGCCTCGGCATGACGCACCCAGCGGTCCGCGTCGGGCCCCTTGGGCGGCCGGGCCAGGAACTTCCGCAGGTGTTCCGCCGCCTCGGCGCCGTCGCCCTTCTCCTTGAGCCGGAAGGCGAGGCCGTAGTGCGCGCCCACCAGGGTGTCGTCCAGGGCCAGGGCACGGCGGTAGTGCCGGATCGCCTCCTCGTGCTGTCCCGTCTTGGTGAACGCGATCGCCATGTTCTGCAGGATGCGCGGATCGTTCACGTTGTCCCGGAGCGCCAGGCGGTAGGAGGTCAGCGCGCCCTCGAAGTCCCCCTGCCGTTCGAGGGCAAGTGCTTCGTTGAGGTAGTCGAGACGCTGCGGTTTCAGGCCGTCAGAGAGGCCGCCGCCGAACAACCGCCGCCAGAAACTCATTGAGGGACAACATCCTTGCGGGTCGGAGGGGGGAGGTTGGGCTAAGATAGCCCGGCCCCCGGGGGCCCGCAACGTAGTTTACGCCGCCCCCGCCGGGGGGTAGCTTTGACCTCGCGCACAGCTGGCCGACCGCCTCCTCCGTGGCCCCATGAAACGACCCATCGCAGCCTCACAGTCTCGCGGCGTGCTCGAAGTAGACTGGCCCTTCTTCGGCGAGATCTGCCGCGCCCTCGCCCTCAAGGTGGCCCGCGCCTACGAGCCCGAGGTGATTCTCGGCATCGCCAAGGCCGGGGTGATTCCCGGCGTGGTGGTGGCCACGATCCTCCAGGCCGAGTTCTCCTCCATGGCGGTCACCCGGCAGGACGCCGGGGGGGAGCCGATCCTGGTGGCGGGTCCTCCCGCCTCCATCCGGGGCCGGCGGGTGCTGCTGGTCGACGAGACCTGCGACACCGGGTCCACCCTGAAGCTCGCGCTCAATGAGGTGCGGGCCCTCCGCCCGAAGGAAGTCCGGACCGCCGTCTCCTTCAAGACCGGGGGCTACGCTCCCGATTTCCACGCCTTCGAGACGGAGAACCGGGTGATCCTCCCGTGGGATCGCGAGATCATCGCCGAGGGAGAGCTGGTCACCCGCCCCGATTACGTGCAATGGCTGAAGGGGACCTCGACGGGGTGAAGAACCGGCTGGCCGACGCGTTGCGCGCCTCCCGCGCGGACTTCACCGAGATCCGGCTGGAACGCACCTGGGCCAGCACCGTCGCCTTCCGCGGCAGCCGGCTCGAGGGGGCCACCGCCGCGCGCGAGGTCGGCGGCATGGTCCGCTGCCTCAATCACGGCAAGGGCTGGGGGATTGCGAGCTTCACCGGCGTGGACCGGCTGCCCGCGATGGTCGCCCGCGCGCACGAACTCTCCCTCGCGGTCCCGCTCGACGCTCCCCTCCGCCTCGCCGAGATCCCGATCCGCACCGCCGACCACGCCAGCGACCTCGATGGCGACGTGCGGGAGGTGCCGCTGGCCGCCAAGCGGGAGCTGCTGGAGCGCCTCAACCAGGAGATGCTCGCCAGCGACCGGCGGATCGTGGACTCCCGCGCCACCTACGAGGACCGGGTGGTCGAGCGGTGGCTGGCCACCTCCAGCGGCGCCAT
Organism: Gemmatimonadota bacterium; assembly: GCA_016794805.1. Lineage (GTDB taxonomy): Bacteria > Gemmatimonadota > Gemmatimonadetes > Gemmatimonadales > GWC2-71-9 > JADJOM01. The sequence goes on from JAEUJI010000160.1 coordinate 9,233, forward strand.
GCTGTCGGACCTCCGCCCCGAGGTGCGGCTCGCCGCCGCCGCCATGGCCCGCGAGGAGGGATTCCTCGAGCGGGCGCTGGAGTCCTGGGCGGTGCGCGGCGGCTGGCGTTCGGCGCAGGATACGGATCACCTCTTCCGCGCCGCCGCCCGGCGCGCCATCGCGTTGCTCTCCGCGCCCAAGGTCAAGGCCGGCACCTACCCCGTGGTGCTCGATCCCCGCTGCCTCGCCGCCCTGCTGCACCAGACGCTCGGGCACCTGAGCGAGGCCGACACCCTCGGCGACCGGGCCGAGCTGGATCAGCTCATGCGGCCGGGGCGCCGCGTCGCATCGGACCTGCTGACGGTGGGGGACGACGGCAGCGCGAGCAGCCTCCCCGGCTCGATGCCCTTCGACGACGAGGGGGCGCCCACCCAGAACACCCTGCTGGTGCAGCACGGGGTGCTCGTGGGTCGGCTGCACACCCGCGAGACCGCCGGCCGCGCCGGCACGCGCCCCACGGGCAATGCGCGCGCCGGCTCGTTCCGCCAGGCGCCCAGCGCCCGCCTCACCAACACCTACGTCGCCAGCGGCCAGGGATCCCTCGAGGACCTGCTGCGCCCGATCCGCCACGGGCTCTACTGCTGCGATGCCATGGGGGGCGACGTGCATCAGGGCCGGTTCACCCTCACGACCGGCTTCGGTCAGCTCATCCGCGATGGCCGGCTCGCGGAAACAGTGCGGCCGATGGTGCTCACCGGCGACGTCGCCGAGACCTTGCAGCGGCTCGACGCCGTCGCGGGGGACTTCCGCTGGAACCTGCAGGCGACCAGCTGCGGTCGCCCCGCCTCGGGGCGGATTCCCGTCGCCGATGGCGGCCCCCACGTCCGGGTGGACGGCGTGGTCGTCGGTGGCGACAGCGCATGATCGCCCCGCTGCTGGAGCGCGCCGCCCGGCGCGCCACCCTGGCCGACGCCATCGAGCAGTCGGACGAAACCACGCTGCTCGAGTTTGCCGGCGGCCGGCCGGTTCGGGCATCCGCCAGCTACAGCCACGGGACCGCCCTGCGTGTGGTGGCCGAGGGGAAGGTGGGGAACGCCGGCAGCGCCGTCGAGGACCCCGACGACCTCGTCTCGCGCGCCCTGGCCTCGGCCCAGCTCGGTGAGGTCGCCACCATCACCCTCCCCCATCCCGCCCCGCTGCCGACCGTCGTGACCCACATGCCCCGGGCGGCATCCGCGAGCCTGGGCGACCTGACCGACCTCGGGCACCTGGTGCGGGACCGGCTGGGCGGGGAGCGGGTGGAGCTGGGGCTCTCCGTGGAGCGGTCCGTGGGCATGGTCCGGGTGGCCAACACCGCGGGGCTCGACGCCGCCTACGACGTCTCGCTGGTCTCCCTCACCGCCGAAGTGAGCCGGATGCAGGAGGGGCGCCGCCTGGTGGTCCGGGCCGGCCTGTGCGGCGCGGACCTGCCCGCGCTGCGCGACCTCGAACTGCTGGTGGCGATGCTCAGGCAGCGGCTGGGCTGGGCGGAACGGGAGGCGGAGGCGAAGCTGGGGCGGCAGCGCGTCGGCTTCCTGCCCACGGCCCTGCCGCCGCTCCTCCTCTCCGTGGAGCAGGCGCTCCTGGGGAAGGCGGCCTTGCACGGCGGCTCTCCGCTGGCGCGGAAGCGCGGCACGCGAGCCTACAGCGAGCAGCTCACCCTGGTGGACGATCCGCTGCTCGATGGCCGCCCCGGGTCACGCCCGCTGGACGATGAAGGCACAGCGAGCCGCCGCCTGCCGCTGGTACAGGCGGGGGAGGTCGCCGCCTTTCTGTACGACCTGGAAACGGCGGGGCGGGTGGGTGCCATGCCGACCGGGCATGGCCGGCGGACGACGTTCGGCAAGCCGCAGCCGGCGTGCAGCAACCTGGTGGTCGAGCCGGGCACTGCGACCTGGGACGAGGTACTCGGCGCCGTGGGGGACGGCCTCATCATCGAACTGCTCCGGCCCGGGACCCAGACCAACGTGATGGGAGGGACCTTTGCGCTGCCGGCCATGCTGGCGTGGCGGGTGCAGGGCGGGGCGGTGACGGGGTTGGCGCCGGAAGTGACCGTGGCCGGGAATGTCCACGACCTGCTGAGCCGGGTGGTGACGGTCGGGGCGGACCTGACGTGGGTGGGGAGCCGCGCGATGCCGCCGCTGGTGCTGGACGGCGTCTCGGTGTTCTAGAAGAGGAACCGCCGGGCCAGCCAGTACACCAGGTACATCGCCCCGATGCCCACCGCCCAGATGCCGAGTTCCCGCAGCCGATTGCCCGCTCGCTGGGCGCCCGAGGCGGGCTCGTGGTCCACCGACCGGTTCTTCCGGACGTTATAGGCGCACATCAGGCTCAGGCGCCCAGGGCGTCGAGGTAATTCGCCCCTTCCGCCATCCGGCCATAGAGGATCTGCAGCGTCTCCGGGGCGCCGGCCAGGAAGCGGCACCGCGCCTCCCCGCGCGACCGGCACTCCACTTCCATCACACCCAGCGTCGTCTCCGACACCCGGCCCAGGAACTCCGCCAGCAGGCCGGAGGAGAAGTGGCAGCTGGGAAAGGTCGCGCCCGCGGTGGGGTCGGCCTCGGCCCAGTCGGTCGAGTCGAGGGCGATGACGGCGGGCGTCACCGGCGTCACCCGCAGCGTGCCCCAGCCATGCTCCTCAAAGAAGGAGGAGAGGGTCTCGCCCAGGTGCCGGACATCCAGCGAGGCGGGCCGGTCCACCGCATAGCGCTCCGAGAGCCAGGTGGAGTACACCGCGTAGAGCGCGCCGCCCCCCGCAAACCCTGCCTCCTGCAGCCAGGTCGCGGCCTGCATCCCGGCATCGCGCTCCAGCACCCCCCGGAGGTGGTGCAGGCTCTGGCGGGCGAGCAGGATGGTATCGGCGGGGGCGGCGACGCTGGCTGACGGCATGGGATCACTCCGCGAGGACACGGAAGGTTAGGGCCGCTCCGGGGGAGGGGCAAGGGCTCGGCGCTTGAGTTCGTCCTCGTCAATCACCTCGATGCCGAGGGCCCGGGCCTTCTCCAGCTTGCCGCCGGCGTCCGCCCCGGCCACCACGGCATCGGTCTTCTTGCTGACGCTGCCGGTCACCCGCCCGCCGGCCTGCTCGATGAGGTCGGCGGCCTGCTGCCGGGAGAGCGTCGGCAGGGTGCCGGTGAGCACGTAGGCCCTGCCCGCGAGCGGGCCGTCGGCGCTCACCGCGCGGGGCTCGGTCATCGCGACGCCGCACGCGGCCAGGCGGGTGAGGAGGAGCCGGCTGGCGTCCATCCCGAAGAACTCTACCACCGCGGCGGCGATCGTCGGCCCCACACCGGGGACGGCCTCCACCTCGGCGAGCGTCGCGCCCGCCAGCGCTTCCATGGTGCCGAAGCGGCGGGCGAGGAGCTGCGCCACCGTCTTGCCCACATGGCGTATCCCGAGTCCGAACAGGAGCAGGGAGAGCGGCCGTGCCTTGGATGCTTCGATGGCCGCCACCAGCTGGTTCGCCGACTGGGCGGCGAAGCGCTCGAGCTGCACCAGCCGCTCCGCTGTGAGCTCGTACAGGTCCGCCACGTCCCGGATGAGCCCCTCATCGAGCAGCTGCCGGACCCGTTCGTATCCCAGGCCCCGGATGTCCATCGCCTCCCGGCCCGCGAAATGGACGATCCCCTCCAGCACCCGCCCCGGGCAGGCCAGGTTGGGGCAGTAGCGCACCGCCTCGTCGGCATCCCGCACCACCGGGGTGTCGCAGCGGGGGCAGCGCGCGGGCATCACGAACGGCCGCTCACTCCCGTCGCGGCGCTCGCGGAGCGGCCCCACGACCTGCGGGATCACCTCCCCGGCGCGGATCACCTCCACCCAGTCCCCGATCCGGATGTCCTTCGCCTCGATCAGGTCCTCGTTGTGCAGCGTGGCGCTGGAGACCGTCACCCCGCCCAGCTCCACCGGCTGCAGCACCGCGAAGGGATTGAGCGCGCCGGTCCGGCCGACGTTGATCTGGATGTCGAGGAGCCGGGTCACCGCCACCTCCGGGGCGAATTTGCGCGCGATGGCCCAGCGGGGTTCCCGGTCGCCGACCACGCCCAGTTCGGCGTGCAGCGCCAGCCGGTCCACCTTGACCACGACCCCGTCCGCGTCGAAGGGCAGG
>JAEUJI010000162.1 GCA_016794805.1 Gemmatimonadota bacterium
CGTGGTCACGTCGGCGAGCAGGATGTCGGCGCCGTACTGCAGCGTCAGGCCATTCAGGGAAAGCAGGGTCATGGGGCGGGAATGATAACCGCCCCGTCTAGCGCAGGCGGCGGGCGGGGCGGTAGGGGTAGATGTCCACCACCTCACCCCGTTCGGCGTGGAGCTGCATCCGGCGCCAGTACGCCACGGTGAGCAGGTCGCCGTGGGCCCGCTGGAACGCCTCGCCGGGGCGGCCCGGGAGGGTCAGGAAGGCGCGGAACTCCTCGGGGAAGATGTCGTGCTCCCCAACGGAGAACCACGGCTCGGCGCCGTACTCGTCCTCCTCGTGCCGGGCGGCGGGAATCTCGCGGAAGTTGCACTCGGTGAGGAGGCAGAGCTCGTCATAGTCGTAGAAGATGACGCGCCCATGCCGGGTCACACCGAAGTTCTTGAGCAGCATGTCGCCGGTGAAGATGTTGGCCGCGGCGAGGTCCTTGATGGCCTGGCCATAGTCGAGCACGGCGTCCACGGCGCGGGCCTCGTCCACCTGGCGGAGGTAGAGATTGAGCGGGGTCACCCGGCGCTCGGTGTAGAGGTGCCGGAAGACGGCGTGGTCGCCGCTCACGTCGATGGTCTTGCCGCAATCGGCCAGCAGTTCCTCCAGCAGCCCGGGGGCGAAGCGGTCCCGGTGGAAGGACAGCCCCTCGAAGTCCTGCGCATCCGCCAGCCGGCCCACCCGGTCCCGGACGAAGACCAGCTGGTACTTCTCCATCACCTGCTGCCGGGTGGTCTGCTTGGGCGGACCGAAGCGGTCCTTGATGAGCTTGAAGACCACGTTGAGGGTCGGCAGCGCAAAGACCGCCATCACCAGTCCCTTGTCCCCCTCGGCCACCTCGAAGCGGGCGTCGTGGGTTTCCATGTGCCGGAGGAGGGCGCGGACCAGTTCGGTCTTGCCGTGCTTGTGGTAGCCGAGCGAGGTGTAGAGCTCGTCCACCGGCTTCCGGGGCATCAGGGTGCGGAGGAACTCGACCATGGCGCGGGGGCAGTCGAGTTCCACATGAAAGTAGGAGCGGGTGAAGGAGAAGACGACGCTGGCCTCGTCGGAGGTGGTCAGGAGGGCGTCCACCCGGATCCCCTGCTCGTCATGCACCATCGGGAGGACCAGCGGCAGTCCCCCCCTGGTGGTGCGCAGCCGGCCGACGAGGTAGGCGCCCTTGTTGCGATAGAAGGGCGTCGGGACCAGTTCCAGCGCCTCGATGCCGCCCCCCTCCGGGGCCCGGGCCAGTTCCTCCGCCAGCCGCGCGGCCAGCAGCCGGGCGTCGTCGTCGATGGCCGCATGGGCCGCCCGGAACGGGAGGTCGGTGAGCACCGCGCGGAAGAGTGCCTCCAGGCTCCGGCCCCCCGGATAGGTGCGGTAGACCGGAGCCACGGCATGGGTGCCGAGGAGCTGGAAGTCGGCATCGTCGAAGTAGACGCCCATCCCCGGGCCGACCACGTGCAGGATCTGGCGCACGACGGAGTTGAGAAAGGTGTAGGCGAGTTCGGGGTCGAGCCGCTCCGCCGCCGCCCGGGCGTACGCCGTGTGTACCGCACGCCAGAAGGGGAGGTCCCGGGCCTGGTCGCCGAGGGTGCGGCGCAGGTCACTCACGCACCAGCTTACGAACTGGCGATAGAGGGTCAGCCGCTCCGCCGCGTCCAGCTGGCTCCCCCGCCAGTCCCGCTGGAGAAACCGCGCCTCGGCCCGCCGGGTCACCAGCCGGAACTGCGCCTGGTGGGCGTCGAAGACGGCGAGGATGGCGTGGGCCGCCTCGACCGCCTGCCCCTGCCGGGCGAGGCTCAGCCGAAGGGGAGCGGCGGGGTCGGGGAGCGGGGCGGAAGTCATAGGGTATATTGGGGCGTGGCGCCCCCGTAGTTACCCAACTTACGCCGAACCCCGTCCTATGCCCACACCTCCCACGTACGACGCGCTCACCGCCCCCACCGCGGGCCAGGCCATCACGCTGGTCAATGGCGCCCTCAAGGTGCCCGACCAGCCCATCATCCCGTTCATCGAGGGGGACGGCACCGGCCCCGACATCTGGCGCGCGTCACAGCTGGTGTTCGATGGGGCGGTGCGGAAGGCCTACGGCGGCAAGCGGAAGGTGGCCTGGTTCGAGGTGTTCGCCGGGGAAAAATCGCGGGACAAGCTGGACAGCTGGCTGCCGGACGACACGCTGCGGGCCATTGACTACCACCTCGTCGGGATCAAGGGACCGCTCACCACCCCGGTGGGCGGCGGCTTCCGCTCGCTCAACGTGGCGCTCCGGCAGAAGCTCGATCTGTATGCCTGCGTCCGCCCGGTGCGCTGGTTCACCGGCGTGCCGAGCCCGGTCAAGCAGCCGGAGCTGGTGGACATGATCATCTTCCGGGAGAACACCGAGGACATTTACGCCGGCATCGAGTACAAGGCGAAGTCGGAGCAGGCGGTGAAGATGGTGAAGTTCCTGCTGGAGGAGATGGGCGCCACCACCCTCCGCTTCCCCGCCACCAGCGGCATCGGGATCAAGCCCATTTCCGAGGAGGGGAGCAAGCGGCTGATCCGCTCCGCCCTGGACTATGCGGTGAAGCACCGCAAGAAGAGCGTGACCCTGGTGCACAAGGGCAACATCATGAAGTTCACCGAGGGGGCCTTCCGCGACTGGGGCTATGAGCTCGCGAAGCAGGAGTACGGCGGGGTGGAAATCGACGGCGGCCCCTGGTGCCGGCTGCCCGGCGGAGTGGTGGTCAAGGACGTGATCGCCGACGCCTTCCTGCAGCAGATCCTGACCCGGCCGGCGGAGTACGATGTGATCGCCACGATGAACCTGAACGGCGACTACATCTCGGATGCGCTCGCCGCGCAGGTGGGGGGCATCGGCATCGCCCCCGGGGCCAATATCAACTACATCACCGGCCACGCGATCTTCGAGGCCACCCACGGCACCGCGCCCAAGTACGCCAACCAGGACAAGGTGAACCCGGGCTCCGTCATCCTCTCGGCCGAGATGATGCTGCGCCACATGGGCTGGAACGAGGCCGCCGACCTGATCATCAAGGGACTGGAAGCCGCGATCGGCCAGAAGCGGGTGACCTACGACTTCGAGCGGCTGATGCCGGGCGCCACCCTGCTCAAGTGCTCCGAGTTCGGGCAGGCGGTGGTGGACAACATGTAACCGGCTAGGGCCGGAGCGCGCGCCGTGGGGCGGATCTCCGATCCGCCCCCACGGCTTTTTTCACGGTATTCTCATGCGCAGGTGATATTATCACCGGCATGAGCGAAATCCTCCGCCCCCCTGCCCCGGCGCCGCCGACTGCTCCCCGGCCACTCCCGGTGGCGGGCCAGGTGGCACCCTCGTTCCCGCTGGTGGCGAGTCACCTGGGCGCAGGCTTCGGCTGGGCCTTGGGCGGCGCGGCCGGCCTGGCGTGGCTGGCGCCGGTGCTGGCCCGGGGGCAGTTCCTCGACCCGCGGGTCCTCGCCCTCACCCACCTCTTCACGCTCGGCTGGCTCAGCACCAGCATCACCGGGGTGCTGTACCAGATCTTCCCCGCCATGCTCGGCATCGGGGAGCGGAGCCGGCGGGTGGCGTGGCTCGCGCTCGGACTGCACACCACCGGCACGGCGCTGCTGGTGACGGGGCTGCTCGCCGGCACCCGGAGCCTGCAGTCGCTGGGGTGGAGCGTGCTCTTCACCGCCGTCTTCCTGACCGCGTGGAACCTGCTCCCCCAGCGGCGCCGCGCCCCGCGCAACCGCCAGCTCGGCATCTACATCTCGTACGGTCACATGGGATTCGGCTTCGCGATGCTGGTCGCGGGCGCGCGCATCGGCGACGCGTTCGGCTGGTGGACCACCCCGCGGCTGGGGCTGATCGCCGCGCATTTCCAGCTCGCGATCGCCGGCTTCGTGACGATGACCGCGTTCGGCATGGGGAGCCGGATGCTGCCGATGTTCTTCGGCGCCCAGGCCCGGCTCCCCACCACGGTGGACCGCTGGCTCCCGCGCGCGCTCGGGACCGGGACGGTTACCATCGCCCTTGGCCTGATCCTCTCGGCCCCGGTGCTGAGCTGGGCCGGCATCGGCATCACGGTGGCGGCCGCGGCGGCCTTCCTCCGCCACGCCTGGGAGTGGTTCGCGGGGCGCGCCCGGCGCGCACTCGATGCGGCGACCACGCTGCTCACGATCGCGCTGGTCGCCCTCACGACGGCCGTCCCGCTGGGGGTGGTGGCCGCGGCCCGGGGCGCCCGGGGCCCGGGATGGCTCACGACCTACGCCGTCACGCTCATCGCGGGATGGGCGGGAGCGCTGGTGCTCGGCGTGTCGTACCGGGTGCTCCCGACCCTGACCTGGCATCACCGATTCGCCGCGCGCATGGGACGCCCCGGCACTCCGACCCTGCCCCAGACGCTCTCGCCCCGGCTGGGCCTCACGGCCGCGGGAGCCTACGGCGCCGGCCTGGCGGCGCTCCTGCCGAGCCTGCTCCTTGCCCACACCGGTGGCGCGCGGCTGGGCGCGTGGCTCATGCTGGCGGGCATCGTCGCCACCTGCGCCCATCACCTTCGCATGTTCACCTTGACGCCACGGGGCCAGGCGGCCCCGGGAGGCATCGCATGAGCACCGAGACACCGATCCGGCCCGAGATGACCGTCGGCTCCATCGCGGAACAGTACCCGGCCGCCGCGCCGGTGCTGGCGCGTTACGGCATCGATCTCTGCTGCGGCGGGAAGCATTCGCTTGAATTCGCGGCGCGGGCGCACGGGGTGGACCTGGCGGCGCTGCTCGCGGAACTGGAAGGGGCCGGCGTGGGGCGGTAGGTTAGGAGATGATCGACAAGCTGGACCGGATCGTCCGCCGCTTCAAGGCCTCCGACAAGCAGACCCGCCTCGAGCTGCTGCTCGACTACAGCAAGCGCCTGCCGGAGCTCCCCGACCGGTACCATGCCGCGCGGGAGCAGGGACTCAACCGGGTCCCCGAGTGCCAGTCCCCCGTGTTCCTGTTTCTCGAGGCCGGG